>NZ_JACBZA010000001.1:4676307-4988061 GCF_013408535.1 Actinopolymorpha cephalotaxi
ACTGGGGGTCTCGCCAGACGTTGTCGTAGGCGGCTTCCTCGATGGCTCGTCGCTGTCGTTCCAACTCCAACTGGTGTTCGGCATCCTCCACGGCGGCGAGCACCGCCGCCACGGAGTCGTCGACCGCTCCTGGGGGCAGCGTCGTCCGCCGGTCGCGGATCCCGAGGGCGATGGCGAGTTCGGCGAGGACGGGTTCTTCGGACTCCCAGCGGGCCGTCGCCTCGTCGCGGGCAGGTGAGTCGGCCAGCACCAGGAGGCCGGTCCTGAACGGATTCCGGTGACGACTGGGTTGTCGGGTCAGCTCACCTTCGGTCTGCAGGCCGGACACGTAGACCATGGCGAGGCCGCGACCTCTGCGCCACAACCAGGCGTCAACCGACTCGTACGGCGCTTGTCGGACAAGGGACGAGGAAGCGCCCTCCAACAGCCGATCACCTGGCGCCGGTCGGCCGGTCGGCACGATCTGCTCGCCGTCCAGCCTGACGGCCTGCGCCTGCAGGAGGTCGATCAACTCGGCGCCCGCGAGCGCAAGCGACAGGTTGCCCGGCTCCACAGGGTGACCGGACATCACGTCGATGACGACGATCAGCAGGTCCCGCGCTGTGGACATCGAGGGCTCCAGGCCGACGGACACGCTTGCTCTGGACCATTCAACAGGCCGTACCGCCGAAATACGAGAGCCGAGTGGTAGTCGATCTTCCACGCGGGGTTGGGCAACTGCGAGTTGCCCGGGGCCATGCCGTCGGCGTCAACGGCGGCTTGCCCGCTGGAACTGGCGTACCGACAGGGGCACGAACACGAGCAGGATCAGCACGACCCACAACAACGTGTAGACGACCGGGTGCTGCAGTGCCCACGAGTCCGGGACCGGGCCACGCGGGTCGACGTTGCCGAACAACTGCCGGGACGCCTGGGTGACCGCGGAGACGGGGTTCCACTCCACGAAGACCCGCAGGCCGCTCGCGAAGGACTCGGTGGGTACGAACGCGTTGGACACGAACGTCAACGGGAAGATGACGATGAACGACGCGTTGTTGATGACCTCCGGGCTCGGCACCAGCAGCCCGACGTAGGCCATCACCCAGCTGATCGCGTACGCGAACAACAGCAGCAGGGCAAAGGCGAACAGCGCGTTCAGAACCCCTTCACGGATCCGCCAGCCGATCAGCAGACCGGTGGATCCCATGATGATCAGGGACATCACGTTGTACGCGACGTCGGAGGTCGTACGCCCGGTGAGCACCGCCGACCGCGACATCGGCAACGAGCGGAACCGGTCGATGATGCCCTTCTGCATGTCCTCGGCCAGGCCCGCACCGGTGAAGGTGGCGCCGAACACGACCGTCTGGGCGAAGATGCCGCCGATCAGGAACTCGCGGTAGGGCACCGCGCCGCCCGGATCGATGGCACCGCCGAAGACGAAGGCGAACAGCAGCACGAACATGATCGGCGAGATCAGTACGAACACCAGAATGTCGGGAACGCGCTTGATCTTGATCAGGTTGCGGCGGGCGACGATCCACCCGTCCACGACCGCTCCGACGGGTCCGGTGCTCATCGCGCCACCTCTCGTGGTTGCTTGCTTCGATCGGGCCCGTCGGAGCCGGTGGAACTCGCGGACTCCGCCGCCTCCTCCTCGGCCGCGTGCCCGGTGAGGCTCAGGAACACGTCGTCGAGGGTCGGCCGGCGCAGGCCGACGTCGAGGATTCCCACGTTGGCGGACTCGAGGTCCTCGAGCACCCGCCGCAACGCCGGCGCGCCGCCGGCCACCGCGACGGTGAGGGCACGGCCGTTGTCGTCGATCTGCACTTCACCGACGGCGACCGCGGCCAGCGCCTCGCAGGCCCGGGACCGGTCGGAGGCGTCGGCGAGCATGAGTTCGATCCGTTCGCCGCCGACCTGTGCCTTCAGCTCGTCGGCGCTGCCGTGCGCGATGGCCCGGCCGTGGTCGATGACGAGGATGTCGTGGGCGAGGCGGTCGGCCTCCTCGAGGTACTGCGTGGTGAGGAGCAGCGTCGAGCCCGCGTCGACCAGGCTGCGGATGACGTCCCACATCTGCTGCCGGGCGCGGACGTCCAGCCCGGTGGTGGGTTCGTCGAGGATGAGTACGGGCGGCTCCGCGACCAGCGCGCCGGCCAGGTCCAGGCGCCGCCGCATCCCGCCCGAGTAGGTCTTCGACGGCCGGTCTCCGGCGTCGGCCAGGTCGAACTGCTCCAGCAACTCCCTCGCCCGGCGGCCGGACTTCGCCTTGCCGAGTCCGTAGAGCCGGCCGACCATCTCGAGGTTCTCGTAGCCGGTGAGGTATTCGTCGACGGCGGCGTACTGTCCGGACAGTCCGATCCGCGAGCGCACGCCGTCAGGGTCCTTGCGTACGTCGACTCCGGCGACCTCGGCGGTCCCCTCGTCCGCGTCCAGCAGCGTGGCCAGGATGCGGACGGCGGTCGTCTTGCCGGCGCCGTTCGGCCCCAGCAACGCCAGCACCCGCCCCTCGGGAACGGTCAGGTCGAGGCCGGCCAGCGCCTCGACGTTCTTGTACCGCTTCACCAAGCCGGCGGCACGAATCATCTCTGTCACTGTCCGGCCCTTCCCGCGAGCTCCGTTGGTCGGTAGGCGTCGGCGTCCTCACCCATGCCAGACCTCTCGTCAAGTGGGGCTTGACGAGAGGTCTGGCATTCGACTCGCGTCGAAGGATTCTATAGGCGTGGTCGGCGCAGGGGCATCGACATTGCTGCCGGTTAATGTCTCCCGCGAGCGACCCGTGCGGCATGAATCACTGGCCGACCAGGGCGAAATGTGGCGATCGAGCTGCGGTAATTCATGCGGGTCGCTCGGTCAGTGCACCGGCATCGTCACGGCCTCCGGCGCGGGCCGCCGTCCCGGAATGAGCCCGCCGGAGACGATCGCCCCCACCAGCGCGGCGCCGGCCGCGACGGCGAACGCGGTGGTGTAACCGCCCACGGCCTGGGTGGCCAGGCTCGCTGCCGCGACGCTGGAGGTCACCGCGGCTCCGATCGACGCGCCGAACTCATGGAACGTACTCACGATTCCCGAGGCCACGCCGGCCTCGTGCGGAGCGACCTGCCCGAGCGCGGTCGCCGAGGCGACCACGAACAGGCTGCCGATTCCGGCAGCGCCGACGCTGACCCCGATCACCACACCGATCGTGGTGGGTGTGAATGCCGGCACCGCCAGGCCGACCGCGGCGACGGCCAGGCCGACCATCGCGAGGGTGCGGCCGCCGACCTGTCCGATGATCCGTCCGCCGGCCTGCGCGCCGACCATCGTCGCCACCGCGACCGGCAGGAACAGCAGCCCGGTGACGAGCGGCCCGAGCCGCGCATGTCCTTGCAGGTAGAACGAGCCGAGGAAGAACACCGCCACCATCAGCGCCGTACCGATCGCGATCACGAACGTGCCCGCGACGACCGGACGCCGGAACAGCAGGCCGAGGTCCATCAACGGAGCTGCCGCCGTCCGCTGCCGCCAGCCGAACAACAGGTAGAGCCCGACACCCACGGCGAACAGGATCCAGGTGCGCGGGGCCAGCCACCCGGCCTCCCCGGCGCCGATCATCGCGTAGATCACCGATCCTGTCGCGGCCGTCACCAGCAGCGCCCCGAGCACGTCGGCGCTCCTTCTCCGACCGGCCTGCGCCGCCGGGAGTGCGGGGAGCACCCGCGCGAGGACGACGAACACCGCAAGGCCGATGGGGACGTTGACGAAGAACACCCACGACCAGCCGGGACCGGCGGCCAGCAGTCCGCCGACGAGCACTCCCACCGCGGCGCCACCGCCGCCGAGAGCAGACCAGATGCCCAGCGCGCGGTTTCGTTCCTCGCCGTCGAACATCCGCACCACCACCGACAACGCGGACGGCGAGAGCATCGCCGCACCGAGGCCCTGTCCGACGCGGCCGGCCAGCACCATCACGTCGGTCTGCGCGGCGCCGGTGGCGAACGACGCGACCGTGAACACGGCCAGGCCGAGCAGCACCATCGTCCGCGGCCCGATCAGGTCGGCGATCCGCCCACCCAGCAGCATCAGGCCGCCGAAGGTCAGCGTGTACGCGCTGACCACCCAGGTCAGCGCCTGCCGATCCAGCCCCAGCTCGGCTCCCATCAGCGGCAGCGAGATCGCCACCACCGTCACGTCCAGGATCAGCATGAACTGCGCGATCCCGAGCAACGCCAGCACCTGCCAGCGCCTGGGGTAGCTGCTCATGACCCCTCCCTCTCCATAAGTCAAGCACGTGTGTACGAGTTACAGGCGCTAGAGTAACTCAAACATGCAAGTACGATTTCCGGAGTGAGGAAGATGCCGGCAAGACAGCGGGCAGGCACGCCGAAGCGCGGTACGTCCAGGGGCGGCGCGTCTTCGGCCCCCGAACGGCGGCGCGGCGCGAAGAACGTACGCGCGGACGCGCAGCGCAACCGCACGGCGATCATCCACGCGACCGTCGAATCACTCCGGAACGACTCCGACGCCTCGGTGGCCGACATCGCGGCCGCGGCCGGAGTCGGGCGCATGACGCTCTACGGGCACTTCAAGACCCGTGCCGAACTCGTGGAAGCAGCCCTCGTCGACAGGCTCAAGCGGGGCGAGGAGGTCCTCGGCCAGGTCGACCTGGACCGTGACCCGCACGACGCCTTCGTCGCACTGATCGACTCCAGTTGGACACTGGTCGACCAGTCACGTGCACTGCTCGCGGCGGCACAGAAAGAACTGCCGCCGGCCCGGATCCGCGAACTCCACCACAAGGCCGAAACGCGCGTGCGAGACCTGCTCGAACGCGGGCAGCGAGAGGGCGCGTTCCGCACCGACCTGCCGGTGAGCTGGCTCCTCGCCACCACGCACGTCATCATCCACGGCGCCGCCGACGAGATCGCCGCCGGACGGCTCACCCCCGAGGCGGCTCCCCGCTACATCAGCGCGACTCTCCTGTCGGCATTCGAGCCGTCGGCCCCCGGCATGAAGCCTCCTGCGCGCCGGTAGCTCCGGCGCTAGGGGGCGCTCGTACTTCTTGCCGGGCCCGGAGCGAACGCCTCGAGGAGCACCTCGCGAAACACCGGGGCTGAGGCGGCGAAGGCCACGGTTGCGTTCGCCGGCTCCGGTGTCCACGGGCGCGTGTCGACGACCAACTGGCCCAGCGTCTGCTCGCCGGTCGTCTCGACCGACACCGGATGGCGGCCCGACGAAGTGACGACCTCGGGACGGAGCAGATAGGCGATGCACAGCGGGTCGTGCAACGGTGCCGACGCTTGGCTCTTGTGGCTGTCCGGCGTCTGATCCTGCCTGATGCGATGCCGGAGCATCGCCGCCGCCGTGGAGCCCGCGGTCGTACCCAGAGCGTCGAACGCGTCGCAGTCCGCCAGTGTCATGGATGCGCTGTGGGTCGCGTCCAACGGGACGACCACGATCTCGCGGAGGCCGGCGGAGAACACGGTGCGCGCCGCTTCGGGGTCGACCCAGAGGTTGAACTCCGCCGTCGCGGTGACGTTGCCGCTCACCCGGGCGGCCCCGCCCATGAGCACGAGGCTGTGGATCCGGGATGCCAGCCGGGGTTCGGCGATGAGCGCGAGCGCGACGTTGGTCAACGGTCCGGTCACGACCAGAACCACGTCGGCGTTGGCGGGATCCGAGAACGTGTCGACGAGCATGCGTACGGCCGAACTGTCCTGGACCGGCGTGACCGACGGCGGCAGGTCGAGGTGGGCGACCTGGAAGTCGGGGTTGCCCGCGTTCAGGACGTCGCGTGGGATGGGGAAGTCCGGCCGCACGAACGGCCGCGCCGCGCCGGCATGCACAGGCACCGCGGCGCCGATGTGGTCCAGCACCCGCAGCGTGTTCTCCGTCGTGTTGGGCAGTGCGACGTTGCCGTTCACGGTCGACACGGCCAGCAGGTCGAGGTCCGGGTGCAGTGCCGCGAGCATGATGGCAACCGCGTCGTCGGTGCCCGTGTCGCAGTCGAGCACGATTCTGGTCGTCATGCCGGGGTTCCCTCGCTTCTCCGCTGTCGGCTCCCGCTGTCAGCCCGCGTGATCCGGGTCGGACCATCATCGGCGACCCGCCCTGGCACGTCGAGCAGGTTTCGCGCGCACTCGCCCCGTACGGGGCGAGGACCGGGCCAACCTCGGGCGGGGCCCTTGACCAGCCATGGACTGATCATCCACAATCGGCCGAATTGGTAGATACCACCGTTCGTCAAAGAGGTCGAATGGTCGGGACCGGCCGGGGAGTTCTCACCGGCGTCGACGCTCTATTGGTACGGACCACACTCTGACGCCGGCGAGGCAGGCCGTCCACGTACCGACGTCATCACAGCCGAACTCTCGGAAGGTTTCCCCATGTCTGGACCAGGTCATCTCTCCCGGCGGCGCTTCGTCGGGATGGGCATCGCCGCGGCAGGTCTCGGCGGGCTGGCCGCGTGCTCCAAGGGCTCCTCGTCCTCCGGCGGGAAGGTCACGCTGCGGTTCTCCTACCTGTGGACCGGGCAGGAGGCGAAGGCGCTGGAGAAGGTGATCGGCAAGTTCAACAAGAGCCAGTCCAAGATCACCGTCAAAGGGGTGTCGAACCCGGACGCGCAGGCTCAGCTCGCCGCGATGACCGGGAGCAAGGGCGCCTTCGACATCTCCGACAACTTCGGGAGCGCCACCGGCGCCTGGGCGGAGAAGGGCGTCATCAAGTCGCTCGACGACTACATCAAGAAGGACTCGTTCGACCTCGGTGACTTCACCGACTCCTCGATGGCGCAGTGCCGGTACAAGGATCAGGTCTACCAACTGCCGATCGCGGTCAACAACTCCGCCCTTTTCTACAACAAGAAACTGTTCGCCGAGGCTGGTGTGCAGAAGCCGCCGACCACGACCAGCGAGTGGGCCGAGGCGATCGGCAAGCTGACCAGGACCGACAGCAAGGGACGGTTGACGCAGCTCGGGCTGGCCGGCGCCAGCGGTGCGGGAGCCGACTACCGGCTGCTGGGCGTCACCCATGGGGGCAGGTGGTACGACAAGGGGAAGCCGACGCCCGAGAACCCGGGCAACATCGCCGGCGCGAACTTCTACGTCGACAGTGTCATCAAGAAGTACGGCATCAAGGAGATCGAGCGGTTCGTGTCCGGCTTCGGTGACTACCAGTCGCCGCAGAACCCCTTCTACCAGGGCAAGTTGGCGATGGTCGTCGACGGCGAGTGGCAGCCGTCGTTCATCAAGAACTTCGCGCCCGACCTGGAGTGGGGCGTCGTTCCGGTGCCGTATCCCGACGACAAGCCGGAGCTGGCCAAGACCAACCTGGTCGCGCCGGGGACGTTCTTCATCCCGAGCAACAGCCAGCACCCGGACGAGGCCTGGGAGTTCATGAAGTACCTCGTGTCGAAGGAGGCGATGCTGTCCTTCACCAAGGCGCTGTCGAACCTGCCGGCGCGCACGTCGCTCCTGAAGGACCCGGCGTACACGTCGATCGAGAACTTCGACCTCTTCCTCGACCTGCTGGCCAGCAAGAACGCGACCTCGATCCCGAGCGAGCCGAGCCTGGCGCAGTACACCGCCGACCTGGCCACCGCCGACGACAAGATCACCAGGCTGACCAAGACCCCGGCGCAGGCCTACGCGGATGTCGCCAAGGCGGCCAAGAGCTATGGCTGAGGCCACTCTCGCCCGGCGCACGCCGGGCCGGCGGCGGCCCGCGCTGGCCGGGTTCGCGTTCTCCTCGCCGTGGATCATCGGACTCGTCGTCTTCATGGCCGGCCCGATCCTGGTGTCGCTCTACTACAGCTTCACCGAGTTCAACCTCTTCCAGTCACCGCGCTGGGTGGGGTTGGACAACTACGCGACCCTGGTGAAGGACCCGAAGTTCCTGGGGTCGGTCTTCAACACCGCCTATCTCGCCGTCATCGGCGTACCCCTCGGACTGGCGTTCGCGCTGCTGGTCGCCCTGGCGCTGAACTTCCCCGTCAGGGGGCAGCCGCTGTACCGCGCGATCGTCTACCTTCCGGCGATCGTGCCGGTGGTGACGGCCAGCTATCTGTGGCGCTGGGTCTTCAACGCGCAGTACGGATACCTCAACCAGGTCATCGGCCGGATCGGGCTGCCGCAGCCGAACTGGCTGGCCGATCCGGTCTGGACCAAACCAGCGGTGCTCCTCATCACCTGGTGGGGCATCGGCGCCACCGCCGTGATCTACCTGGCGGCCCTGAAACAGGTGCCACAGCAGTTGTACGAGGCCGCGGCCGTCGACGGTGCGAATGGCTGGCAGCGGTTCTGGTACGTCACCTGGCCCGCACTCACCCCCGTGACGCTGTTCCAGCTCGTCATGGGCGTGATCGCCGCGCTGCAGATCTTCGCCCCGACGTACCTCCTGACCCAGAGCAGAGGCAACGCGGCCAACGGTGGCCCGGGAGACTCCTTGCTGACGTACACGATGCACCTGTTCCACAACGCGTTCGTCTTCCTCAAGATGGGCCAGGCCGCCGCGATGGCCTGGATCCTCTTCCTGGTCATCGGTCTGCTGACGTCGCTCATCCTGCTGACCTCGAGGCGGTGGGTGCACTATGGCAGCGAGTGACGTGCTGCGAGCGGACCGGCCGGCGACGGCGTCCGGCACCGGGCCGGTCCTCCGGCCGCGTCGGCAGTATCTGGGCCGGCGGCTGACCCATCACCTGATCCTGATCCTCATCAGCCTGGCCTTCCTGGCGCCGTTCCTGGTGATGATCACGACGGCGTTCAAGACCAGTGGCGACATCTTCCGGGTGCCGCCGAGGTTGCTGCCGGACCACTGGGTGCTGGGCAACTTCGCCGAAGCGGTCCAGGCGATGCCGTTCCTGCGGTACCTGGCCAACACCGTTCTGCTGGTCGTTGTCAACGTCGCCGGAACGCTCATCTCCTGCCCGCTGGTGGCGTACGGGCTGGCGAAACTGCACTGGCGGGGCCGCAGCACGGTCTTCGGCACAGTGCTCGCCACGATGATGCTGCCCGCCCAGGTGACCTTCATCCCGCTGTACCTGTTGTGGGATCGCCTCGGCGCGGTCGGAACCCTGTGGCCGTTGATCATTCCGGCGTTCTTCGGCTCGCCGTTCTACATCTTCCTGCTGCGGCAGTTCTTCACCGGTGTGCCCGACTCGCTCCGGGAGGCCGGGCTCATCGACGGTGCCTCGGAGTTCCGGGTGTATCTGCAGTTGATCCTGCCGCAGGCGAAGGCCGCGATCGCGACGGTGGCCGTCTTCCAGTTCGTCGCGACGTGGACGGACTTCCTGCTGCCGTTGATCTATCTCAACAGCCAGGAGAACTACACGCTCTCCATCGGCCTCTACAACTTCTTCGGTGAGCACGGTGTCGCGTGGGGTCCGCTGATGGCGGCCTGCCTGGTCTTCACCCTTCCCGCGCTGGCGATCTTCATGGTGGCGCAGCGCTACTTCGTCCAGGGGATCAGCGTCACCGGCATCAAGTGACTCTGCTCAGAAAGGAATCAATCGATGATTCGTGTCGGCATCGTGGGCACCAACACCTCCCACGCCGGTGTCTTCGCCGGACTGCTGAACGGGGTGGACGGTCGCCCGCCACGTGTCGAGGGCGCGCGCGTCGTCGGCGTGTGGAGCAGCGGCAAGGAGGGGTTGTCGGGGATGCACTCCTCGGCGGCCGAACTCGCGGCGGCGTACCGGATCGACCAGGTGGCGACGGAGGTTGCCGACCTGATCGGCGCCGTCGACCTGGCGCTGATCCTGGACGATCTGGACGGCGGGGCGCTGCATGCTGAGCTGGCGCGGCCCTTCCTCGAGGCCGGTGTGGCGACGTACGTCGACAAGCCGATGGCGCTCACCGTGGAGGATGCTGTCGGGCTGTTCGACCTGGCCGAGCGGAACGACACTCCGCTGATGAGCTGTTCGGCCCTCCGCTTCGCACCCGAACTCGATGTCTTCCGCCAGGACGGCGGCGAGGAGCTCAGCACGTTGGTCAGCGTCGGGCCCGGCGACTGGTTCAACTACGGCGTCCACGCGGTCGAGGCCGCGCTCGCCGTCCGCGGGCCCGGGGCGAAGCAGGTGCGGCAGTTCGCCGGCAGCGATCGCGACATCACCGTGATCGAGGACGACTCCGGGCCACGGGTGGTCATCGGCACCCTGCGAGACGCCAATACCGGTTTCCACCTCACCGGGTACGGACCGCAGGGAGTCGTACAGACCGAAGTGGCCGACTACCAGTCGTTCTACGCCAACACCATGTCGGCTGCGGTGGGAATGGCCCGGACCGGGACAGCTCCGATCGACCGGCAGGCGACCCTGGAGGTGCTCGCGATCCTGGCGGCCGGACAACGCTCGGCCACCACTGGCGACGCGGTCCGCCTGTCCGACGTGATGCCTGGAGGGACCGCATGAGCGTCCAACAGCCACGGATCGGTGTGGTCGGAACCGGCAGCATCGGCCGTGCCCACCTGAACGCCTACCGCCGGGCCGGCGTGGATCCCGTCGCGGTCGCCGACGTCGATGCGGCCGCGATCGAGGCAGTTGCCGCGGAGTTCGGCGCGACCGCGTACACCGACATCGCCGCGATGCTCGCGGATGCCGACCTGGATGCAATCAGCGTGTGCACGCCACCATCCACCCACCAGGTCCTCGCGGTGCAGGCACTGGAGGCGAAGGTCGCGGTCCTGTGCGAGAAGCCGATGGCTCGTACGGTCGACGAGTGCGCGCTGATGGTCGAGGCCGCCCATGTCAACCGGACCTTGCTCACGGTCGGGTTCTGTCACCGGTTCCAGCCCGAGATCGAAGCAATGAAGGCCGCCATCGCAGACGGGCGGATCGGCACCGCACTCACCTTCCGGAACCGGTTCTCCGGGCCGCTCGACGGAGTGGAGTCGTCCTGGTTCTCCCGGCCGGCGATCTCCGGTGGCGGCGTACTGATGGACACCTGCGTGCACTCGATCGATCTGATCCGCTACCTGTTCGGAGAGATCGACCAGGTGCGCGCGCTGACGGCGACCACCGCCACCTCGCGCGGCCCGGCGCTGGAGGTCGAGGACAGCGCGGTGCTGTCGTTGCAGTCGACGGACGGCGTGCTCGGGGTGATCGAGGCCAGCTGGCGTACCGCACCCGGGGAGGCAGTCGTCACGGTGTCCGGCACCCACGGACGGCTGCACCTGGACTACGCCACGATGAGGTTGACCGAGGTCGACGTCGACGGGAACGAGTCGGTCGTAGAGGTCACCGGCGAGGATCGGTTCACCCGGCAGGCCAGGCACTTCCTGAGCTGTGTCGCCGGGACAGCTCAGCCGCGCGTCACGCCGACCGACGGTGCCCGCGCGATCGCCGTACTGGCGGAGGCGACCGCCTCGGCCGGTCCGCATGGATGACGACACCTGCGGTGTCGGCTTCGCCGAAACACGCCGTGGTGCGCATACACCTGCTCGAACTGATCCGGGACAACCTCGAGCCGCACCAGAAGTTGCCGACGGAGCGGAGGTTGTCCGACGAGCTGGGAGTGAGCCGGCTGACCGTCCGCAGGGCGGTCGAGCAACTGGTGGACGAAGGTGAGGTCTACCGGATTCAGGGATCCGGCACCTATGTCGCCGAGCCGGCGATCCGCAAGCGGGAGTTGCTGACTTCGTTCAGCGACGACATGCGTTCCCGCGGGCTCACTCCTGGCGCGAAGCTGCTGAAGGCCGAGGAGACGGTGGCCGGTGCGCGGGAGAGCTGGCTGCTCGGCGTGAGTCCGGGTGAGCCGCTGGTGCATCTGCTGCGACTCCGGTCGGCCGGCTCGGTGCCGATGTGCCTGGAGGAGGTGTGGTTGCTGGCGAGGCTGGTGCCCGGCCTGCTGGCAACCCCGCTGGAGGATTCGCTGTACGAGACGCTACTCGCGCGGTATTCGATCACGCTCGACCGCACCCAGCAGCAGGTGCGGGCGACCGTCGTCGACAACGCGCAGGCGGCGCTGCTCGAGGTCCCCGCGCTGACCCCTGCGCTGTTGGTGGAGCGGGTGACCTATGACGTACGGGGGCGTGCGGTCGAGCTGGCCTGCTCGCTGTATCGCGGCGACCGGTACACCCTGGAACAGACCCTGCGCCGCAGCCAGTGAGAACACCGGGCTCGAATGGGGAGCTCATCGGCGAGGTGTCCCACACGTTCGTGAGCTCCCGCCTCAGCCGGCGAACGGCCGGTCCGGATGCTTTCGGTTGTAGGCCGCGATGACGTGTTCGGACAGGCGGCCGCGGTCGCTGACGGCCAGTCCGTTGCGGCGTGCCCAGGTGCGCACCTCGCTTGTCGTTGCAGCCACAGACTGACTGCCGTTGTCTTTCTCCTCAAGGGGTTTCTGGTTGCCCCTGTCGACCGCGCGAACCGCCGAATGCAGGCTGCCCTCGACCTGTTCGCGTCGGCTTGGACTGTTCAGAACATCTGCAGCGGTGGCGACGAGTTCCTCGTACGAGCGATGCTGCCCATCTGCGAGCACCCACCGGATGAGTGCCTGGAGTTCACCGCGCGTGTACAGCGAGATGGCGTAACCGGGTTGAAGCGGCGGGCTGGTGCGACCGGACTCCGCAGGTCGCGCCGTGTCATCGGGATCGCCCGGACCGCCGTCCTCGAGCCTGTCCCATCCCCCAGCACGGGCACGCAGGAGTCGGGTTACGCTGCGGAAGCGAGTGGCCGAGTCCGAGTCGGGCGGGAAGTACTGCACCAGACCGGGGCGGCAGCCAACAGCACCATCGAACGGAACGTCACGCCTGAGGTGTACCGCCTCGACCACCGCCTTGGCTTCGTACTCCCGAACCCAGCAGACGATGCGCGGCCCCGCTGCACCCAACCTCTCGACAAGGACATTGGCGCGGTACTTCCGCGCAAGCTCTGCATCAGGCGCGTGGTACCTGGCCCACCCGGTCACCTTGTGGTTCTTCCAGATCGGCACGTCACCGCGACCGCTGTACGCGTGGAGGGCGGACTCGGCTTCTTCCGGCCGCAACCAGGCGACATTCCTGAACCCCGCAGGGACGTCGTGGAACGGCGCTGCAGGTTGACTCCCGGTCGACGGCTGATCCTCGACAGCGGGGGAAAGGACCTCAGGCGATGGCTCGGCCGAGTCCGGCGCAACCTGCTGAACGGACGACTCTTCTGCCAATTCGGCCGCCGGCTCCGGCTCCGGCTCACCGCGGTGGCGACCTCCGGCCGACTCCGACTCCGACTCCCACTCCGACTCCGACTCCGACTCCGACTCCGACTCCGCGATCTCCGAGCCGGTCGGCTCCGGCTCGCTCACATCGCCGTAGGTCGGATCGTCCGTCGGCGCGTCGGCAACCGCCGGGATGATGCTCGCCCCGCGCAGGACACCCGCACCGGCAGAGGGCTCGTCCTCCGACACGGTGGGCTTGATCCTCAGTTCCTCGATCCGCTGCCAGAGAGGCTCCAGGGCCGCGTTCGGATCGCGGGCGAAGACGCTCCCTCTGATCCGGACGAAGACGCAGTTGCCGACGCGTTCCAGGACCGCCTGCCGCCTGATGTCGGCTTCCCACTGGTCGGGCCCGTGGTAGGGGTCGCCGTCGCACTCGATGGCCAGCCGTCTGCCACCCGGCGCCGGGAGAACGAAGTCGATCCGGTTGCGCCCGATGCGGAACTGCGGTTGTGGCCGGTAGCCGCGCAACAACATGGGGCGGAGCACCGCCCGCTCGAAGTCGCTCTCGCATCGCGCCTCGAGATCCTCGTAGGCGGCCTCGGCGACGTCGACGTTGCGGCAGTAGTCGAGCAGAAGCGCGCGGGCATCGTCGCTTCGCAGGTCGGACGGTTCGATGGAGTGGAACACCCACAGCTGGTTCTTCGCCCGCGAGGCGGCGACGTTGACCCTGCGGTGGAAGTCCCGCCTGGTGAACGCTGCCACCGCGCCGTTGTGCACCGACACCACCGTCGAGATCAGGACGACGTCTCGTTCGTCTCCCTGGAAGGTGTAGGAGTCACCGACCCGCAGGTCACGTCGCGCCATCTCCTCGGCGCCGATGGCTTCCCGGATCCGGTCCAGGAGGTAGAGCGCCTGCCCGCTGGTGCTCAGCAGACTGATCACACCGATCGTCTGGCCGCGGTACGCCGGGTCCGCCACGATCGCGGCGAGTCGTTCGACCAGGGCCTCAGCCTCAGGAACGTTCACCTCGCCGAACTTCGCGACCGTCTGCCGGATCCCTTCCGGTACGTGGACCGCGTTGACCGGATCGCCGATGCCGGCGGGGACGTCACTGCGCAGCGGCTCGATCGCGCCGTCGTAGTACGTACGGCTGGAGAAGTCGATGATCGCCGGCACGCAACGGAAGTGCTCGGTCAGCAAAATCCGCTGCGGTGACCGGCGTACGGCGTGGTCGTAGAGGCTCGACTCGTTGTCGAAGTGCTCTGCCGACGGCACGTCCCGCAGGTGTGCGTTGATCAGCCCCATCACACCGCCGACGAACGGCAGCTGGGGACCGATCTGCTGGTCGTCACCCACGACGACGGCCCGCGACCCGAGACTGAGCACCGGCAACGCGAACATGTCGGCCTGCGACGCCTCGTCGACGATGACGACGTCGAACTTCGCGCCGTTCGCGAACTGCTCGATGGCCCGGTCGACCGTCATCACCCACACGGGAACCGCGTCCACCGCCTGGGACATGGCCGACTGCGCGTGTGCCTGCCACATCGCGGCGTTCTTGCCCGTGCCCTTACCGATCTTGCGCAGCGAGGTCGCCCAGTCGGCGAGTGCCGCCCGGCGGCGGTCGTCCAGAGCCCGGGACACCTCCAGCCACGCGGACGCGACGACCACGTCCTGCGTCAGCCGGCGAATGCGTTCACGGGCCTGCTCGACCCGCCGGCCGAGGCTGTCCGGATCGACGCTTCCCACGGCTGCGTCGAACCAGGTCTGCGTCTGCCGCCATCCCCATCGCCGCAGACAGTCCGCGCCGGATCCCCGCAGTGCCGCGGCCGTACCGGAGTCGATCTCGGCTGCCCAGCTCGGCGCGACCGCCGCGAGCCGGGAACGCAACTGCTCGTAGCGCTGCACGTCGGGCCGCAGCGCTGCGAGCCGGCGCACCTCATCGACCGCGGCGTCCCAACGCGGCAGGTCCTGGTCGTTCCAGGCCAGATCGAGTACGCGCCACAGGTCGCTCGCGTTGTCCGTGGCAGCTCCGCGCTGCAGGTAGCTCGCCACCCCGCGTTCCTCGGCTGACAACCGGTCGTTGACGAAGACCTCCCGGCAGTCCCCGAGGAAGGCCGCGATGGCCCCGAGTGCGGCGGAGTCCACGGTCGTCGGTACCGACCGACTCAGCTGGACGATCCTCGACCGGAGCGCCGGCCAGGCCTGGCTGTTCCAGTTCGTCGCCTCGCTCGCCTGCGTGGCAAGCGTTCCTGCCCACATCTCCGGCTCCGTCGACGGGTCCGGCACGGGCCCGTCCAGGCGCTGCATCCACTCGGTCCACCGGCTACGAAGCTCCTGCCGCAACCGATCCCGATCGAGGTGGGCCAGTACAACATCGACCTCCTCCGGCGTTCGGAGTGGCCGGCCGTCGACGCGGCAGTCCTCGGCCAGTTTGTACTGCGCGGAGTGGAACAGCTTCTTCGGTGGCCTGCCGTCCGCCAGGCGCCCGCGGAGCTCGCGCAGCCGGTCCGGAAGCTGCCAGATCTCGGCGTGCTGCCGCTCAGCGATGGCCACCTCGTGCACACCGATGACCCGCCGGATCCCCATCAGGTCGTCGAGGAGCGTCTGGCACGCCGCCTGGTGGTCCTGCCACGACTGTTCCCAGTGCGCTTCGGAGACGAGGTTGGAAAGCCGCTCGGTCCAGCTGCCTTCCCGGGCGGCGAGGAGCCGGGCGGCCTCCTCCACGTCGGCGCGCAACTCTTCCACCGACGGTTGGCCGGCAGCTCGGACGGCACCGATGTCGACTCGCTGCTCGGACAGCCGGCGGACCACCTCGACCGCCTCCGCCAGCCGGACACGGTCGCGTCTCGCCGCGTCCGCCGAGGGCAGGTCTGCCGCGACGGGGAGCTCGCGGAGCGCCTGACGACGGTCCTCCTTCGCCAGCGACCCGGCCGAGTCCAGCAGGGTGGTGAACTCCTCGCCGGTGAGCGGGGCGGGCGTATCCGGCGACACCGCGTCGGGGATGTCTCCGTACGCCGCGGCGTCTCCGGCCAGCCAGGTTCCGACCTCCCTCGCCCCCAGCTCCACCCCGTCTATCTCGAAGGTCGCGGACTCGCCCTCGGCGATCGTCCGCAGGCCGTTCAGCGCCTGGCCGAGGTCGCGTTCGGCCTGCTCCAGGCTCTTCACCAGCCGGTCCCGCTCGAGCTGGGCGGCATGCTGGTCGAGCGTGGACGCACGGTCGGACAGCTC
Source organism: Actinopolymorpha cephalotaxi (assembly GCF_013408535.1). NCBI lineage: Bacteria > Bacillati > Actinomycetota > Actinomycetes > Propionibacteriales > Actinopolymorphaceae > Actinopolymorpha > Actinopolymorpha cephalotaxi. The sequence continues at coordinate 4,692,624 of NZ_JACBZA010000001.1, forward strand.
CCGCGCGGCGAGCTGAAGCTGGGTGAGCTGGTCACTGGACCGGCCGAGGACCGCCAGGCACAGCGCCTGGACCTCCTCCGGCAGCCCGTCCCGAAGGACCCGCAGCGGGTCCTCCTTCTGCGCCACCACCAGCACGCGCTTGCCGTTCGCCATCAGATGGCAGATCAGGTTACGGATGGTGTGCGTCTTGCCGGTCCCCGGCGGGCCCTGCACCGCGACGCTCCGGTGCATCGCGAGTCGGCGCGCGATCGACTCCTGCGCCTCGTTCGTCGGAAGTGGCATCAGCAGCCGCTCACCGACCGCTCGCCATGCCTCCGGCCGGTCCGCGGGCATCTGCAGTCGGCTGGGCTCGTGTGCCAGGACGGACGCGAGCGAGCCGATCGTCTCGGTGCTCCCGTCCAGCAGCCGGTCCCTGAACGCCTCGAGGAAGCGACGCAGCAACCGCTGACGGGGACGTACGAACAACACACCCGTGTCGTGGATGTGGGGTACGCCAGGGTCGGGTGCCCCCGCCTCACGGATGACAGGATCCAGGCCCATCCGGCTCATCGCGCGCTCGAACAGCTCACGGCGTTCCAGCTCGTCCCATACGTCGACCTCGACCAGCCCACCAGGCTGCGCCAGGTCGAGGAGATGGCGAAGATGCTGCTCCGGCATTCCGCTCAGCGGATCCACCTGCAACCGGGCCGGGCCGGACGGTACGACGCTGACGGCGGGCTGCTCCGGGTCGTACTCGATCGTGACCGGGCTCGCCACCAGCGGATAACGGACGCGGTGTTCCCCGACCCGCAGCTCCAGGATCCCGTGGCCCCAGACGAGCTCCTCGGTCGCGGTCTGCATGTCCAGCAGGTGCTGCAGGTCGAAGAGGGTGCGATGGAGCTCGCGTACACGCTCGATCGTGGTCGCCTCGTCGGCCCAACGCCGCCACTCGTTGTCCCGCCACCACCCGAACCGGGATCTGATGACCTCGAGGTCGTGGTCCTCGGTGAGGGCGTCGCGGTCGAGTTCCGGCTCGACGTCCGCGTGCTGATCCGCGACGAACGGCCGCAGATCACGGGGAACCTTCGGAGGCTCCGGGAGTGCGGGCATCCCGACCCGCAACCAGTCCGCATCCTCCGATCCACGGCCGAGCTGGACCAGAGGATGCGTGGGAAGGTCGGCCTGCCAGAACGCGTGCGCCGACGGGACCGCCCGGGTGGGCTTCTCGATCTGCGCGCGTACTGCCAGGAGGTACTCCGCCAACGAGACCGCTCGACCGCGCACGAGCTCCGGCGTTTCACCACCGCTGTGCGTCGACTGGTCCGCCGTCATAGCCTCTCCCCCAGATTGCCGGCAGTCAGGATAGAGCCCCCGCCATCAACCCGTCGTCAACGCGGGTCAGAGGGTCAGTCCGTGGCCGAACCTGAACAGTGGCTCAGCGGTGTCGAACGGTACGTCGCTGCGGCTGTCCTCCACCGCCCGCGTCGACGAGGGCAGGTCGAACGGCAGCCGGCCCTCCGGCCTGACGTCGCCGAAGAGCACGTCGAGCAGCGCCCGCGCGTTCGTGCCGTAGGTGGCGACGACGGCCGCGGCCTGGTCGGCGATCTCCGGGATCACCGCGGCGCGTTCGAGGTGGAGGTCCACCACGGTCGGCACTGAGGCGTAGACGGCCGCTTGGCGGGCCTTCTCGGCCTCGTCGAACTCCAGCGACCCCGCGTGGAACATCGCCTCGAACCCACCCGGACGTGGCTCGAACGGCGTACCCAACCGGAGCAACGCCACGTCCGCCTCAGCCGGCGTGTCGACCACCGTCGCGAACGGCGCCACGACCTCGGCGTCGATCCCCTCGACGTACAGCCGGATTCCCTTGCGCAGCGGGAGAATCTGCTCCTGGTTGGTCAGCACGGTGACCGAACGCCGCTGCACGTCCTCACCGCGCGCGACGAAGGCCGGCCTGCCGACGACGCCCGCCACCGCGTCGACGTCCACGAACGGGTCGTCGAACAGGCCGAGCCGGAACTTCTCCCGCAGCAACCGGCGTACGGACACGTCGATCCGGTCGACGCTCACCAGCCCCTTCTCGACCGCCTCGACCACGAGCTCCGGCCGGCTCTCGCCGCCGAACTGGTCGCAGCCCGCGTCGACGATCTTCACGACCCGTTCGAGCTCGCTCAGGTGCTCACATCCCCAGGCGCGGGCGGGCATCGGCTGCCCCATGATCTCGGCATCGGTGACCAGTCCCCAGTCGGTGCACACGATGCCGTCGAAGCCGAGCCGCTCGCGCAGGATGCCGGTGACGACGCCCTTGTTGAACGCGAATCCGACCTCCTCGTACTCCGTGCCGACCGGCATGCCGTAGTACGGCATCACCTGGGAGGTGCCGGCTGCCAGCGCTGCCAAGAACGGCTTGACGTGGTAGTCGAAGTTGCCGCCCGGGTAGACCTGCTCGCGTCCGTAGGCGAAGTGCGGATCCTCCCCGTCCAGCTGCGGCCCGCCGCCCGGGAAGTGCTTGGTCATCGTCGAGACGCTGCCGGGGCCGATCGTCGCGCCGCCCTGGAAACCCCTGACGTACGCCGCGACGAGTTCACCCGACAGGTCGGCGTCCTCACCGAACGTGCCGGAAACCCGCGACCACCGGGGCTCGGTGGCCAGGTCGACCTGTGGGTGCAGCGCGACCCGGAAGCCGACCGCGGTGTACTCCTGGCGGGCGATGTCGGCGAACTCCTCCACCAGCTCGGCTGAACGAAGTGCGGCGAAGCCGAGCGTCTCGGGCCACTGGCTGAACGCCGTTGCCCTGAAGGCCGTACCGACATTCTCGGTGAAGTGGTGGCGAGGATCGGTGGAGAGCGAGACCGGGATGCCGAGCCGGGTTTGCCGGGCAGCATCCTGGAGTCGGTTGTGCCACTCAGCCACCTGCCGCGGGTCGTCCACCGAACCCAGCAGGTTGAAGTGGTTGAGGGACTGGTCGGCTACGAGCTGCTGCGTACCGGGCAGCCCCGGCGGGTCGCCGGCCACCGCCAGCCGGCCGCCGGGCCCCATCGCCACCATGGGCTGGAACATCAGCCCGGCCTTCTCCGGCAACGTCATCCGGGCCAGCAGATCCTGCACCCGGTCATCGACGGTGCGGGCAGGGTCACGGTAGGTCTCGGTCACCAGGCTCTCCTCTCGACGGGGAGTACGAACGGCAGTGTTCCGTACCCCGGCCCCACCGGTGCGATCTTGGGACACGCACAGCGCCGCGGTTTGCGTGGTCGCCCGCGATGCAGTATCCAATACCGGACATTACGACCTTTCCACCCAGGATCGGCGAGGTTCGAGCGGGGGACGTCCCGGCCCTGGGCGACCAAGGAGATCATCATCTCTACGCACCAGTCGTACACCACAGGCCACATGGCGACCCGCGAGGACCTGGCGGCCCGGCAGATACCGCAGTCCGACCCGGCCATGCCGGTGGTGCAGCACCGGACGGCCGGAGTTCACTGGCCGCAGTACGTCAACAACCACCGGCTCGTCGGCGGACTCGTGGCGGGGTTCGCGGCCCTCCACATCGCCGACATGATCGGCTACTGGCTGCCCGGCGTCGGCCTGCCGAAGCTGGACTTCGCCTTCTTCAACGGCTCCCTCCTCATGCCCAAGGTGCCCGGCGCACCGCAGTGGTTCGAGGGGCACATCTTCCACACCCTGAACGGCCTGGTGTTCGCGCTCGGCTACGCCCTGCTGATCTTTCCGCTGATGGGCAAGACCCTGACGACCGCGCGCAACGTCGCCCGCGGAGTCGCCATGGGTATGACCCTGGCAACACTGAGTTGCCTGTGGTGGATCCCCACTCAGTTCCCGGCGCTGCACGCGGGCTTCATGTCGCACAATCTCGGCTGGAATCTCGTTCTCGCCGTCTACGTGTGGCACCTCGCCTGGTCACTGGCCATCGGCTTCTTCTTCAACCCGCAGGACTGAACGCCTCACCCACGACGGTCACCCGGCTGCCGGTCGAGGGTCCAGCCGGCCGGCGCCACCCGCGCGCAGGTGTGCCAGCAGGCCCTCGCCGGCAGCCGGATCGGCCTCCGACCGCAGTGTCAACCAGCGCTTGCCGGAGTCGGCGGACGCGAGACCTCCACCGAGCACCAGCGAGTCGGTGACGGTCTCGGCCAGCAGGCGCACCTCGGGTTCGCTCCCGCCGGCCTCGGCCACCTTCGTACGCTCGATCGGCGCCGCCCAGATCAGCCGGCTCTCCACGACCACGAGCCGGCGCTGGGTGACCAGCACCGTGACCGGGCGACCGGCATGACACACCAGTTCGGCGGCGAACCCGATCCGCTCGTCATCCTCCATGAACGTCGCGAGCGCACGGTCGACCACCTCGGTCGGCAGCGGATCGGCGGGCGCGGCTCTGCCCGGCCCGGCTTCGCGCGGCCCGGCTTCGTGTGGCGCGGCTTCGCGTGGCGCGCCTTCGCCCGGTGCGGATTCGTGCGGCGCGGCCGGCGGCGTTGCGTCGCCTTCCCAGCTCGTGTCGACCGTGGGCAGGGCGCCCATGGCCCGGGCCGCGTCCAGCAGCGTGGGGAAGAAGTCGTGGAACGCCGCCGCGTCACGGATCCGCATGGTCGTGGTGAGCTCACCGCCCGACGGCCCGCCGGGCGTCCTCGCCGTGACGGCGAAATCACCGAGGCTGGGCTCGGGCGGTTTACCGACGAAGACGACGTACGGAAGGGCCACCGCGGTCACGCGCTCACGGGACTCGAACACGACGCGCTGGTCGGTGACGAAGGCAAAGCCCGCGGCGTTTCCCTCGTGCGGGAAGCGCACGGCAACGCGCGCACGCGGCCGCTCCCCCGGCCGCATCACCGACTTCAGCAACAGCCAGTCACGCGACTCCGCGGCGACGGCGCGACCACGCTGGGTCGCCGCCCGGACGTGGAGATCCTCCAGGGCGCGGTCGCCGACCGTGATGCTGACTGACTTCTTCCGGAGACGCACGAGGCCGCAGATTAGCCGTACTCGGACGACCTCTCAAACCGGGCAAAGAGGACGGGCGCGTCACCGGCCCCATGGCCAGCTGTCGCCGCCGCCCAGCAAGGGGCGCTGGTGTTCGGGGAGCGAGGCGACGAACTCGGGGCTGGGCTCGTTGCCGGGCCAGACCCGCATCATCGGCGGCGTGTACCCACAGATCATCACCGCTCGCTCACGGTCGCCGCGAACGGCGGTGCTGCTGTGGACGAGCGACTCGGCGAAGAGCAGCACCGACCCCGCGCTCGCCTCGACCTGGTGGATGAGCCGGTCGTCCTCGCGAGCCGCGTCGATGATGTCCTGCTCCGGCCAGCCGAGTCGGTGGCTGCCCGGAATCACCGCCGTACCCCCGTCGTCGGGACCGACGTCGGTGAGGTACGCCAGGGTCTTCACGAACAGGCAGTGGAAGTGGTGGTCGGCGGAGTACGTCCCCCACCCGTGCCGGGCGCCGGTGTGAAATCCCAGCGGCTGCACGCGGTTCCTCGAGCCCGAGGCCGGCCCGGGCTCATCCGGCGCTTCGGGGTCGCGGCGGTTGATGATCGCCTCGGACTCCTCCAGGCGCACTCGTCCGCCGACAAGCTCCTCGACGAGCGGCACCAGCGCCGGGTGCGCGGCGTAGTCCAGCAGTGCCTGGTCGTACTCGACCAGGTGACCGATGCTGAGGAAGTGCGCACTGCGGCTGTTCACATAGACGCCGCGGGCGGCCAGGTCCGGCTCCGCCTTCAGCCGATAGAGGGCGTCCTTGATGCGCGCGATCTCGTGCTGGGTAAGGACGTTCTCCAGCAGTACGAAGCCGTACACGTCGAGGTGCAGCCGCTGCGCGGGAGTCAGCCGAGGCCGCTCCGCCGCGTCGCCGACCGAGGGCTGCTCGTCGGTTGCCTTCTGCGGCGTTGTCGTCATCGGCGGCACCTCCAGTACGCGAGAATCTCAAGACAGCGGGCTCATTCTGGCGCACACCCACCGCGCTCCCGGCCGGCACCCGCGGCGTCAGTGGGCAGGCCGAGCCGGCGCGGCAGCGAGTCCGGGTCCGGATCCGGATCCGTACGCGGTCAGGAACCTGCTGCGGAAGGTGTCCATCCGCCAGACCGGAGCCGTTGGGCTCGGGTCGAGTCCGTTCTGCCAACCCCAGTGGGAGATTCGGGCCATGACGGCCGGGTCGTGGGCGACGATCGCGATCGGCACGTCCCGGTTGGAAGAGTGCCGGGTGACCGTCGGGTTGGGCTGGTGGTCGCCGAGGAACACGAGCACGGTGTTCTTGTCGCCGTACTTCTCCACGTACGTGAGGAGACTGGTCAGCGAGTAGCCGATCGAGCGGGCGTACTCGGTGCGTACCTGGTCGGCGTTCTTCCATACCTGCTTGGGATTCCTGCCCACCTTGTGGATGGCGTCGTAGACCGAGCCGTCGCCCACCTCGTCCCAGCCGACCATTGACGGCAGAGGTGCCCACGGATTGTGGCTGGACGTCAGGACGACCTCGGCCATCAACGGCCCGCGGTGCTTCCGGCCGTGCTCGAGGCGTTCGAACGCGGACAGGGTGTACTGGTCGGGCATGGTCGACCAGCTGAACGCGGGACCCTTGTAGCCAAGCGACTTCGCGTCGTAGAGCTTGTCGAAGTGGTAGAACTTCCCATCCGGCCAGGCGCGGGTCGTTCCCGGCAGGACGCCGACATCACGCCAGGCTCCGGTGCGCTGGAAGGCGCCGGTGAGGGTCAGGCGGTCGCTGGACGCGGTGACCGTCCGATAGCGCTGCTGGTTGTTGATCCAGAGTCCGGACATGAAGGTGGAGTGGGCCAGCCAGCTGTCGGCCCCGGTCGTCGACGAGGTGAGGAAGGCGCTCCGCGAGGAGAAGCCCGCTGCCCGCAACCGCTTCGTACCCTCCGCGAGCGTCGCGTCCACCCGCGGTGAGATCTGCGGGTCCTCGACCGCGACCCGGCCGTAGCTCTCGACGAACGCGAAGATGACGTCCTTGCCCCGCAACGCGGTGAGCATCCGGTCCGGCGGGGTGTGGGCGGCGTAGGAGTCGACGCTCGCCTCCCTGGCGAACGCCTGCTCGTCCCGCAGTGTCGCCACGACCAGGTGGGCGCGGCTGTGGACGAGTTCTGCGGCGCTGACGGTCGCGACCGGCGCGCCCGCGACCTGGACACCTGCCATCACGCAGACCATCCAGGCGGTGCCGAGGACCAGGGCCGTACGGGTCGCGGCCGTCCGGTGGCCGGCCGGGAGATCGACGAGCCGCACCATCGCCAGCGCCAGGACGGTGGGGATGCCCAGGGCGAGGAGGACCGCGGCGACCACGGCACCGACCGCCGCGGCGTCGCCGGCGGTGTCCCTCACGAAGCCGACAGCGTCGGCGAACAGGCCCCAGTCGAGCACCGGGTTGAAGGATCGTTGCAGAACGGCGTCGAAGCCCATGTCCAGGAGCTTCACCAACGTCAGCAGGCCGAGGCCGACACCCGCCAGCATCGCAGCGACCCGCCTCCCCTTCCTCGGCAGCGCGAGCAGGAGGGCGGCACCGAAGATCGCCTCCAACGGGATGCGTACGAAGGTGGTCGGCCGCAGCTCCCACAGGTGTCTCGGCAGCAACAGGCAGCCGAGCACCAGCAGGGCGGCGAGCGCGCTGGTCGTCCAGCCGGCGGCCCGCCGCGTGCGTACGAAGATCGACAATCCGGTGCCCTTCCTCACGAACGCCCGTGCTGCCACTGCCACCAGACGGACTCGCCGAACGACCAGACGAGGAGGGCCAGCGCCCCGGCCACCACACCCACCTCGACCGGTCCGGGAAGGAGGTGGGCGCTCACCACGACGAGGGCGACACCCTGGATGGCGGCGATCACCTTGCGGACGTACTTCGGCGGTATCGGCGAACGCAGCCAGGGCAGCACCCAGCCTGCCGCCACGTAGGCGTACCGCATGGCTCCGATCGCCAGCACCCACGCACCGAGGGACCTGGCGACGAAGACGCTGAGAACCAGGATGAGGAAGGCGTCCGACTCCATGTCGAAACGCGCGCCGAAGTCCGTCACGGTGCCGGTCCGGCGGGCGACCCTGCCGTCGACGGAGTCGAGCACCAGGGCGACCGAGGCGATGACGATCATCACGGCCGGCGCGGGTACCCACAGCCTGTCGGTCAGGCTGCCGCCCAGCCGGTCGGCCACGAGTGCCGTCACGGCGCCGATCAGGACGAGCCGGGTGAGGGTCACCCGGTCGGCGGGCGTCCACGTGCGGCTGGGCGTACTCCTGAACCCGGCGACCAGGAACCCCGCGGCGCCGATGATGAAGCCGAGCCCCGCGAGCCGGCCCACGAGGCCGAGGCCGGGGTGGAGCCACAGCAGGACGAGCACCGCGACCTCGGCCACGGCCGCGACGGCGAGATCCCGGCGGAACGCCCGGGTCGGCGTGACCGGGCGACCGGCACGGGGGCCGGCGAACCGCCGCGTGACACCGATATCGCCCATCTCGATCTTGAACCATCCTGCTCGACTCGCGAACCCGACCGGTCCGCCTCCTTCATGCCTGCCCCGACAAGGGACACGAGGTAACCGGGGAGATGGTTCAAAGTAAAGGTCGAGCGCCTGGAGGCCTTCTGCGGGTTCGGCATCACGCCGTGGCATCCTGTCGCCGTGGCAGGCGACCTCGCGGCGGATGGCCCACGTCCTGGAACTGCTCGCTGGGGAGCCCGGCTGAGCACGGCCGGGCAGTCGAAGGTCGCTCCGGAGTGGCTCGCCCTGCGCGAGCGCGCCGACGCCGACGCCCGCGCCACGGCCCTGGTCGACGCGCTCAGGGAGCGGCTGAGTCGGGTCGGCCACCTCGTGATTCGTGACCTCGGCTCCGGGACCGGAGGGCTGCCGCGGTGGCTGGCCGGCCGGCTGCCCGGGCCGCAGCACTGGGTCCTCCATGATCACGACTCGGAGCTGCTCGCCCGGGCGACGGCGGAGGTCACCGGGACCGATGCCGACGGCACTCCCCTGATCGTCGGGTCGTCCGTCGGAGATCTCACCGCGCTGGAGCCTGCCGACCTCGCGGGTACGTCCCTGGTGACCGCGTCGGCGCTGCTCGACCTGCTCACGGCCGAGGAGGTCGACCGGCTCGCCGCCGCCTGTGTGGGTGCCGGGTGCGCCGTGCTGTTCACGATCTCCGTGACGGGCTCGGTACACCTCGACCCGGCCGATCCCCTCGACAGCGAGCTCGCCGCCGCCTTCGACGACCACCAACGGCGCGACGTCGGCGGCCGCCGGCTGCTGGGACCCGACGCCGTCGCCTTCACCGTCGAGGCGTTCGAGCGCCGCGGATTCGTCGTACGCCTGGAGCCGAGCCCGTGGCGGCGCGGGCCGGACCAGGCGCCGCTCGCCGAGGAATGGCTGCGCGGCTGGGTCGAGGCGGCCTGCGCACAGCGGCCGGACCTCGCCCCACATGCCGAGGCGTACGTCGCCGCGCGGCTCGCCTCCTGTGCCCGAGGCGACCTGTACGTCACGGTCGGCCACGCCGACCTGCTCGCGGTGCCGTCGCCATGACGCCCCAGCTTGCGCAGAGCACGCCGGTCGCACCGGGCCCGTCGGTCGCGCCGACTCCGCCGGTCACTTCGATCGGACGGCGGGTGTGGACGTGGCTCCGCCCGCTCGTCGGCATCGGCATCCTGGCTGTCCTCGTCCGGCGATTCGGCACCGGACCGTTCGTCGCCGGTCTACGTGGGGTCGACGTCTGGTCGGTGCTCGCCGCCCTCGGAATCGGCATGTGCACAACGGTTCTCGGCGCCTGGCGATGGTGCGTCGTCGCGCGCGGTCTCGGTCTGCCGTTGTCGTTGCGGCAGGCCGTCGCCGACTGCTACCGGGCGATCCTGCTCAACTCGGTGCTGCCTGCCGGCGTCCTCGGCGACGTGCACCGGGCGGTCAGCCATGGCCGGCAGTCCGGTGACCTCGGCCGGGGAGTGCGGGCAGTGGTCCTCGAGCGCACCGCCGGTCAGGTCGTACTCGCGGCCGTCGGAATCGGCGTTCTCCTCACCCAGTCGGGGATGCTCGCAGCCGCGACGGGCACCTTGCCCTTGTCGGATTGGTGGATCGCCGCCGTCGGCCTCGGCCTGCTCGGGGTCCTGCCGGCACTCGCCGCCTGGGCGCGGTGGGGAACGTCAACCTCGGCTTGGCGCCGTGCCGTACGTACCGCCGCGGTCGTACGCGCCGGCCTGCTGTCGAAGCACACCACGCCGGCCGTCGTCGCCCTGTCGGTCGGGACCCTCGTCGGGCACGTCTGCATGTTCGTGGTTGCCGCCCGGGTCTCGGAGTCGCCGGTGCCGCTCGGCCGTCTCGTCCCGATCGCCGTACTGGCGTTGATGGTGATGGGCCTGCCGCTCAACGTCGGTGGCTGGGGTCCTCGGGAAGCCTTTCTGGCATTGGCTTTCGGGGCCGTCGGCCTCGGCGCCCGTCAGGGTGTGGCCATCTCCGTCGCGTACGGCGTCCTCACCCTCATCGCCTGTCTTCCCGGCATCGCCGTGCTCTTCGCCCGCCGGCCTCACGCTGGGACCTGAGCAGCTCCACGTCTGACGCTTCGGGCTGGTCGTCGTACGCAATTCGGTCCTAAACGGACAGCCCGGCTTCGACGGGCTTCAATTGGCGATGTCCGGTTCGACCGGAACTCTTGCCAAACGCCTCGAATGCGATGCACTATCTGCTCGCGCACGACCCGAAGGACCAACAGGTCCTCAGGGCCGGTTGCACGGGGGGTTCTTCGCGTTGAGAGATCCAGCGCTCCCTGTCCCTTCGTTCTCCGGCCGCATGTCGCCGCGCCAGTACGAAGGAGACTTCCTCTTGAAGCAGTCACCCCGCTTCCTCGCCGCCTTCGGCGCGAGCATCGTCCTCACGGTCGGATCGGCCACGGCCGCGTTCGCCGGCACCGGCGCCGTCCACACCGCCGCCCCGGCCGCTGCCGTCGCGCAGACCGCCACCCGCACCGCGCCGGCGACAGGTGACCAGGCCGCCGACCGGTTCGGGATCGACCGGTCCCCCGCCCGCGCCGCCGTACTGCGGGCCATCGACCCCGGCGACTACCAGTGCGGACCGACCGACTTCGACACCTACATCGACGGCCTGATCAACGGCCTGTCGAAGGACGAGCTCAAGTTCCTCGTCGCCCACACCGAGATGCTCGACATCCCGACGTACGACGCACTGCTGTACGGCTCGCCCACCGACTCCCGCTACGCCCTGCGGAGCGACTACCGGACTCAGCTGACCCACACGTTCCGGGACGTCAAGCGGTTCTGGGACATCCAGTCCGGCGACATCCAGCTGATGTCGATGCACGGCAGCATCATGGGTGACCCGGCTGCTGTGTCCCGGGTACTGCAGCTGCCGCTCGGCGAACCGTTCGGTCAGTCCCCTGCCGAGGCGGACCAGAACGCCAAGGAGATCGCCGCCGCGGTCGACAGCGGGATGTTCGACCACGGCAACAACCCGCTGTTCACGCTGAACGCGTTCGCGTTCACCGCCGAGGGCGACCCCGACCCGCTGGTCAAGGGTGTCCCCGACAAGCTGATCTTCGGTGACGGCATCGTCGACGCACTCAACGCCATGGGCATCGGCGACGTCGGGCCGCGCGCGGTGATGGGCCACGAGTTCGGCCACCACGTGCAGTTCGAGGACAACCTGTTCGAGTCCCCGCTGACCGGGCCCGAGGCGACCCGGCGTACCGAGCTGATGGCGGACGCGTTCGGCACCTACTTCGCCACCCACGCCCGTGGGCTCTCGCTCAACACCAAGCGGGTACTGCAGGCCGAGAAGACCTTCTACGAGGTCGGTGACTGCGCCTTCACCAACGACGGCCACCACGGCACGCCCAACCAGCGGCTGCGTTCCTCCGCCTGGGCCGCCGGCGTCGCCGACGCAGCCCGCCCGCAGGGCAAGATCCTGCCGTCGCTGACGTTCGCCGACATGTTCGAGAAGGAGCTCCCGGTCATCGTCGCCCCGGACGCCTCCTGATAAGTACGACAAACGCGCGTCGGCCCGGCCGCCCTCTCGGGGGTGGCCGGGCCGCTGTGTATCCGGCGTTTCTGACATCAACCTGGACACCGGCTACGTTGGACCATCACACGCACCACGAAGCGCACGGGGTAACCAGCTGATCCAGAAGGACGGTGACATGGAACAGCCCGACGCCAAGCCGACCCGACCCCGCACACGTAAGAAGACGGCCAAGAAGTCGGCCACGCCCGAATCGCTGAAAGCCGGCCAGGCCGCCGCCAAAGCCGGAGGAGCCACCGCCGCGAAAACCGGTGGGACAGCTGCGAAAACCACCGGGAAGACCGCGAAGAAGACCAGCGGGACTGCTGCGAAGAAGACCGGTGGGACAGCAGCGAAAACCGGTGGAGCGGCTGCGAAGAAGGCCGGCGGTGCTGCAGCGAACACCGGTGGTGCGGCCGCGAAAACCGGTGGCGAGGCCGCGAAGAAGGCCGGCGGGGTAGCAGCGAAGACCGGCCAGGCCGCCGCGAAAGCCGGAGGAGCCACCGCCCTGAGGCTTGTCTGGATCGTGCGCGACGCGGCCGTGGCCGCCAACGACCGGATCAAGCCGGTCGAGCGCGTCAACCAGCTGGTGACCTACACCAAGGATCACCTGCCCGGCCGCGGAAAGTCGTAGCTCAGCGCAGCCGTTGAGGACGCCGGCGGCCGGTGTACACCGGCCCGCGAGAGGCAAACCGCAAACCCTCCCCCCGATCGGGGGGAGGGTTTGACTTCTGTGGTGATCATGCTTCGAATGAAGTTACTTCCGGCAGCAGTACGCCGCCTGTTCGAAGAGTGTGGCGATCATCATGACCGACTGGCTGAGCTACGCAGATCGAGACCCGATCCCCGGTGTGACCGACGCACCGTATGACGAGGAGAAGAACCCCACCTGGAAGTTGCTGCTCCACACCACCGAAGGAGCGACATACCAGGTGGCACGTGCCGCGTACGTCAACGGCGGGTTCTCTCCGCACGTCACCGTCGGGCCCGACCCGAACCAGGTGGACCAGGTGCACTGCTGGCAACACGTGTCGTTCGCGTATCGCGCCACGGCCCTCGCCGACGACCCCGGTGGCATCAGGACCAACCGCGACTACGTTCTGCAGGTGGAGATCGTCGGCTTCTGTGATCCGAACTGGAGTAGTTCCCCGCTCTACATCCACAACTGGCCGTTGTGGTACCAGCAGGGTGTCGCCGCCGTACTCAACGACATGCTGACCGCTCGGCCGATCCCACGGGTGTCGACCGTCACCTGGGTGGAGTATCCCGCGTCGTACGGAGAGCGGGCTCCTCAACGGCTGAAGTGGAAGGCGTACGACGCGTACTCGGGAATCCTCGGCCACGAGCACGCGCCGGAGAACAGCCACGGCGACCCCGGGGACGTGTCGGCCTTCCTCCGTACCTACCTACTCACCTAGCCGACCCTCACTCGGCTCAGGCTGACACGCACTCGAACCACGCCTCGCCGATGTCGAGATCCTCGGCCACCGTGTCGGACTCCGCCCCACCCGGCCAAAGGTTCGCCTCGACGTCGAAGGCCGACGTGGCGGCGTCCTCATCCACAACTACGGCCACGGCGGCGCCGGCGTCAGCCTCGCCTGGGGATGCGCCAGCGCCGTACACGAGATCGTCTTCCGTGCTCTTCGCCCGCCGCTGGTGTGACGCGGGACGAGCTACGACCCGGGCGGCCGCGGGCCTTCTGCGTGTCTTAGCTCCCCCAGCCCTCGATTACCGCGTGTAACATACAGGGCCCGAATCGCCGCTCTCCGCTGTCAGGTCCGGCGACAACGCGAGGCGGGTCGGCTACATTGACGCCATGCCAGAGGAGCCATCGGTCGACATCGACGCACTACGCGAGCGGTTCCCGTGGGTCGGCCTTGCCACCTTCGACGAGGACCTCTCTGCCCGATACCGGGAACTCATGGCCGCTTCGCGACGCGACCATGAGATCGTCGAGGCGATCGAGGCTGCACGCCGCAGCGCATGAACACTCTCATCTGTGACTCGGGACGTCTGATCGCGAGCTACAACGTCGCGGACCGGCATCACGCCGCATGCATCCGCCTGCTCGGGTCGTGGCAAGGAACTCTGGCGTTGCCAGAACCAGTGCTGGGTGAGACCTGCGGTTTCCTGCGCAACCATGTGCGTAACGGACCCGCCCTGGAAGCCCGTCTCCTGGACGTTCTGACCAGCAGACCTGGAAACTTCGAGATCCTCGACCCCACGCCCGCCGACCGTGAACGTGCGGCCGAACTCGTCAGTCAACTGGTAGCTGCGCCGCTCGGCTATGTGGACGCGACAGTTCTCGCGATGGCAGAACGACTGAAGATCGTCGACATAGCCACCGTCGACTTCAAGTTCCTGGGTATGGCGAGTCAGGTCAGTCGCCTGTCACCTCTGCGTTGGGTGCTCCAGGAAAACTGACTTCGGGCGCACCCCGTGAACGACAGCGGCGGACCACGCAGGTTGGCCGTGTCTCGCTTCTTGGACAGTTCGTACTACGCGGGTGGGCGTTGCCAGGCATGATCATCTCCCCGGGCCTGTCGCGTGAGGGCCGGGGCCTGCGCGGTGAAGGGCGGGCACGTGCTCGGTGACCTCCGCGAGCTCGAAGGCCCGGTCGCTGCGGCCGGAGTCCTCGAAGTCGACGATCCGTACCCGGCGACCGTCCCACAGATAGTTGGCGAGGTTGCCGTCTCCGGGCCCGAAGACCGGCCGAACGCCGGTCGGGCCGTCCGCCTCGAGTCCGGACCGTTCCAGCCACGCGAGCCCGGCCGACAGTGCATGTCCTACTCGGCCGTCGACGAGCGCCGGCGACTCGGCGGTCCACCGCCGAACCTGTGTCACGAGGCCGGCCTGCCGGCCGGGGCGGACCGGGACCTGTCGAAGCGCGTCGACGGGCACCGCCGTATGGACCGTCTGCATGGGCAGCGGCTCTGGTGCGAGGCCGGACGCGTGTTCGTGCAGCAGCGTGAGGGCACGCCACTCACGTTCGGCACACCCGCCGTCGGATGCCGGGAACCGTTTGGTCACCTGGTCGCCGGCGAGATCGACCGCATGCGTACCCCCCGCTGTCCGGCTCATGCCGGACGATCCTGCCAGGTGCGGCTATGCTCGCCGCTCGCGCTCGGACGCACACGCCGACCGTCAGATCAGTTCCTCGACGGAAACCAGCTTCGACGACGAGCAGTTCCCGATGATGTCGCAGCCCGGTCCCCCGGAACAGTTTCCGATGATCGCGCAGCTGCCCGCCATGTCGTCGGTTCCCTGACCCTGCATCTGCAGCTGCCGGTAGACCTCCACCGCGACGGTGGATACGGCGGCCTCGGCCAGTGCCCGGCGCTGCTCGACGGTGAGGTCGAGTTCGCCGACCACGCGCCGCGCTGGTGACGTGTCCGTCATCGAAGAACCTCCTCTTCGGTTGTGGAACCCGCGTCCCTGCTACGTGACAGCAGCCCGAGAGTCCCGAGATAGATGGCGGCCTCGTCCACACCGTCGAGGTTCAACAGGTTGTTCACCTCGTCGTCGACGAATCCGCCGAACGGGCAGAACCCGATTCCCATGCACGTGCAGGTCAACGCGATGTTCTGGCCGACGTGTCCTGCCTCCAGATGCGCGAAGCGGTAGGCGCGTTCGCCGTACTTGATCCGGCTACGACCGAAGACGCCGGTTATAACGATCATCGCTGCGGCCGTCTCGCCTGCCTCAGGCACGAAGATGCAGTCGCGAAGCTGTGCCACCGGTCCATGATCGGGAATCAGGTCAAGGCTGTGGCGGCGCAAGTCGTAGTGGTAGGCACCGACCGGCAGCTCGCCGGCCTCCAGGTTCACGAGGTAGAGCTCGAGCGGGTAGAGGCCACCGGCCGACGGCACCGTCCTGAAAGGCAGCTCCGGGTCGCGCATTCCGTACGCGGAGAACAACACGTCGCCGAGTACCCGGATCGGCAGCGGTCCCTGCTCGTAGCGGCGAACCGACCGGCGCGTGCGCAGTGCGTGCCCGAGGGAGTCCGAACCTGGCGGCAAGAGCGCGGGCGGCGGCAGCGGTGTCGACGGTGAGTTCGCGTAGACCTTGAACCCGTGCGACATCGCCTGGATCGCCTCGGCCGTTGGGCCGCTCGCACCCGGCCGGCGGCGCGTCTTGCTGTTCTCGTGGTACAGCTCGGCGAGTGAGTCGAAGTGGTGGTCCAGGCCGCCGTCGGTGGACCACTCCAGGTCGATCATGGCCGGCTCCTTCGGTGGTCGTGGTTCACGGGAAGGGGTGCGGACAGTGGTTGATGCCGGCGCCCAGCGCCGCCCGGGCGCGCGGGCCCGCCCGCCACAGGCCACTGCCGAAATAGAGTGGGATCGATCCCAGAACGAGTGTTCGCACCACCGACAGACCCACTTCGGCGACGTCCGGCGTGGTCACGTCGACGACGACGACCTCGAGTTCCTCAGCCGCCAGGCGGGAGACACATTCCCTGATCTCGCCCAGCACGTCGGCAGCGGAGAATGGTTCGTCGCCCAGCATGACGGTCTGCGTCGAACGCAGCAGGAAGTCGGCCAGGTGACGTCGTTCCGGCTCCACGATCCACAGCACGTGGTCCTCGGTGCTTGTCAGCGCGTCCAGCGGCTTGCGCGGCCGGCCGCCAGGACGGTCGAGCATCGAGATGACCCACGGCACGCACTGTGCCAGCTCCTCCAGCGCGCTGCGAGCGGCGCGTTGCAGGGAGAGGTTGGCAGCGGAGGACACCACGGGCACACCGTTGTTCCGGCCTCGGAGCCAGGTCATGGCGAGCACCGCCGGAATCCCGGTGGTGGTGATGTCGACCAGGCGCACCCGCATGCGCGCGGTCTCGAACAGGCGCTGCGCGGCCAGCAGGCCGGGGTCCTTCGCTGTCCCGAGGTCGAGCGTGGGGTTTTCCGAGCGACGCAACCAGGTCAGCATCGAGGCGTCTCGCTCGACCACCTCGTACAGTCCGGACAGGACCGCCTCCTCCCTGGTGTTGCCACATGCCAGCCCGTTGGTCGTCTGCTGGACGAATCCCCGCGAGCCCGCGTGGACGGTGTGCATGAAGACAGCCTCGGCCGGAACGAGAACGGTGCGGTTCCGGGTGAGGGAGTGTCCCTCCACCCACGGCAGAATGTCGGCGCGCGCTGGCTCGCGGAACGGGAAGTCCGGGCGGGCGTACTGCTCCTCGTCGTACAGCACGAGGTCGACCGGGTCGATCGCGTTCTCACCGAGCTCGGCTGGGGAGGCCCACACCAGGTCGCCGTAGGGCACGAACCGCGCCGCGTATCGTTCGACGGCCTCGCCGAGTGCGCCGGCTGCGGCCTGCTGTCTCGAGGTGGACGTCGAGCCGTTGAGGGTCCCGAAGTCCTCCACGCCGAACGCGGTGGTGTCGGCGAGGATGCTGCCGTAGCCGAAGACCTGGGGAGTGTCGGGGTTCATCGGGCTCTCGAACAACGTGCGGATGACCCCGCTGTCGGAGTCCACCAGTCGCAGTGCCTTGGCGATCGCGTCTCGTGGCTGTGACCAGCCAACGGGACGCAGGCCGGCGACGGAGAACGGTTCGGTGAGCGGCGTTTCGGTCATCTGTGCCCGTCCGCGGCTTCGCTACCTGCCGGGTCGAGATCCCAGATCTTCATCTGTGGGCGGTACCTGCGTGGCCCGCACACCGGGCAACGAGGCACCTTCAGCACCTCGTGGCGGACAGTGGTGGCCTGGTGCGGATTCAAGCTCACGAACCCGCCGAGCGTCGTGGGCCGGAGTACGCCGCTCAACTGCCGTACCACCTCACCGGCCGCGGTTGCGCCCACCAGGTCCGAGAAGAAGGCCGGGATCGCTACGCCCGACGAACGTGTCCCGGTGGCTTCCCGGCCCAGGTCGACCGGAGTGCCCACGGCGTCGTCGAGCAGGGACCTGTTGCTCGCGAGCCTCAGCCGGAAGCACTCGTGACAGGCGGACAGGCCCTGGACCACGAACGGGCCGACCGTGGCGTGGTCGGCCCCGATGGTCGCCTGAAGGAACGGGGTCCCGGTCGAGATCGCGGTGTCGTTCAGCATGCTCGTGAGCTCACCGGTCCGGGTCTCGGCGCACTGGACGACGACCGCGGCACCCTCGAACCAGTCGGCGGGCAGGGCCTTTCCGGGACCCGGCCACTCGGCTGCGACCTCCACCGAGGTGCCCACCTGTGAGGGCGGGGCGTGTCCGTCGCCCGTCACCTGTTCCGGCCGGGCGATGCCGTCGTGGGCAAGTCGGAGGGTGCCCACACCGGAGGCGGCCAGAACCCGCGCCACCGTACGCCCTGTCTCGCCCAGCCCGACGACCGTGACGGTCGCCTGGGACAGGTCGTTCTCCACCGTGTTCGGATCCGCCCCGAGTGAGGTCCAGTACGACCGCTGACCGGCGTGGTCGTCGTGGGGCGCCGGCGTGACCACTGGGCGTGCGTCGTCGAGGAGGTTGTGGGACCGCAGGATCTCCAGCGCCCCGACCAACACGTCGCGCTCGACCCAGGGAAGCTCGCGGTGCAGGTCGTCCACCGATCGTCGGCCGTCCAACATCGGCAGCAGGGGCACCAGCAGTTCGGAGACCGATCGGCCCCGCAGGGTGACCGTCGTCGCGCCGCCGCGGATCAGCAGGGCGTCGTCGAGTGTCCTCGCGTGGAGGTAGTCGCGGAGCTTGGGACGGCCGGTCCCGTCCGTGGTCGTCATGCGGAACCTCCCTCGGCAAAGCCGCCGGACCTCCCCGCGGTTACGGCCTCGGTCTCACCTACCGCCGAGCAGCAGCATCCCGGCGCGCTGTCGAAGCCCTGTGACTGTTCCAACTTTTGGTAGATCTCGATCGCGCGGGTCGCGACCGCGCGCTCCGCGTCGCTGAGATCGGTGACTACCAGGTCCAGGCCCGGGCCATCCGCATTGTCGGGCATGACGTCCTCACTCATGAATCCTCATCCTTTCCGCGTCGTGCCGCCGACCCAGCAGAGGCCGGGTCGGCGGCACGCCTCGGAAGTGCCGGCTACGCACTTCCGACTCGCAGAGATGCCAGCCTGATCCTGTGCTCAGTCCCCGGTCAGCCGTTGATGGCGTCGGCCACGAGCTTCGAGCACGAGCTGCAGTTTCCGATGATGTTGCAGCCGCTGCTGTCGGCCG
The DNA here is from genome assembly GCF_013408535.1 of Actinopolymorpha cephalotaxi. Taxonomy (NCBI): domain Bacteria; kingdom Bacillati; phylum Actinomycetota; class Actinomycetes; order Propionibacteriales; family Actinopolymorphaceae; genus Actinopolymorpha; species Actinopolymorpha cephalotaxi. Next base: position 4,711,720 of record NZ_JACBZA010000001.1, read on the forward strand.
CCTGAGTGCCGAGCTGGCGGTAGACGTTGACCGCCACGGAGGCGGAGATGACCTCTCCGAGCGCCGACTGCTGCTCGGCGTTCAGGTCCAGGCTCCGCACGACGTCGCGGGTGGCTTTGTCAGCCATGACGTTTGCTCCTCCCTGATACCGACGGGTTCAACCCGTTGCCGGGTGAGACTCGCGCTCCAGTTCCTCGAACGTGATGCCGAGCTCACCGAGTTCACTCTCCAGCTGCTGGAGAGCGTCGTTGACCACTGCCCGCATCGCCGCGTCGGACATGATCGTCTGACACAGGTGGCACTGGTCGACAAATGGTTCTGTGGCGAGGTCCCGCTGAAGTCGCGCCCCGATGAACGGCACGAAGAATGCGGGGCCCACACCTTTCAGAACGCGATGAAGGGTGCTGGATCGCATTTTTTCGATGATGGTCGGCAGTGATTCTTCGCCGACATTTCCCGCGCGGAGTGGGGGTGTGAAACCACCGGGTGAGCAGCACGGATACACGTCACCGTTTGGTGTCACCGCCACTTTGGTGAAGAACTCCGCACAGCTTCCGCCGAAACCGCCTGGCTGTGCCGGGAGGTTCTCGGTCTCGGTTTCGCGCGCAGCCCGCCCTGCCGGAATCAGCGGCATCGTGACGAACGTGAGCCGCCTGCTCAGGTCACCGAAAAGTCGGTGGGCGTCGGTGACCCCGAAGGTGCGGCTTCGGACCACGTTGACACGGACCTCCAGACCGGCGTCCAGAGCGGCCCCGGCGGCGTTGAGAAGCCTTCCTGTGTTGGCGTATTCGAGATGGAACCTGCTCACGCTGATGCTGACCGCCGCGAGCCCGCGGGAGACGAGTGGCCGAAGGGCCCGTGCCGCAGCATCCGGAGTCACACCCCAGAAACCGTTCGTCGTCACCGACGAGGTGAGTCCGACGTCGTGGGCGCCGGCGACGATGGTGTGGAGGTCTCCGGGAAAGAGAAACGGTTCGCCGCCGCTGATACCCACCTCGGCGAACTCACCGGTGGGTGCGACTTCTCTGATGTGCCGAACGATCTCGGCCGGGCTCATGCGCCCTTCGGCGCGTGGATGCGACTCGTTACAGCAGTGGCGACAGCGGAAGTTGCATTTCTCCAGGAATATGAAGCCAAGGACACTTTGGTGCATCCCCCACCGCCCTCTGGCGTGAACCAGCAAGATCAGGTTCAAGTAGCTTCCGCTGGCCGGGATGCCTTGTCAAGAGTCACTTTCGCTGCCGTTCGGCGAGGGCCACCGCGGCGGAGGTCGGCCGTGAGGGCGCCTACTGGCGACGTGTCAGCGGTGGGTGCGCTGCCCGGCCTGGTCTGCGCGCGTCTGGCGAGGTACGGCGGGCCGGGCAGCCTCGCCTGGCTCCCCGCCACCCGCCTCCAGCTCGGCCGACCCGGTATCGACCGACTCCACCCCGGCCGGGCCGGGCGGAGCCGGCTCGACCTCGGCAGAACCACTGTCGGGGGTGGCTGTCCTGGTGGCGGCGGAGAGCTGCTGGACCAGCCCGCCCGCCGCGGTGTCGAGGAACCCGCGGCGCCTGCTGCTCAGCGTTCACCGGCTCGGTCTGACGACCGGTGCTGGTCGGCCCGCTGCTCGAGGTAGAAGCGGGTCTCGTCGGACATGACGAGCGGGTAGCGCATCGTGAACCACTGGATGTCGCGGGCCATCTCCATCGTGTCCGACAGGTACGCGATCGCGCCGGCGCCCTTCGCGGACGGGAACATCCGCTTGAGCCGCATCATCACGTGCGCTTCGGCGCGGATACCCCAGTGGCCATCCCCGTGGCGGAGCTCACCGTAGGTTTTCACCTGTTCGTCGATGTGGGTGACGGTGGCGGTCACTGGATCACCCCCGACAGCCAGACGAGGTGCACAGGCTTGCCTCCGATCTCCTCGGGGATGCCGCGGTGCGCGGCTTTGGTGGTGACCAGGACGAGCTCCTCGAGCTGGTCGCTGGCCGCGTAGCGGGTGAGCTGCCTGCGGACGTTGGCGGCGTTTCCGGCGACCTTGACTTCGATGCCGACGTTGCCGACGGCCAGGTCGATCCGGTCACGGCCGGACAGGCGTACCTCGCGCTCGGCGGGGACACCACGGCTGGCCAGCGCCGCGGCGATCCCTTCCTGCAGTTGCGCCTCGTTCGGCCAGGTGAACCGGAATCCGACGCTCGAACTCTTCCGGGATCGGCCCGCCAACCATGTGGTCGGTGGCCCGCTGCCGGCACCAGCGGACCTCGTGCGCGACCTTCGGGGTGATGGCCTCCATGCCCGGCATGGCGGGCTCGGTGGCCGCTGACTGCAGCGGGTGTGCACTCACGACCCCACCTTCGGCGGTGTTGTTGCGGACGACCATTCCCGCGGGCGGGGTTACCAGGCCGTGGTGGTTGCCTCCGGCGGTGATGGTGGCCAATCGCTCGGTGACAGGTCGCGCTTCGCCGTGGTTGCGGTTCTCCACGATGAACGGCAGCTACGGCAGCTTGCCGTCGGCGCGGGCCGCGCGTTGCACTGGCATGGGGATCGGTGGGGACATGGCCAGGTTGAGCTCGTCGACACCACCGGTGGTGGGGATGTCGAGGGTGAGCTCGGCGCCGTAGATGCGGTCCAGGCCGGCCTGGACCCTCGCCATGGTCGCGGGCACGAGCGGCTTCTTCCGCTGCCCGATCGGGATGCCCGGGATGCTCCAGTCGATCGCGGTGAGCGCCGGCATGACGTCGGGCTCCACGATCTGGTTGCGGCAGGTGCTGTGCGGGCAGCGGTAGACGTACTGGATGCCGTACCGGCCCATGTCCTGGCCCGGGTTCTTGAAGACCTGCATCGCCTTGACGTTGGTGTCGCAGCTCTTGCAGTACGCGGACGGGCGGAGCCACTGTCCCAGTCGGGCTTGCGCGCCAGCATCTTGTGCCAGTAGGCGAAGTAGAACCCGGTCCCGCGACTGCGGCGCCCGCTTCGACTTGGGCGCGTCCGCGTGCATCGAGTTGTAGGCGATGACACGGGTCTCGTAGCCCATCTCGTGGAACTCGCCGACCCACGCCTTCCAGTTCCCCCAGTGGCGCACTTCAATGACGTTCTCCACCACGCCCGCGAGGACGGGTCGGCCGCGGTCGTGCCAGTGACGCAGGTAGCGGGGCAACTCGTCCATGGGGGCCCGGGACCGCATGGCGCGGGCCTCCTCCTCGGTGACTTCCTCGTCGCCGAAGATGCTGACCCGGTTGGCCTTGTCGAAGGTGCGCTTCTTGCCTTTCGCGTTCGTCCAGTCCGGGCAGGCCGGGGACGCCCAGAAGAACGCGGCGTACGGGAAGCGGGTGAGGTCGGTGCGCCGGATGTCGCCGTCGTAGTGCTCGACGTCGGGGAAGTTCGCCTGGTGGCTCGCGATGGCCACCTTGTTGTGGTTGGCGGCGAAGATCAGCCGGAGACACGGCACTCGGCCCATGCCTTGGCTGGAGCCGCCGGCGCCCGCGAATTCGTCGAGGGCCGTGAGCTCGTCGGCCCACTTCTTGAGGGAGTGCCGACCTTGAGCGTGTTGCTCACCGGGCCCGCCAGGGCACCCCGACGTGGCGGCCGTGTTCGCTGGTCACGGCCGCCAGCCGCGGGCTGGAGTTGGGTGCGGTTGTTTCCTGGTTAACGCCGTCAGTGGCGGCCGGGGTTACGCAGCGGATCAGGGTTGGTGCCCTGGATGGCTGCGGCGGCGGCCCGCGCGACGCGCTCGTCGGTGACCCAGATGGTGATGCGGCGGGGGAAGACTCCGCCGCGGCGGGCGTTGGCGGCGGCGGCCAGGTCGTCGAGGGTGGGCCGAGCAGAACGGGCCATCTCCGCACCGTGCACGCACCACACCGACCGTGGTCACAACCCTTCTTCGGCGAGGTCACACCAAGCCGTTCCCGGAGGGCATCCAACAACGTCGTCCGCGTATCCACAATCAGCGATCGGGACTCGCCATCGACCCGGACAGTGATCTGGGCATCCACACTGATCTCCACCTGGCCGTACGGCATTTCATACGCTTATGCGACGTACCCAACCGACGAACCGACGACACCTCCCAAAGTAGTAGGTACGCCAATGTTCGCTGCACAGCCGGAAGGGGCAAAAAAAGACAAATGGGCCAGGATAAAGGAAGTACATGCTGTACTCCCCGGCCAAGACTCTTTGACGCGGAACATTCCCACGGCCCCCACGTAGACGTACCGCTGCCATGTACCCCGCGTTTCGACGACCACCGCACCGCTGACGCCGGTTCCGTCGACCGTGACCTACAGGGCCGCCCGCTGGGACGGCGGCCTTCCCGCTCATCGTCACCCCACCGATGAGGGTCGAAGTGCCATCGGCCGACGCCGCCACCGTCACCGATGCGGTCGACGACTTCGCCGCGAATGCGGTGGGGCGAGTGGCACCGATGCCAGAAACGCCAAGGCCACAATGAGAATGATTTGAACTGTGGGCGACCTGGTTACGGCGGCGACTCCTCCGACGCCGGCACGCGACGACCCCTGACGGATCGAACTCCTCTCCAATCCGGGCTGCCTCACTCGGCCGGGTCGTCAGCGAGACGGGCCTGGAGGCCGGCCTGCCGATGTTGTTCGGCCAGGTGTCGGGACCGGTCGCCAGGATCGGGCCGCTCGTGCTTCCCGGCGCGACCGCCTGTCTGAAGTGCACTGTGCTGCGAATGCTCGCGCGCCGGTGCCGCCGAGACAGGGTGCTCGAAGCTCTGCGCCGCAGCACCGACGGGGTACCGTCGCCCGCACCGGTGCACCCGGCGTTCCTGCGCGCGGCGACGTCTCTGTTCTCCCTCGAGGCCGGCACCGTCGCTCTGTCCCTTCCGTCCCAGACGGTGGGTGCCGTAGTCGAGCTCGTGCAGGGAGAGGCCCAGACCCGGCTGCGGTCCGTACGGCGGGTGCCCACCTGTCCGGCCTGCCACCCGGCCCGACCTCGTCGCTTCGGCTGGGACGCCGCGTTCCGGTCCCGCGTCCTCGCCGGAGACGACGAATGAGCGGCACGGGCCCGGCACCGGGCCCGGCACCGGCACGGCGGCGCTCAGAAGGGAGCTGGCGCCGGCGCTGGGCGCGTTCGACGGACTGGTCGACGACGTGTTCGGGATCATCCGTCAAGTGACACTTGTCAGGCCGGCGCCGGGTGCCCCGGAGGCCTTCGTCGCCCACGCCGAGCCGTCCAGCACCCTGCCGCTGACAGGGGTCGAGGCGGCCAACCAGGGCGCGGCCGCCTCGATGTCCGCCGAACGCGCGGTGGTCCGGGCGTGTGGGGAGTCCGGCGAGCGCTACTGCTCGGCTTCTTCGACCGCGACGCGATGCCCTTGGTGACCGCGGCTCCCGCACACCCCGGAACCACGTTACGAGCAGTTAATCACGCCGTCACCGGCCTGAGCGGATGTTGCACGACGGTGGTGCCACCACAGGGGCGCAGGGTCGCGTCGTTGGAGGTCCGTACGACAGTTCGCCGCACCCTTTCGAGGCGGCACATCCGAGAGGAACTTCGATGTCCTCCATCCCGGACCCGACCGAGGCTGCCGAAGCGGCCGAGGAACTCTCGCCCGAACCGTTGGTACCGGCAGGTGCGCACGTCGGCCGGCAGCGGACCTACGGCAAGACGGCGGCCAACGAGTCGCTCGAGGACTACTCGTTGCGATACGCACCGTTGTCGTTTCGCACATGGTCACCGTTCGTTGTCGCCACCACCGCCATCGGCGGGATCGCCTACCTCGCCGACTTCGCCATCGGCGCGTCCATCGTGCTCACCAACGGCGCGGCGTCCGGCATCACCGCGATCCTCGCCGCGGCGGCCATCATCTTCGTCACCGGCGTCCCGATTGCGCGCGCCTGCGCGAAGTACGGCGTGGACATGGACCTGCTGACCCGGGGAACCGGATTCGGCTACCTGGGTTCGACGCTGACCTCGCTGATCTACGCGAGCTTCACGTTCATCTTCTTCGCCCTCGAAGGCTCGATCATGGCGCAGGGCTTCAAGTACGCCCTGGGGATTCCGCTTCCCGTCGGCTACCTGATCTCGTCGTTGCTGATCGTGCCGATCGTGGTCTTCGGGATGAAGGCCCTCGCCAAGCTACACGTGTGGACGCAGCCGTTGTGGCTCGTCCTTCTGGTGCTGCCGTTCGTGGTGGTGGCGGTGAACCATCCGTCGGCCTTCGCTGAGCTGGGTTCCTTCGCCGGCCTGGACAGTGCGCACGGCGGATTCTCCTGGCACGCCTTCGGTCTGGGCATGGGCGTGGCGCTCAGCCTGATCGCACAGATCGGCGAGCAAGCCGACTACCTGCGTTTCATGCCGAAGAAGACCGCGCAGAACCGGCGCGCCTGGAACATCGCCACGACCGTCGCGGGACCGGGGTGGGTCGTCCTCGGGGCAGCCAAGCAGCTCGGTGGAGCGCTGCTTGCGGTGGCGGCCCTGAAGCTGGGCTCGAGTGCGGCGGATGCCGTCGAACCGATCCATCAGTACGCCGAGGCGATCAAGCCCTGGCTCGGCGGCGCCACCGTCGCGGTCGCGACCGTGTTCGTCATCATGAGCCAGATCAAGATCAACACCACCAACGCGTACTCGGGATCGCTGTCCTGGTCGAACTTCTTCTCCCGCATCACTCACCGGCACCCGGGCCGCGTCTACTACGTCGGGCTCAACGTCGGCATCGCGTTGCTGCTGATGGAGCTGAACATGTTCAGCTTCCTCAACACGATCCTCGGCTTCTACTCCAACGTCGGCATCGCGTGGGTGGGCGCGGTGTGCGCGGACCTGCTGATCAACAAGCCGCTGGGCTGGAGCCCGAAGTACATCGAGTTCAAGCGCGCCTACCTGTACGCGATCAACCCGGTGGGCTTCGGGTCGATGGCCGTCGCCTCGATCATCTCCGTACTCGCGTTCTTCAAGGTCTTCGGCGACGGCTGGACGTACGCGTTCAGCCCGCTGATCGCCCTCGTCACCGCACTGGTCCTGTCGCCGCTGCTGGCCTGGATCACCAAGGGCCGCTACTACCTCGCCAGGACCAACCTCGTCGTCGGCCCGGCGGCCGGGGACGTCGACTCCGCCGAGGCGCTCACCTGCGGTACCTGCGGGCACGCCTACGAGCGGCCGGACGTGGCGGACTGCTCCTTCAACAGTTCGCTGGTGTGCAGCCTGTGCTGCAGCCTGGAGAAGGAGTGCCACGACGAGTGCAAGCGGTCCGACACTCCCTCGGCGGGCCCGGTCCTGCTCGGAACCCCCAAGGTGGGCAGCCCCACCTGAGCGCGCAACCTGCGAGCCCCACCGGAGAGGACAGCCATGCGTCACGGCGACATCGCCTCCAGCCCCGACACCGTTGGTGTCGCGGTCGTCAACTACAAGATGCCCCGCCTGCACACCACCGACGAGGTCCTCGACAACGCCGGCCGGATAGCCGACATGGTGGTCGGCATGAAGAAGGGCCTGCCCGGCATGGACCTTGTCGTCTTCCCCGAGTACTCCACCCAAGGGATCATGTACGACGAGGCGGAGATGTTCGCGACCGCGAGTGTCGTTCCCGGGCGCGAGACCGACATCTTCGGCGAGGCGTGCCGGGCGGCCGGTACCTGGGGAGTGTTCTCGATCACCGGCGAGCGGCACGAGGACCACCCCGTGAAGCCGCCGTACAACACGCTGGTCCTCATCGACGACCAGGGACAGATCAGGCAGAAGTACCGCAAGATCCTGCCCTGGACGCCGATCGAGGGCTGGTACCCCGGCGACACCACCTACGTCACCGAGGGACCGAAGGGTCTGCGCATCTCGCTCATCATCTGCGACGACGGGAACTACCCGGAGATCTGGCGGGACTGCGCGATGAAGGGCGCCGAGCTCGTCGTCCGGCCGCAGGGATACATGTATCCCGCCGCGGAGCAGCAGGTCCTGATGGCCAAGGCGATGGCCTGGGCGAACAACTGCTACGTCGCGGTGGCCAACGCCAGCGGGTTCGACGGGGTGTACTCCTACTTCGGCCACTCCGCGATCATCGGCTTCGACGGCCGGACCCTCGGCGAGTGCGGCGAGGAGGACTACGGCATCCAGTACGCCCAGCTGTCGGTGTCCGCCATCCGCGACGCCCGCCGCAACGATCAATCCCAGAACCACCTCTTCAAGCTGCTCCACCGCGGCTACACCGGAGTGCACGCGGCGGGTGACGGTGACGGTGGCGTGGCCGACTGCCCGTTCGACTTCTACCGCACCTGGGTCACCGATCCCGGGCTGGCACGTAAGCAGGTGGAGGCGCTGACGAGGGACACGGTGGGTGTAGCGGACTGCCCGGTCGGTGACCTGCCGACACAGGCGTAGCCGTTCTCTGCAACGCTGTCCGCGGTGAGGGCCTGCCACACCGCGGACAGCGACACCGTGTGGGCCGACCCGGCCACGCCTCGCCATATCCTTCCTCCGTACGCCAGGTCGTACGCCTGCACGTCTGGATGAGTCGGTACGTCAGCAGCGGTTGACAGGCCGGCCGCGTCAGTCGCGTCTTCAGGCAGAAGGGCGAGGACCGTGTCGACGACACGATGCGGTCCGAGCACACCCACTGTCGGAGCGCCGGGCCCGAGCCTGAGGTCCTCGGCGAGCACCGGCGTGCTCCCCCGCCGGATCCGGCAGCTGTTGACCAGGGCACCGGGCGCCTCACCGGTCCGCCCGAGCACCAGGGTCTCGCGCTGGACCAGCGCGGCTGTCTCGGCGAGCCGCACGTGGGTGGATCGGCGTACGTCTGCTCCTTCGGCGACCACGAACGGCTTTCCCTGCCACAGCAGCGTGCCGCCGGACTCCACCGTGACGTCGACGCGCCAGGACGCCGAGCCGCCGCGCATCGCGTAGGCGACGGTGCCGGAGGGTTCGACGAGTTCGAGCCGCATGCCCGGGCCTACCACGACGTCGATCTCCACCTCGTCACCGCGCAGCAGCAAAGCTCCGTCCTGGACGAGCGCCACCCGCGCGCCGTTCGCGCTGAGGTCGAGAAGCCTCGTGCGTAAGGTCCCACCACCTCCGGACGACCTCGGCGTGGACAGCTCCAGCCGGGGCAAGCCGCCGTTGCGGTCGGCGGACAGCACGATCCGGGTCGGGCTCACGCTGCCCCGGACCGGTACTCGGGGTCGACGACGGACGCGTGCGGGTGAGCGTGCGTGTGGGTGTGCACGGTGAAGCCGTGGCTGTGCGGTGCCATCGGGCCGGGATCGCTTGCCACGAAAAGTTCCGTACGAAACCGCGCGAGGGTCAGGCGTACCCACCCACACAGCGCTCGCACCGAGTCGGGGTCGTGCCGGGACAGCGCCACCACCGGCCGGCCGTTGCGGGAGGCGGCGGCGTCGGCCACCATCTGTTCGACGTCGACGCCCACGTGCGGGCCGAGGTCGGTCTTGTTCACGACCAGCAGGTCCGCGCCGGTGATGCCGGGTCCGCCCTTGCGGGCGACGTCACCGCCTCCGGCCACGTCGAGGACGAAGATCTGTGCGTCCACCAGGGCGGGCGAGAACGTCGCGGTGAGGTTGTCTCCTCCGGACTCCACGAGTACGGCGTCCAGCGGTGAGAAGTCGTCCTCCAGGTCCTCGATCGCCAGCACGTTCGCGGTGATGTCGTCGCGGATGGCCGTGTGCGGGCAGGCGCCGGTCTCCACCGCCCGGATCCGGTCCGGCGCCAGCACGCCCGCCGCCCGCAGGAAGCGGGCGTCCTCGTCGGTGTAGATGTCGTTGGTGACCACAGCCAGGGCGAGCTCGCCGGCGAGTTCCCTGCACAGCAGGGCGATGATCGAGCTCTTGCCGGTGCCGACGGGTCCGCACACGCCCAGCCGGAACGCGCGTTGGGTGGAAGGCGTGTCAGGCATGGAAGAGCCTCCTTGTCGTACGGGTGTGATGTTCGGCCCAGGCCTCGATCAGCGGTGCGGAGCAGGCCGGGATGTCGTCGGGATCGGTGAGCGTGGCCACCCGCGTGGCCAGTGCCTCGATCTCCTCGTGCAGGGCGTAGACCCGCAGCGTCGCCACGGCGGGGTCGGACGGCGCGAGTTTCAGCCCGGCGGCGACGACGGTCTGGGCGTCGTCGTAGGCCACCAGTCGCGCCAGCGCGTCGGCGGGAAGGTTCGTGACCGCGGCGATCACTCCCAGGACCGTTGGACGGCTGACGTCACGCCGCCCCGTCAGGTCCGGGTTGACAGCCGGCCACACCTGCCTCGCAAGCCGTCGGTATCCGCGGCCGAGCGCGTGGGACGCGTGGCGCAGGGCCCGGCTGGGTGTCCGTGCGGCCCACGCTTTCTCCGTCTCGTCCACGCCGTTGCCGGCGAGCACCTGGGCCCGCGCCACCACCGCGACGGCGGCCTCGACGAGCGTCACGGTGGCGAGCCGGCTGCGGCAGTAGGCCGGGATCTCGTGCGGATGCAGGCCGTTCGCGAGTGCGGGTTCGAGACCTCCGGACTGGGTGTGGCCGGAGGTGGGCAGCCTGCCGTCCGCGAGCAGCATGAGCAGCAGGTCGGCGGACGCCGTCGGCGGGACGGCGGCAACCGCCGGTTGACATGCGTACGAGCTCGGCGCGGTCATGGTCAGAAGAGGGAGTACAGCTGACTCAGCGGCAGCCGGTCGGCGGGGGCGGGATCGATCCGGTCGCCGTCCACAGTGACGTCGAAGGTCTCGGAGTCGATCTCGATGTGTGGCAGTACGTCGTTGTTGACCATGTCGGACTTACCGATGTGCCGGGTGGGTTTCACCGGCGCCAGCCGTCGGCGCAACCCCAACCTGCCTTCGAGTCCGTCGGCGATGGCCGCGGGTGCCACGAAGCTGACCGACAGGTCAGCGCCGACGCGGTCGGCGAACGCCGGACGCATAAGCACCGGTTGCGGCGTCGGGATGGAGGCGTTGGGGTCGCCCAGTGCGCCCCACACCAGCGCACCGCCCTTGATCACCACCGACGGCCGTACGCCGAAGAACCGCGGGTCCCACAGCACCAGGTCGGCCAACTTGCCGGGCTCCACCGATCCGACCTCCTGGTCGATGCCATGCGCGACGGCCGGGTTGATGGTGTACTTCGCGACGTAGCGGCGGGCACGCTCGTTGTCCGCCGGCAGGCCGCCGCCCAGCGCGCCACGTCGGTGCTTCATCACGTGGGCCACCTGCCAGGTACGGCAGATCACCTCGCCGATGCGGCCCATCGCCTGGGCGTCGGAGGAGGTGATCGACATGGCGCCCAGGTCGTGGAGTACGTCTTCGGCGGCGATCGTGGTCGCCCGGATCCGGGACTCCGCGAAGGCCAGGTCCTCGGGGACCCGCGGGTTCAGGTGGTGGCAGACCATGAGCATGTCGAGGTGTTCGGCGACGGTGTTGACCGTGTGCGGGAGCGTGGGGTTGGTCGACCCCGGGATGACGTTCGGCTCTCCCGCCACTTTCATGATGTCCGGCGCGTGCCCGCCGCCGGCGCCCTCGGCGTGGAAGGCGTGGATGGACCTGCCTCCGATCGCCGCGAGGGTGGACTCCAGGTAGCCGGCCTCGTTGAGGCTGTCCGCGTGCAGGGCGACCTGGATTCCGTACTCCTCTGCTGCCCGAAGGGCCGCGTCGATGGCTGCGGGCGTCGATCCCCAGTCCTCGTGGACCTTGTAGGCCGCCGCGCCGGCGAGTGCCTGTTCTTTGAGGGCCTCGGCTCCGACGGTGTTGCCCTTGCCCATCAGCAGAACGTTCAGCGGCAGGTCGTCCAGGCTGCGGTGCATGGTTTCCAGGTGCCAGGCGCCCGGCGTGACGGTGGTCGCCTTGCTGCCCTCCGACGGTCCCGTACCGCCGCCGCCGACCGTGGTGGTCCCGGTGGCCAGCGCCTCCTCCAGTTGGGAACGGGACAGGAAGTGCACGTGCAGGTCGATCGCGCCGGCGGTGAGGATCCGGCCCTCGCCCGCGATCACGTCCGTGGACGGGCCGATCACCAACTGGGGATGGACTCCGTCCATGATGTCGGGGTTCCCGGACTTGCCCAGCGCGACGATGCGGCCCGCGCGGATGCCGACGTCGGCGCGTACGACTCCCCAGTGGTCGAGCACGACCGCGTTGGTGATGATGGTGTCGGGAACGCCGGACTCGCGGGTGCGCGCCGACTGGCCCATCGACTCGCGGATGGACTTGCCGCCGCCGAAGACCATCTCGTCCCCGCCGAACGTACGGTCCTCCTCGACCTCGATCCACAGGTCGGTGTCACCGAGGCGCACCTGGTCGCCGGTGGTCGGGCCGTACATTGCGGCATAGGCGGCGCGGGAGATCTCAGCCATCGATCTCTGCTCCGACGTGCTTGACCTGGATCCCGGGAACTCGTCGGCCGCCTCTCAGCGCCACCACCTGAACGGTCCTGGAGGCGCCGGGCTCGAACCGTGCGGACGTCCCGGCCGGGATGTCGAGCCGGAAGCCGCGCGCGGCGGTACGGTCCATCTCCAGGCTGGCGTTGGCGTCGGCGAGGTGGAGGTGAGAGCCGATCTGGATCGGGCGGTCACCGGTGTTGAGGATGACGAGCGTGGCGCGCTCGTCGTCGCGGCGGTCGCCGTTGAGTGTCAGGTGGCCGGCTTGGGTTCGGATCGCTCCTGGTCCCGCAGTCTCGGTTGCCATGTCGCCGCCCCCTCAGATCACCGGATGGTGCAACGTGACGAGCTTGCGCCCGTCCGGAAAGGTCGCCTCCACCTGGACGTCGGTCAGCATCTCCGCCACCGCCGGCATCACCTGGTCGCGGGTCAGCACGTGGCGGCCGTCCTCCATCAACTCCGGAACCGAACGGCCGTCCCGGGCACCCTCGATGACCCAGGTGCTCAGCAGCGCCACCGTCTCGGGGTAGTTGAGGCGTACGCCCCGGCCGAGCCGGTCGCGGGCGACCATGCCGGCGGTCGCGAGCAGGAGCTTCTCCTGGTCTGACGAGGTCAGGTGCATCGGCGGCCAGCCTTTCGCTGGGTCGGCATCTCGTGGTGGGCTTCGAGGCGGCAGGCGACCGACGCTAGACAGGCCGCGTTTCCCGCAAGATCCAAAGGTGTTTCACCGGCGTAACGCGTCCCCGTCCGCTCGCCGTCGGACACCACGCCACGGCAATCAGCGCCTCGGGCCGATGCGCAGATGGCCACGCCTACGGCATCTCCCTGGCGGACACCTTCACTCGCGGGCATGTGGATAACTCAGGCACGGTGTCCAGCAAAGGTGGCAGCATCGTCGGACCAACGCCTCCTCCGAGCAGGGAGCCTGATGACCGACAACTTGTCGACCTCCGCGATCGCGGATCTCCTGTCCCGGACGCGCCGCGCTTTCGAAGAAGCACGCTCGGGACAAGGAGGCCTCTCGACTCCCTTTTCCGGCCAAGGATCCGCCCTCGACGGACTGGTACGCGCGGTGGCTGTGTCGCCGAGGAAGGAATTCCCTAGACCGCACAGGAAACCATGGCTGTCACACGGATGATCATCGGCTTCGGCGCGAATGACAAGCTCGCATTCTCACAGCAGTTTCCGGAGGAGAAGCTGCCTGAACTTCGGCCCTTGTTCGACTACGGAGATGACGAACTGATGTGTGGCGGGTCGTACGAGGTCACTGAAGTGAACGGCGACCGAGTCGCCGCCATTCTGGGGATCGCTCTCAAGCCGGACCTCGAGTACTACCTTGAGGCGTGGGATGCAGGCTAGACGGACTATGCTACTCATACGGGAACTTGTTGCATTTGACAGTGACGACGAGTTGGCAGTCGCAGAAGAGTTCCCGGAACGGATAGCCAATACGAACCTGGACTACTTCATCGAATCCTCCTTGCGCACATAACTCCACACCCAAGCAACCAGGAGGTCGCTCGATACGCGAGACTCCACCCAATCGCCGGCTACCACATCGTCACCACCAACCCCGGCTTCACCAAGACGTCGACACAGCCGACGGCCATCGCGTCCGACTTCGCCCGACCCGGCCAGCGGTTCGCCTCGATACCGAAAGCCGAGGTGGCGGCGTCCTCCTTCACAACAGCCACGGGGCGCCGGCGTCAGCCTCGCCTAGGGATGCGCCAACGCCGAACGCGAGATCGTCTTCCGTGCCCTTCGAGACCACGCGGCGGCTCGGTTGGTCGCGTGCCTCGCGGTACGAGGGGGAAGGATCGGCCGCAGCATCATCGCGGCCCATCTGTGGCCGGACGTCACCAAGCGGCAGGGCGCGATGAGTCTGCGCTCGACCCTCCTCGGGATCGGCATCCGTGTCCGGAGCTGCTCGACACCGGTCCCAACCACGTCGGACTCGCCGCAGGGGTGAAGGTGGACCTGGCCGACCTCATCGGCTGGTGCCGCCGTGCGATGAATCCGGATCGGCTGCATCCGCCTAGAGATTTCCGGCAGGTGTCACACCGTGCGATTCGTTGACCTCATCATGTGGTCGGCCTACGTTCGGCTCTATGAAGAAGCTGGGTCAGTACTGGGGGTACCTGATCTTCGCGCTGCTCATAGCAGCCTGGTGGAGCAAGGAGGTCGGACCGGTCGCGTTGGTCATCTTGTCGGCGCTCGTGACGCTCTACTTCCTTTTTCGTGCACCAGGGTGGTGCGGAGCAGAGACACGCCAGCACACGCTGTGCCGCAACAACGCATACGGACTCCTACTGGGCTGCCACTTCAGAGAGCACAAGCGGCAGAACTAAAGATGATCTTTGTGACGCACCGCTGGCGAGCAATCAACAGGGGTCTTTGGGCGAGCCCCAAGGACTGTCTCGCGACGGTCGGCGCGGTGGTGGCTATCGTCTCCACCGTCGCGGGAGGTGTCGCCGCCATCGTGGGCGCCCTCACCTAGACCCGGCTCGCGTGACCGGTCCAACGCGGCTCGGAGGTGTCGCGAGGAGTAAATGCCTGAGCAGCCCAGCCTCAGTTAACAGGCACGTCCAAAGCGCTACACCATTCCACCAGAGTGGGCCGAGTACCACTCGGCCCGCATGCCCGGCGCCATAGGCGAGTAAGTCGTTGCACGTCGGTGTCATGTAATCCTGGCAACGAACGGGGTACAGTCTCCGGGTCGATACTCGCTCGAAGGTCCTTCGAGACCAGCAAACGGAACGCCAGCGCGGCGAACCGGTATCGGTCGCTGTCGAGCGTCGGCGGGCCATCAACCGCCGCAGGATCGGTCCAGTCGATCGTGTGGAGGGCGCCATGCCCCGTGAAGGATGGCGCACCAATCAGCCTCGTTGAATCGAAGTCAAAGATCGAAACTCGGATTTCTGGACTGACGGAAAACGCAACATTTTTCCAGGAGAGATCGCCATAGACGAGATTATGGTCGTGCATTGACTTCAGCCATCGGGAAATCAGACGTACGAGTTCCAGCCGATCCTGGCCGGTCACCGAGAAGGGGATCACGAACGCTTTCTGCACAGAGACGGCCCAGTCGAGCGAGCGCTCCCGCGCGCGACCCTTGACGTCGAAGTAGAACTCGGATTGGATGCGCGGCATAACGTATCCACGAAGTTCGGATCCAGATGCTTCGACCTCTTCGGGCCAACAGAGTTGCACTCGCGTGGTTCCTATTGCGTTTCGAACGCTGTCGCCACGCACCATGACCTGCCGGAAGCCTGAGACTGCACCAGGTATTGGAGCAGAAAAGCGCTTCATCACGGCATCTGGCCGTCCGGGAATTTCATGTATCGTCCCTTGACCGCCGCTCCCGACCTGACCACCGCGGCCACGGACCCGGGCGCGAGCGACAGAGGAGCGACGCCATGCCACTCGCTGGCCAGCGTTGACGGTGGTGTTCGGGGGGTGACCTGGCCGCAGCGGATTGGCTGCTGGTGGCGGCAAGGGTGGAGTGGGGGCGAATGCACCGCGAAGGCGGATGAACATCCGCCTTAATAAGCGCCAAAGAGTCATGTCTCAGCTCGGAGGTTGTACGGGCCGGAACTGCCTGGGACCGCCACTCGCGAGAAGACCCGGCTTCGGTTTCGGCATGTCGATCCGGCGTCGCGATCCAGGCGCAAGGACTGGCTGCATCGCACGATCCGAGAGCGCTGTCACCCATTCAGAGGCCGCCGGACGAGTACCCGCCGCTCCCGCCGCCTTGCCCAGCAGATCCTGGACTCCGGAAGGGTTGGCTCCGAGGAGACCTGGTTCCAACGGGCGGCCGTCCAGCCGCCTGTTCAAGCTACTACTCAGAACGCGCAGCACAGCAAGCGCGAGCTTGTACCGGTCCTGGTCGCGAGTCGGCTCCGCTCCACGCGCTACGTAGGGGTCCTCCCAGTCGAGTGTGTCAGCCTGAGGAAGAACCGAGCGGCGTCCCTCTAGCCGCATCCCATCACAATCGAGGAGCAAGACCCGGGGCTTGGGCATCACGGTCCACAGCACGTTCGCAAAGGAGATGTCTCCGAGTACGATTCCCCGTCCATGCAGGGCGTCGACGACGCCCGCGAGGTCGCGAAGAATGCCTAGCTTCTCCGAGTGTGAGGGCAGGCTGACGGGTCCCCAGATGGGCTTCGGTGCGGTCGCGAGGTAGCTCAAGTCAGCGAGCCGCTCGCCCCGCCCAATTCTCAGGCTGAACTGCTTCGGAACGCGCAGCATCAAGAACCCTACGGTCCGCGCCCCCTTGAGTACGACCTCTGCCGGCCAGGCTGCGAAGTCATCGGCTACTCGACCTGCATGGCTGATGGTGTCGCGTTCGGCGACAAGCCGGACAAGGCCTCCTGCATCGAAACCTGGGTGTGCGGGGTTGTGGTACATCTTGAGTACCTGATGGGGACGGTTGAGGAGCTCGAAAACTCGCCCCTGGCCCCCGTCCGCCAACTCCTTGCCAATCTGCAGGCTGGAGAGTTGAACCGTCGCAGTCACGAGAACCGCACTCCGACGAAAGTGCGGTCATCGTCGAAACTCTTGACTGTCGCGTCGACGACCTTCAGCAGGCTGGCCGGTGACGGGGAGGTCTCGGACCAAAGAGCCGCAAGAGCTTTTGCGTAAGCGGGCTGCATGCGCAAAATATTCCCAACACCATCCGAAACCAGCGCGAGTGTCTCACCTGCAGCAAATGACTCTTGCCAGACTCTCGCTATTGGGTGATCGGGTAGCGGTTCTACGAAAGTAGTAAAGATCGCAGACCCGCCATTGGTGTCGCCACCCGGACCTAGTGCCGCCCACCCACCGCCGGTTGTGTGCCATGCATCCGAGTCGCCAATCTGAGCAAGTACTACTTCATGATGTCCGTTAGTCTCAGGCTCACGATGGACGATTGCGACGACGAGCGTAGTCGACACATCCCGAGGTGTAAATGAGTGGGAAAAAGATTCGTCCCGTAGGTAAGTGGCGATCCCCTCGAACGACACTTCACCGGCCTTTACGCCACCAAGGATCTCCTCGATCAGGTCCCAGTCGCCCACTATTCTTCTAGCAGCCAGCGCAGAACCTACGTGCGAGCCGCTACAGCTTCCGACTCCATCGGCGACGGCAATCACGACGACGTCCCGAGAGACGCCGATCGCAAATGAATCTTGCCGGATCTCCCCGCGGTAACGGTGCATGTGCCCGCGCGCCGATACTGCGCGCACAGCCATATTGCCATTTTGATCGTCGAGATCGATCCAGTCCAACGCGATGTCGGGTACGTGTTCAAGCGCCTTGCGGGGCTGCTCCCCGATTTGCTGGGGCACCGGCCCCAGTCGCGCCGGCGGACCATAGGTCACCAGGCCATCTTCAGCCTGAGCGGGCTCTTGATCCCCAGTGGCAGCGGGCTGAACGCTCATAGTTTCCTCTGACAATTTGCTTACGCCGGGCGCGAAGTCCGACCCCGTTGCCGACTCGGAAGATGCAAGCTCCACTGCGGCGACAGGCAGCTTGTCACCTGAGGTCCGGTCTGGGTTGAGCTCGAGGGGCTCGGCGGCGTCACTCTGGCTGGCCACTAGACCCTGTCCACCGGCATGGCCGTAAATCCCGGCACTGTGTCCGGCGTCTGCAATGTCATCCCGCCATCAACAGCTGGCGTGCTGCCGCTTCGGACGATGGACTTGGTCAGCGCTACGGCAAATTCCTGGAGTGCTTGCGCCGGCGACAGGGTGCCATCGGAGACGAAGGCTCTGAACGTCCCCACCGCCGAGATCGTGGCGGCGTCTACATTTGACCCTATCCCGAACGCGACGATGTTTGGATGTAGTGCGAACGATGGAGCCGTCAGGGCCTCCCACTCGGCGCGGTAGTCGCTAGTCGGCTGGCCATCGGTCAGGAAGAACACCACGGGGCGAAAGACTTGATGGCCCTGCGACTTCAACCGGGAAACGTCCCGCTCGATCTCGCCCTTGACGCAACGGAAGGCCGTGGCGTAATCGGTGCCGCCTTTCGTCGTAAGAACCGGCAGATTCTCTACCTGGCTCAGGTCCGACAGAGGGAGCGCAATGTCGGCAGAATCACTGAAGCCGATGATGGCGAACTGAGTCTTGTCTGCAACGACGGGGTTCAACGCGATCTCTTGGTGCAACTCAGGAAGGGCTGTATTGATCGCATCGATCGGAGGGCCGGACATCGACCCCGACTCGTCGCAGACGAGATAGAAGGGAAGGATCTGCTGAGCCATATCTACTCCTTTATCAACCCGCACTTGCGGATTGCTTGGTATTGAAAACAAAGACCTCGAGGCGGGCTTGACCGTAATCAAGACCACCGTCCCAGAATGCACGAAATGGCGTCTTCGGGGCAAAGATGTCAGCGTTTGCGCAGTGCAATTGTTTTCCGATTGCGCTCGCGACCTGCTGGCCGAGGCCTGGCTTCGGTGCTCCGCCGAAGATGAGCACGAGTGCGGCCTTCTTTCCCGTCAATGCCTTGCTGCGCTGCCGGATTGTGGAACAGACCCGACGGCCTTCCGCCTTTCCAGCCGCGCCGGGCGTCACGAGCGCGCCCGCGTCGAAACCGATGGAGACGGCAGCAGGCTTCGTGGCCATCCCGACGATCATTGGAGGTTTCTTGTGGACGGTCTTCGTGATCTTGGCGACCGGCTTGGGTTTCGGCGGCTCGTGTGGGATCGCGCTTCCGAGTCCGACCAAGACCAGAACGAGGAGCAGGTCGGCGAAGACCCACCCGGCGAAACCCTCGACGGAGCGGAGGCCACCGCGGCCACCTCCCGATGCTGCTCGGCGGCGAGACACTAGACCCTCACGCCGTTCTGCGGTGAAGGACTGATGATCCGCTCCAGCTGACTGAGCATCCGCTCCGCGGCATCCCGCGCTGCCGTCAGCTCGGACACCTGACCCTGGAGTGCGCTCTCGTGCCGCTCGAGCGAGTCATCGAGTTGGCCGATTACTTGACCGACACTCGCGTGGTTGGCACCGATTGCGGTTACCTCGGTCTTGAGCGCACGATGTGTGTCGGCAACCTGTCCAACCTCTGCCGCGAGGGCGGAGACAGCCTTCGTAGTCGCCGTCTGGAGATCCTGGGTGCTGGCACTGAGCCCCGCACGAAGTTCAGCGAGGCTCACATCCAACTGCTTGTGGACCGATGCCAGCGTGGCGGTCAGATCTGTTTGCGCACTCTGAGCTCCCGCCACCAATGCTGCGAGATTGCCGCTTGCTTGCCCGGCGTTCGACGCGGCGTCCCGTAGCCGCTCACTGGCCAGATGGAGTTGATCAGAGCCCTCGCGAGTCCTCTCGTGTGCACGATGGAGTTCTTTGACGGAGCGCTTCACCAGCGACTCGATCCGCGCTGGGTCGTCAGAGCGACGCTCGTTGAGGACGCGCTGCGCTCCTGAGAGAGCGGAGACCAAGGCGGCTTCGGCATGAGCGGACTGCTCGTCCTCACGGCGAAGACCCGCCTGGGCAAAGAGTCGATGGAGAACGATGAGCGCCACGGCGACGACGATGAGCCACACGGAGACCTTGGCCATCGGGACAAGCCGGTGGTCGCTTGCTAGCCGGCCATCGAAGCCCTCGGTCCAGAGGGCCAGGAAGGTCCGTCCCTTCTCGCCGTTTGCACCGAGGAGGCTGTGGTAGGCGCTGGTGGCAGCATGCAGACTCCACCAGGTCCATGCGACCGGAAGGAAGACGGAGATTCCGGAAAGGATCCCCAGATACCGCTCAAAGGAGCCGCTACGCCAGACAGACACCGTAGACGAAGCCGGGAACGCAGCAAACAGGTCCACCCCCGTCCAGCTGTCGTCGTCGGCGTCGGAGACGGCGGAAGCGAGCGACCGCAGATCGGAGGCACGGAGTGCGTAATCAGGATCGTCGGCGAGCTGCTCAAGATGCTCGGCCACCTCGGCCTTAGTGATGTCCACAACCGTCCTTCCGGGACACTGTGCGGCCCTGTCGATTCAAACCTGATGAGACCGGAGAGCAGCCGAAGATGTTGCTCAGACATGCTCCGCTACTCGTGCATCGGGCCGACCTGCGCTCGATGCAGCGTCGAGAGCTCATACTTCAACCAGCTGCGGGCAGGTCGGTCGGTAGTGACCGACCTCGCGGCAGTGACCACACCGGCGCTTGGCCGCCGTCTGTACAGCAGGTGGCTGCTGAACCGCGACCGCTGTGGACCTCTTCACCGCCACGACCGGAACGGACAGTGATGAACCTCCGGTGGGTGGGAGATCGTCGAAGTAGTCAGGCACACCGAGCACCTTCGCGGTGGCGTTGAGGTCACGTAGCTCCGAGATAGTGAGGACCTCGTCCTCCAGTGCCGCCTCCCGCATACTCTCCAGGAAGCGCTCGTTCAGTGCCGCGACCTGTGCCGCACCGAAGCCTGCCGCGCCGGCCAGACGGGCGAGTGACTTCGCCTCGTCCCCGATGATCTTCCCGTCCTCGAGCACCGTTGACAGTGCGTCCAGGTATGCCGCGGCATCGGCGTCCACCACCTCCGCGCCACTCAAGGGCAGCCGCGCGACCAGCGACGCCATCCAACCGTCGGCGCCCTTCCGCATCGCCACCGCACGAGTCTTGGGGCGGACCAGTCCAGCGGGCCATCGCACCAGGTGCGCACCAATCATTGGCGCACACCCGTAGCGAATCGGCGCACCGTGACGCGCCAGCATGTGCGGCAAGAGGGCCGCAACGGCGCGTACGTCGCCGAGCGCGGCATGCGCGTCGACCAACGGGATGTCGGCGTGGCGGGCGAGAGTGGCGAGCTTGTGGTTCGGTGTGTCGAACGTTCGCTGCCCGAGCCACAGGGTGCACAGTGCTGGGAGCGGGGATATCACGACACCCGCGCGGGCGAACTCCCCGGCAAGGAAGCGCTCCTCGAACGACGCGTTGTGCGCCACGATCACCGCACCGTCCAAGCGGGCCAGGATGTCCCCGGCAACGTCGGCGAACGTCGGGGCGTCGCGAACCGCTTCGTTGGTGATGCCATGGACGAAGACCGGCCCGGTGTCGCGACCCTGGGGGTTCAACAGCGTGGCGTACTCGTCCAGAACTCGACCCGCGGCGTCCACCCGGGCGATCGCGATCTCGATCACCCGGTCGCCTCGCTCAGGGGAGAAGCCCGTGGTCTCCACGTCGATCACCGCGTACACACCGTCGTGCCGATACCAGGCCTTGCCGGCCGCACCGCCGTATACGAACAGCGAACCCCGCGCAGCCGGCCTGGCAGACGTCTCAACCTCTCTGCTACTGGCGCGCGGACTCTGCTCGGCAGCCGGTGCAGGTCGTGGAGCCGCACGTAGCGCGTGGCGGCCGACCTCCGCAGCCTCGCGCGTCGGCGAGATCTCCGGCCTGGCCTTCGCGGCGTGCCTCCGCCAGAGCCACCAGGCAAGACCAAGCAGCACCAGCAAACCAACTACCACTTCCACGGGTCCCCCCACACCTGTCACGGCCAACCTGTCCGGCACGTACTCCATCGCGCCGCCATCAACCGGCCGTGAAATTCTGGTTCTCTGACCGGCTACCTCGGCACTACCACCCCCCACGGTCGTCACCGGTTGCATGGTTCTTCCAGCTAGGCCGAAGGCGCCTCGCCCAGCCGCACCTCCCCTCAGTGAGGGGTAAGGGATCGCCGCGAGCAACAGTTCACAACCTGTCCAGGGGCTTACCGGCATTGGAGATCTCACACCTCGGACTCGACCGGGCGGAGAACGGAAGTGGGAAGTTACTCGAAGCGATCGAAAAGATCTTCTTGGCTGACGCCGAGCTCTAGCCGGATCCTGTCGATCACATCTGCCCAAAGCGGTTCGCCGACCGAGTGGCGTATATGCGCAGCGATGGTAACCGCGACAGCTTGACTGACTGTATCAGCAATATCGGAGCCTACGCCGTCCTTCGACGAGTGGTCCGTGCGGACACGGGACGGTCCCGTGTCCACTTCCGGGCGCCGCCTGGTTGGCGTCGGGCTTTCCTCCGGCGGTTCTTCGACTGTACGTATTACAGGTACGTCAGCAACCGGCGTCGCGCCGCCAGCTGAGTCCACAGGGAGCGCCAATGCGGTGCGACTGAATACGACCGACAGATAGCGGGTTGTTCTGGTCAGCGCCACATAGAGCATACGATGACCACGTTCGTACTCCGCGACAATTGACTCCGGTTCGACCACTACTACGGCGTCGAACTCCAAGCCTTTCGCTTCGACCGGACGAGCGAGATTGATGGAAGCGCCGAGTTTCCCACTGCCGACGTCGCTGTACGCCACTCCGGCTCGCCTCAGCGAGTCCTCAACATCCTCTCGGACATCGTCAGGACATACGATTCCCACAAAGAGTCCTCGTCCGGCGTATTCCCGAGCTGTGACAACTGCTTGTCCGGCAACGTCCTCAGGCTCGACCTGGGTGAGCTCGGGGTCAGCAGGCCCTCGTCGTACGACGCGAGGAGGGACAATCTCTGGCGCAGCTATCGGCAGGAGTCGTGCAGCAAGGGCGTAGACCTGCTCGGGTACTCGGTATCCCAGCGTGAGTTCTTCGACCTTGGACGGATGGCGGCGGACGAGCGTCTCCTCGATGTCCGCCCACGAATCGCGAGCCCAAGGTCCAGTCGATTGCGCTAGGTCTCCGACAACTGTGAGCGATCCCGTTCTCGACCGCAATCGAACCGACTGCAACTGCATGGGAGAGAGATCCTGCGCTTCGTCTATGACGATATGATGAAAGGTCGGGAAACGGCCGCTGATCATGTAGTCGGCTTGATCGAGCAACGCAACGTCGGCATCACTCCAACGCTCCTCAGAAATTCGTTCCGCCGGAGTACGCAGGAGTCGGCCTATGTCGCCGGCGGTGAAGTCGTCGCCGGCAGCAGCGACAAGGCGCTCTCGAGATCCGAGAAGGTCCCGCAGGAAGCTCTGCGGCGTGAGGGATGGCCACACCCGCTCGACAGCAGCATCCAAGCTGCCGGCACTCAGAGCGACCGTACTAAGCCTTCCTCGTTGAACCCGCTCCGAGAGCCAAGCACGAAACTGTCCCCGGCCATCGTTGTAGGTGGTCGCCGCGAGGAATCGCGGCAGGACGCTCTGGATGGCGTTCCGTCCGAGTCGCGGTGCACCCACTCCCCGCCCGATGTCCAACACGTCGGATCGCTCGGGGAATCTGACTCGCTGCTGTAGCGCACGTGTAAGCAGTCGACCCATCCGGGCCTCGCCCTTCAGGCGGGTGACCTCTGGGTCCTCACTCCGTCCGGTACTCGCCTGGGGACCGAGAGAACTCAAGTCACGATGTTCGACGTCGGCGTCGCCCAGTCCCGGCAGGACCGAGCGGATATAGCGGGTGAAGGTTGGGTTGGGACCCACCACAAGTACATCAGATGGAGCGACCTTCCCCTGATGGTTGTAAAGAAGCCATGACACGCGGTGCAAGGCGATGGCCGTCTTACCGGTTCCCGGCCCACCTTGGATGATGAGCAACTGTTCCAAGGGCGATCGGATCAACTCGTACTGGGCAGCGTGAATGGTCTGTACGATGTCGCGCATCTCTCCCGTGCGATGCGCATCGAGATCCCTCAGTACCGTGTCGTCGATACCCCATCGCTCTGACCCCGAAAGCTCCTCCACGCGCTGCGCGAGGTCAGCGAACAGCATGTCTTCATAGTTCAACACCTTATTGGCGTGGGTGTTGAAGCTTCTCTTCAACCGGACGTCACAGGGATCATCATGGGTCGCTTTGTAATAGGGCATGGCGGCCGGCGACTGCCAGTTGATGACCAGGCAGTCACGGTCTTCTGTATTAATTAGGTGCCTACCGATGTAGTAGGTGTCACCAGCCGAATCATCAAACCGGCCAAATGCCACCGAGTCCCCTGGCGCCCCTAGTGCCTCGATGGCACGCTCGGCCGCCCGTTTGATAAGGGCAGTGCCGGAGATTGGTCCAGCTGCGGCCATCGGCGCAGATCGAAGGACTTCGCGCTTGCGTTCTCGTTCGCCCCATGCCCGATCGAAGTATGTCTGCTCAAGTCGGAGCTCGGAGGAATCCATGATTGCATCCCTAATGGTTAATGACTTCTCGGAGCAAGCCGTCAAGCGTGTTCCGAATACCGAGCGGGTCCCGAAGTCGCTCACCCAAGGTGTCCCGTCCCAGGTGACTTGGGACGGCGGAGGAAAACTTGAGCCCGGCGAGGGCTGCGTCGTCTACGTGGGGGCGGGCTTCGAGTAGGGCTTCGTGTCGCTCGCTCAAAGCTGAGCGTAGGTCGGCGGCGCGCACGTGTGATTTCAGCCGGAGCCTCAGATCACCAACCGCTGCAGTGTCGTCCACCAGGTCGCCTAGGCCTTGAGCGAGTGCCGAGTTGGCGGCGAAGCCGACGAAGGTCCACCACTGCACCGTCCCCGACGCATCGTTGACCACGTAAGTACGGTCGCCGGCGCTCACGAAGGCGTGGTCTTCGCGCAGCTCGCTCAGCGCGTCCTGTGCTCGACGGGAAAGCCGGACCCCGTCAGGCGATGGGCCCGCCACGACATCGTGGTGTGCCCGGGCCAGCTCGTGGGACATGGTCCGCCCTCCTCCGTTCCACCGGGAGCGGCCACGCAGATCGGTCGCTTCTACGAAGACCTGCCGCCTTCTCCAGTCGACGTGCTTCACAATCCACGAACGTCCGCCGAGCAGCACCAACCGTGGACCACCCTCAGATCGCGCCACCAGGGATAGCGCGGACAGAGACCCAAGCACCTGCCGACCGAAGAGCACCTGGAGCAGTGGTTCGCTGGTGAAGGCGGAGGTCAACTCCAGGAAGTGCCGCCGCCCATACTCCTGCTCCGTCCGCGGACCGATCGACAACAAGCCACCGTCATCGACCACGAAGCCTTCGGCGACGAGATGGGCAAGCACCTTGTCGGCACCCGGCACGTCGGCCAGTCCATCTAGCCAGGCCCAAAGATCGTGATGGACTACCTGCCTCTCCTGCAGCATCAGGCCGAGGATCTGCTGCGCGACGATGTGCAGCGGGAGGACAGGCGGGCGCACTGGCTCTACGTAGCCGCGGTCCCACAGCAGCAGGATCGACGCGGCCTGCCACAGTGACTCCTGACGGGTGGTGAGGAACAACGTATTCCGTGTCGTCCCATGTCGCCGCCCAGTACGACCCATCCGCTGCAGGAATGACGCGACGGTCGACGGCGCGTCGATCTGGATCACGCGATCGAGGTCACCGATGTCCACCCCGAGTTCGAGCGTCGAGGTGGCGACGATGACGCAGTTGGATGCGACGGCGAATCCGGCCTCGGACTGCCGCCGCTCCGCCGCCGAAAGGGACGAGTGCGAGACGAACGTCTGCACGCCGTTGTACCGAAGAGCGACCGCCAGGTCCTCCACCTGAGTCCTGGAGTCGCAGAACACCAGCCGTTTCTCACCTTGGTGCAGGCGCGCGATCACGTGGGCCGCGTTCTGCACCGAGCCCACGTAGTCCAGCTCTACCTCCGGCACGGCATTGGAAGCGGCCACAGGCGGGTTCACCACCTGCCGCACCGCGGGCGAGTCCCCCGCGAACCAGTCCAGCAAAGCGTCTGGGTTGCCGACGGTCGCCGAAAGCCCGATCCGTTGCACGGGCCGGCCGGCAAGCCGGGTGAGCCGGGAGAGAACTCCGAGCAGGTGCCAGCCACGGTCGTCGCCGCCGAACGCGTGCAGTTCGTCAACCACGATCGTGCGCAGGTCACCGAACAGCCACTGGTGATCCACCCGCGCGGACATCAGCATCGCTTCCAGCGACTCGGGCGTGGTCAGGAGTACGTCGGGTGGGTCCTTGGCGATCCGCTGACGAACCGAGTCCGGCACGTCCCCATGCCACACCGCTGCGCGACGGCCGAGCCAGGACGTCATGGCCGAGAGACGAGGCTCGAGATTGTTGACCAGTGCCCGGAGCGGACACACGTACAGAACGCTTAACCCCCGCCATCCCTCGGCGGCCATCCGGGACAGCAGCGGCAGGATCGCCGCCTCGGTCTTCCCACCGGCCGTGGGAGCGAGCAGCAACGAGTCCTCGCCGGCGAGGACCGGCGCCACGGCGGCTTCCTGCAACGGCCGCAGCGACGACCAACCCAGGCTGTTCACCACGTGGTACTGAACGGCCTGGTGCAGATCGTCGAAGCCGCTCACAGCCTCAGGTCGATCTCGTCGACGGAAGCGGCGGAAGCTAGCGGCGGTGGTGTCGGCATAGTCGCACGCTCGGCATCCGTGAGCTCCCAACCCGACACCCGCACCGAGTAGTCCCGCCGGGGATCGAACGAAGCGTGCTGGTCCACGCGGTCCAGGACGTCGACCAGCTTCTTGACGAAGATCCGCGGAGCCACGCCCACCCTGTCGCCGAAATGACCGGCGACAGCCCGCGCGAGGTCGGCGATGTAGGCGTCGTCGACCAGATCGGTCAGGCGGTCGCGATGCGCCGACCCCGCCACGTAGAGATCCCGCACCCGCGACCCGAGTTCGAGCAAGGAGTCCTTGTCAAAGCCCGGCAGTCGGATCTGTACCGCGCGCGGATTGTCGAACGTCGGCTCGCTGGAGAAGTCCACATGCAACCGCTGGGCGAGCGGGGCGAGCCGCTGCATCCCCTGCGGCCCGTCGAAGAACGCCGGCGTACCGGTGATCACCAGCATCAGTCCGGGAAAGCGTCCGGAGTCAACGTCGTCGACGAGCTGTCGCAGCGCGTTGAGCGCCTTGTCACGTACGTCGGAACGAACACGTTGCAGCGTCTCCACCTCGTCCAGCACGACGAGCAGCCCCGCGTGTCCGCTGTCCCGCAGCACCGCAAGCAGTCCTTGCAGGAACCCGAGCGCGCCGTCATGATCCAGGTCGCCCCGAAGCCCAGCGACCCGCTTGACCGACGCGCCCACGTGCGGTTGTCCACCCAGCCAGGCCATCAACCCCTCGGCCACGGCGACGTCACCGGCGACACTCGCGCGCCGGTAGGCGCGCAGCGCGGCAGCGAACGACGGAGCCACACGACTGACCGCGGCAAGTCGCTGCTCCAGCAGCTCCCCGACGCGCTGCTCCAGCTCGTCATCGTCGACCTGGCCCTCGGCGAGCACGTCCTCCTCGAGCGCGAAGAACCACGAGTCGACGATGGGACGCAGAGCGCTCGGGGTGAACTCGGCAGTGGCGAGATGCTCGGTGAGCCGTCGGTAGACGGTCTCCAACCGGTGCAGCGGAGTCTCGTTCTCCGAGATCTGGACCTCGGTGGTGGCGAGCCCAGCACGCTTCGCGCGTTCGGCGAGCCAGCGACTGTAGAAGGTCTTGCCCGCGCCGTACTCACCGCGCACCGCCTTGAAGACAGCCTGGCCCGAGGTGATCCGGCCAAGCTCCTCCCCCACGGCGGACTCGAACCGCCCCAGCCCGACGGCCAGGACGTCAAGCCCCTGTTGCGGAACCGTCCCACGGCGCAGCGCGTCGATGATCTCCCGCCGCCGCTGCTCGCTGATGCTCACGTCTCTCCCGCCTGCGTCCTGAGAAGGGCCGCATTGAGCCGCACGGTGTCGCCCTCGATCGTGAGTACCTCATAGCCGTCCAGGTTCACAACCCGCTGGGCAGCCGCGACCTGGTTGGCCACCCGTCCGTCCGGGATGTCCAGCACCCGCGCCACGACGGCACGGGTCGCCGCACCACCATGAGCATCGAGTGCCCGCAGCAACACTTCGAGACGTTCGGCCGGCATGCCACCGCGCCGGACCCGCTGCAGCTGCGCCGTGACCGCGTCGCTGGCGAGCACTCGGGTGATCCAGCTCTCAGCCGCAACCTCCTCTGCGCCGAAGAGCGCATCCTCGGCAGGTGCCGAAGTGAGAGTCGGGACCGAGGCCACGCGGCGGCCGTTGCCGCCGTTCTTCCGCTTCGACGGCGCACGCTCGGCCGCAGGCCGGTCCGCTTCCGCCCCGGTCGTCGTGCCCACCCACCAGTCCGGCTGGGGATGATGCCGTACGCGCCAACCAGGCACGTCCAGTGCCGTACGAGCCAACAGCGCAAGCGGGATGACGACCTCCTGGGCGCTCGCGCCTCCGTGGTAGCCGTTGCGCTGTTTGGCATAGCGCAGCTTCTCGTTCCACGGTGCGACCACCCGGCCGCCACCGAGCAGCACCCGCGGCCCGGACAGTTCCACCTCGTCAACCTCGACTGGACGCGTGGACGTACGGAACCGCGCTCCCCCACTGCTGTCGGACTCCAGTCGCGATCCGCGTTCGTGGACATGGCCGTGGTCACTGACCAGCAGCACGACCCGATCGGCGTCGTGGCCCGCGGTGAGCAGCTCCACGAAACGGTCCACGGAGTCGGCGGTCCACGGCGTACGGCCGCCCTTGTCGAGCGTGTCGTCCACCGTGTTGACGACCGCGCCCACCACTCTCGCGGTGCCGCTGATGGCCTCGCGCACTTCGGTCGACAGTGCGCTGCCGGCTTTCGCCGCAGTCAGGTTGCTCTTGTGGAACAGCGGCCACCCCCGCTCACCGAACGCGGCCCGCTCCGCACCGGCCGACCCGTCCGCGAGACGACCGGTCAGCAGGCTCGTCCGGGAGACGCGAGTGATGGACGGCAACACCGAGATGACCGGACGCTCCGGCGTCAACGTGTGCTCGGACCATCCCCGGGTGGATAGGTCCTCCACGAGTTCGCGCGCCACACCGGTGGACAGGCCGTCCAGCACGAGCACCAGCACACGTTGTTGCTCCGCCAGTGGAAGGAGGACGTCGGTCAGGACGTCCTCGACCGGCAGCAGGTCCGTCAGCGTCGAGCCGGTGCGGACGTGATCGGCAAGGAGGCGGGCGAACCGTTCCTCGTGCTCCGCTCGGATCCCGTCGACAACCTCACACAGCGCGGCATACGCGTCGGCGACCGCCTGGTCGACGTCGCCTTCCCATACGCGGGCCCTCGCCACGTCCACCCAGGCGTCGCCGCTCTGCTGGCGGCGCGCCGCCTCGGCCAGATCGGGGGCGGGCTTGGGCGGAGCGCTTCGCTGCAAGGCGACCCAGCGCACCAGCCGGGCGGCCATGGCCGCCCGCCGGCACCGTTCGGCGTGATCACCCACCAGCGCGTGGGAGAGAACGTCGCCGAGCGCCTCCTCCATCGGCCCCAGATGCGCGGGCGAGAGTGACCGCTTACGAAGCAGCCGGGCGATCTCGGCTCCCAGGCGAGCGATGCGCTGGCCGAGCCCGACCTCAAGGATGACGCTCGCGTATGCAAGAGCCGTGGCGTTCTGCTCGGCGAGGATCTCCTCGGCCTGGTGAATCACCTCGCCCACACCGGCCCGACCGCCTGCTGTCAACCGCCGCTGGACAAGCGCGTCGGCGGCCTTGCCCCATTCGCGGGCGACCTCGTCGGCCAGCGCACCCCCGACCGTGCGGGTCTCCAGCATCGTGCGAGGGACCTTGCCGTCGTTCAGCACACCCGGCTGCGTCAGTGCGGACAGGACGAGCCCCACCGCCACGGTGTCCTCACCGTGCTCGCCAGACATGCACCGCACCACCGCGTCGATGACCCGGCCGTCCCGGCTGCGCCCGACCAGCCACTCCGACAGACCGGCGCGAACCGGCTCCTCGACCGCCCGCCACCGCTCGATGTGCGCGGGGTCGAGCGTCCACTGCAGCATCGCGGCAAGGTCCAGATCTGCCCGATCCAGTCCCGCCAGGTGGTGACACAGCTCCGAGAGCGCGGCCTCCTTGTCGAGGTAGCCGCTTCGGACAGGCTCGTATCCCTCGCTCGGCGCGTACTTCAGCAGGGTGTCCACGGCCCAGCTCATCCGGGTGAGGTCGGGTGCGATCTCGCGGCAGCGGAACAGGCTGGTCAGCTGGTACCACCGGTCGAGCGGCAGCACCTTGTTTCCGGCGATCCGGGCGCGGATGCTGTCACCGAGTTCGGCGCTCTCCTGGTCGGTGAGGAGTACGAGGAGATCCGAGCTCGGCAGGTCGTCCAGCTGGTCCAGGGCATCCCGCATCGCCAGGGTGGAGACACACGGGCGGACGACCGCGCCGCGTCCGTTGGACAGCTCCACCCGTTCGTCGTGGGTCCACGACGGACTGGCCAGCAGCGCGACCACGCGGGCCGCGTTGTCGGCCTTGAGGACGTCGACGACCTTGGAGCGCACCAGGGCCGGGGTGGCGAGGAGGCTCATTCCGCCTCCCAGGTGATCCGCACCCGGCGGTGCTGACGGACGAGATTCTCGATCGTGGTGAGCACCTCCTGTACCGAGGCGGCGTCGGCCCTCAGCTCCCCATGCGCTGCACTGACGTCCGGCCGGGGTGGTGAGTCCGACAGCGTAGGCCGCGGAAGAACGTCGGGGATGGACGCCGGCTGCCGCTGTGTCGCCTGCAGGACGAGCTGCCGGGCTCCCGCGTCCGCGGACCCCAGCGCCGGCTGCAGATGTTTACTGAACTCGTTCGCCGCCCACACCTGCGCCAGGTCGTCGACGATGCCGGCTGCCCGCAGCCCGAGCGGGTGCTCGGGACCCCAGCTCGCCACTGTGGCCAGGATGTTCCAGTCCAGCCGGCGGATGGCACTCAACAGGTCGCCGGCCATCGCGAGGCTCCGGGAGACATGTAGGCCGGGCGCGGGCAGGTGCGCGCCGGCGAAACGTTCTACGAGCGCCACGTCACCTGTGGCCGCCTCCAACTCCTCACACAGCCGGCCGGCACCGTCGGCAATCTGATACCGCTCGGTCGACGTCGGGTCGACTCCGCGCAGCACAGTCGGTCCTCGCTCCGCCAGCGCGCTGACCAACTGCTCGGCCGCACTCCGATACGACGCGACCTTCGACCGCACCCGTTCGGCCAGCACGCTGACGTTGCGGGCGGTCAGCAGTTCGGTGACGTCTCCGATTCCGAAGATCGCCTGTGCGCGCTCGCGCGCCTCCCGCCAGGTGTCCTCGCCGGGGAGTTCCTGCTCGACGAGTTCGGCGTCGGAGGGCAGCAATTGCAGGAGTCCGACGTCGATCGGCGGGCGAGTGCGGCTGACGATGCTGCGGTTGGTCTGCTCGGCGAACACCAGCAACACCAGGTCCGCGATGTCCTGCGGGAGCCCCATCCGCTGCGGCTCGTCCAGCCACGCGCGCAACTGGCCGACACTCACCGGCTTCCCGCCGAGCCCGGCGTCGGAGATTCTCCGGTTGAGGTGCTGCACCCAGTGGTGCCCGAGGACGAAGTGCTGGGCGTGCTGTTCACCGAGGCGCAGCGGCATCGCGATCCGGCTCATCACACCGCGTTCACCGGTCTCGACCATGATGCGGTGGCCGGGATCCTCGATCGCCCGGCGCACCTGGGCGTGCACCTTGCGCAGGTCGGGGGTCCGCACCTCGGCTGTCCCGAACATCGGGTGCGCCGGGAAGTCCGAGGCGAGCATCTGGTCGAGCAGATTCTCGTACGCCTGCTTCATGCTCGCCCCAGCCGGCACCTTCGGCTCGAAGCTCGGGTCGAGGCTGGCGAACATGTCGATCCCGCCGTGCGAGGTGTCGACGAGCGTCTCGTCAGGAGTGCCGATGCCGTACGCCTGCAGCAGTGCGTTCTCCAGCCTGCTTCGCAGCTGGTTCCGCTGGGCGTCCATCTGCTGGCGCGCGACAGCCCGGTCGTTGTCGGACAGGTGCCCGGCCAGCTGGTCGAAGCTCGGTCCCAGCGCGTACTGCAAGCGCACATAGCGACCGAGGTCGCTGACGGCCTGGGAGGTCAGGTGTCGGGGCACCCAGCACACGGTGTGCGCCGGCCGACGGTCGCGGAGGGCCCGGATGCGTTCGAGGTCCTCGACCGGCGAGTGCCCCTCCTCGTCGAATGGGTAGTCCAGAATCGCACGCCAGCCGTCGTGGCTGGGCTGGAAGGCACTGTCGCCGAGGTCCGCGGGGTCGCGGACGTTGCCGTAGAGAAGTTCGACGGTACGCCGGGTGCCGCGCCAGGTCGTGGAGGTGACGGTCACGCCGTCGATGCCGAGACTCTCCCGGGTGCCGAGCAGGTCGAACAGCAGCAGCCGTATGACCTGACGGCGTGCCCCGGAGGAGTCCGCGGACTTGGCGTTGTCAAGGATCCCCTCGATGTCCACGCCTTCGAGGCGTACGGAGATCAGCGGGTTGGTCTCGTCACCGGTGATCTGCACCGTACCCAACCGGCCGCCCCATCGGCGGACGACATCGAGCACAATCGCCGATTCCCGGCCGGGCACCATTGATCGGATGTAGCCATGGTTGAGGGCGACGATCTTGCGCGCGGTCAGGTCGCGCAGCGACTCGACCTCCGGCATCAACGCGGCCAGTACCAGCGTCTTCGCGATCCGGTCGTCGCGGCGGAACGCGTGCGTGGCCGGCAGGCCCGGCACGTCGTCCTCGTTCACCTTGTTGATCTCCAGAATCAGCCGACGCAAATCGCCGTAGACCTTCTGCGCGCTGCGCCACAGGTTGCCGAGCTCGCCGGTGAGCGGGTCGTCGCCGGCTACCAGCACGTCGAACAGGTCCGCGATCGGGACAAGCTGCCCGAGCTGGAGGGTGCTGCGCTGCTCGACCAGGATCTGCCGCATGACCCGGAGCGCGGTCCGTTCCCGCTGCAGCGCGCCGGACAGCGCGACGAGCGTCTCCACGAACGCCGGGGTGAAGGGGTACGTCAGCCGGAACTCGTTGCGGCCGGCGTTTTCCGTCATCAGCGCCGAGCGGATGTCCTGGCGTACCTGCTCCGTCGCGGCGAATGCAGCGTCGATCTGTCCACGAGCCGAATCGCTTACGGGCTTGAGAACACGCCGGGAGGCGATCAACGGAAGGTTGTTGTCGGACAGGCTGATCGTGCCGAACCGGCCCTCCCACCACTTCAGGCTGTCGGCGAAGGCGAGGTGTTCGGTGCCGGGCAGGTTGGTGCCGACGAGTTCGCGCAGGTCACGCTGGCGGGCGATGAAGCTGATGATCGGCGCGGGGCGGTTGGCGTTGGAGGCCTCGACGAGCTTGCCGACCTTCGGCGCCTCGCGGGCAACCCATGTGTGGTCACCCATCCTGGTCGCGAACCACAGGATCAGCTCGTCCAGGAACAACACCAGGCCGTCGTAGCCGAGCTGGGCGGCGTGCTGACTGATCGCCGCCAGTCCGTCGTCGATGTTGACGTACGACGATCGCGCACCGCGGGCGAGCTCGGCGAAGCCGGGCAGGACGTCCTGCAACGCGGTGACCAGTTTCCCCCGCTCCTTGTTCTCCGGCCCCATTCGCAGCGCCGCGTCGAAGCGTTTGGCGTCCCAGCCCGCAGCCTCTTCACCCCAGTCCTCGTCCTTGTCGCCGAGGAGTGCGAAGAACGACTCGTCGCCGAGCCGTTCACGCAGGGCCTTCGCGCTGTCCAACAGCGGCGTGTCGATGAGGACGGCGGGCAGCGGTGCGTCCGGGTGCACGGTGCGCACGTACGACAGGTAGCCGCCGAGAACGCCGTCCTCAACCGACTCCTTACCGACCAGGTGGTACGGCACCATCAGGAACCGCTTGCTGCCGATGAGCTTGTCGTACTTGTGCACCACCGGCGCGAGGTCGTTGATGGCGCGCGCCCTGGGGTGGTTGTCCAGAAGGGCATGCAGAACGGCCATGAAGTGGCTCTTACCAGAACCGAACGAGCCGTTGAGGTAGGCAGCCTTGCTGCTGCGATCGGCGAGCGCGGACCGGATCAGCGACAGCGCCTCGTCAAAGCGCTGCGCGAGCTCCGGTGTGACGACGTAGTTGTCCAGGGTGCGGTCGACGTCACCGACACCTTGGGAGAGGTCGAGTACGAAGTCGCCCTTGTGAACAGCATCGGGGACCTCAATGACTTCGGAAATCAGCGTCATGGTGGCGGTTCCCCTCAGGTGGTCTTGCGTCGGCGGCCGCGGGTCGGGGCCGGTGGCCGCCACGCGGTGAGGTCGTCTCGGGTCAGGCCGAGCTGGAGCAGCACCTGGTCGAGGTAGCCCTCGTAGGCGTCCGCAGGGGCCTGCCCGAACTCCGGGTCGACGTCGGGGTGCCACTGACGGATCCACGGCAGAAGTTCGGCCAGGGCGGCGAGCAGCGGGACGAGTTGCTCCGCGCCCCAGGCGTCGAGCTCCTGGCGTTCGGTGACGTAGGCGACCAGGGCCTGCGCCTGCTGCAGGTGGTCGAACCCGGCCCAGCCGAGCAGCAGCGTGCCGTCACGGGACGCCTCCGGGTACGACGTGAACCGCTCCTTGGGGACGTCGAGCTTGCCGCGGTTACGCCAGTACGTCGCGGAGCGGAAGTCGCCCTGCTTGTACTTCGGCGGCACCGCGATCTTGCCGACTCTCTCTCCGGCGTCCTCGCGGCGCTGCAGGACCCAGGTCTGCTCCCACGCCTTGCGAATGCGCATTCCGGAGTCGGTGTAGCGCCAGGCGGAGGTTCCAGGGACGTGCTGATCACGCACCAGGTCCCGCACCACGTCGAGAAGGTCCAGGTCGCGGGCGTACAGCTGGGCGACGGACACGAAGTCCTCGTCGGTCCGCAACTCGTCGGCAAGCTGCGCCGCGCTTCGCAGGGTCGGCTCGGGACGGAACCACAGCGCCCGATCCTCCAGCCGGTCCTGTAACCAGCCACGCAGCGCGTCGGACTCCATGTCCTCCCACGAGCGGGTTGCCCAGCGTCGCTTGCACTCCGGACGCTCGATCAGATGGAGGTATGGGTCGTCGGCGATCTTCTCCAGCCGACGCTCAACCAGCGCGCGATAGTCGGCCGGCCAGTGGTCGGGGAGCTCGGTGATGGGAGTCGAGCCATGACGGGTGAACCACTGCGTCTCGACCTCACCGGCGGCCATCTTCCGGGCCAGCGCGATCTCGAACGCTCGCTGGCCCAGCTTCAGCTGCGGCTTGGTGACATCGTTGCCCACCAGGTCGTTGGTGTCGTCGCCGAGCAACCCGTAAAGGCCGTAGACCTCCCAGTCCAACTCCTCCTGCGCCGAGATCATCTCCGCCCGGATCCGCAACCACTCCGCCTGCGCGGCGCTGAGCACTTCCCAGTCGGGCACCCCCTTCTCGGCAACCGCCTCCGGAGTCGTCGCATGCAACTCCTGGGCAAGGGAATCCATGCGAGTGGCGCGGCCCAGCGGAGCCCCATCTGGCAGCGGAAATTTCGACACCTTGGTTGAATTGAACGCGTACCTGGGCTCCCACTCTTCGTCGCCGATACCGCCACCGATCCCGCCGACACCTTTGTTATGACTGACCTGCTTGAGCCAGAAGCATGCGGTGGACGAATTCAGCAGCCCGAGCAATTCCAAGTATTGCTCCTCCGACGACTCGACTGGCAACTTAATCACCGGCGCCGTCTGCTTGAAGATTCTCCTTTCTCGGTCCAGCACGAAGTGATTGTGCGTAGCCACCTCTGCCCAGCTAAGCGTAAGTGGCCATTGGAGCTTCTCGCGATAGAGTTCCCCGTACTCATACCACACGAATCCTTTAATCGAAGAAACTACACGACCGAAGCGTTTTCGGTTCAACAATGTAGTTCGGTAAGGCCAGCATCGCCGAATGATTGGCTCCGCACCTATCCCCGACAGTGGATAAAGGTCGGCGCCATACGGCCACGTTGCCACCGTGCCGCCGAGACGACCCCAGTCCCGCTCCTCATCACCAAGAACCATCGCACGCACTGGTACTTGGAACGGCCTACTTAAGCCGCGAATGTCGTCAGCGAGAAAGACGTCGTCTTCAGCGGTGATCGCAACGAAGCCAGAGTATGCAATCTCGCTGTCAAGAGTTTCCCTTTCGGTGGAGTCTATGTGCGCAAGTAGTTCACCCGCTCCTCCACCGGAGAGGCTCCATGGATAGGTGTACAGAGTTGAGTTGGATATGTCTGCGACCGAGACATATGCCGTTTGCAATCCAGCCACTTCGAAGTTGTCCACGATCGAGGACCAGACAAGCCCCGTCGCTGGCTGAGGAGGAGCTTTCGGTTCCCCACGGATTCCGAGGACGGCACGGACCGTCTCCACGACCGGAGGTCTCTGACGACCAAACAGAATCACGGTGGGAGTGCCGTGGCCAGGAATGTAGGCGCCGCTAGTGTCGATGACTAATGTGAGGTCGATTGTGGGGAAGAACTCCTCAATGAGCTTCCGGCCGAACTCGCGCTTCATGAATGAGTTGGACGTGATCTGCCCGGTGAATCCGCCTGGCACGGCAAGGTCGAAGAGGCGCTGCGCGAAAGGTACCGATAATGCGTACTTGCCAGCGCAGGCACTCCAGGCCTGTCGGTAAAGCTTGTTGAGTAGCGGATCCTTGACAGTAATGTAGGGCGGGTTGGCGACGACGGCGTGGTAGCGGTCGCCGAGGATCTCCTCCAGTTCGGCGGCGTCCTCGTACTCATAGACGAACTCGCCCTCACCGGACTGCCCGGCCATCGCAGCCTCGGTGACGCCCGCGATCGCAGCCTGGCCGTTCCGCGTACCGAACAAGAGCGAGTCCCCGATCGCGACCCGCACCCGCCAGGCCGGAGCATCCTTCAAGCGGTCGATTCCGCAGGCAGTCAGCGCCGCGACGAGTAGACGGAACCTCGCGATCGCCGCCGCGTATGGGTTGATGTCGACGCCGTTGACCTGACGCAGCACGCGTTCGACGTGCACCCGCACGTCCGCCCCCGGCTCCAGGTGCTGCCACCGCCGTAGCAACCGCGCAAACGCACCCAGCAGGAAGTGCCCCGATCCGCACGCCGGGTCGATCAGCCGTACGTCCGCCAGCCCGAATTCCTCGATCGCCGGGTCGAGCGTCCGGTCGAGGATGAACTCCTCCACGAACTCCGGCGTCTGGAGCAGTGCGTAGTCCTTACGGGCCTGCTCGGACAGGTCCTGGTACAGGTCACCGAGGAACCGCGTCGACAGCGACGGGTCGGTGAAGTCGTGCAGGAGCAGGCCGGTCTCGGGGTCGATCCGCCGCCAGAAGTCCAGCAGCGCCGTGGCCATGTCCGGGGACGGATCCATGACGTGCAAGGGGTTCTGCCGCTCGACCAGGGCACGGGTGACTTCGGAATCCTCCAGCCGGTTGATCGCCGCACGCAGGTAGTCAAGGTCGGAGTGCGAGGAGTACTCGCGGAAGTAGGCGTCCTGACGCTCGCGCGCCTCGGCCAGTCGCTCACCTGGTCCGGCCAGCATCGCCTGCTCCAGCAGGCGGTTGTCCTCGCAGAATCTCGCGAATACGCACGCCAGCACCCAGCCGGCTGCCACCTGGGTGAGCTGCTGCCCGCGCCAGGTCTCGAAAGGCAGGCCCGTCCGGTTGCCCTTGACCGCCGCTTCGTACCGCTTCTCCAACCGGTTCGCCGCCGAGCCGTCGGACTCGGCCAGCCGCAGGAGATCGGCCTCGATCGACCGAACCTGACGTTGCAGGTCTGCCAGCAGTCGCCTCGCGTCGATCATGCGGCCCCACCCTCCCGAAGTACCGACTCGTGCTTGCTGATCCATTCCTCCGGCAGTGGCATCCACTGCGACCCGAACACCGGCACGGCCACGCCGTCCAACTTCGGGGGCGAGTCGTCGGGCCCCGGCACCACCAGCCACACCGTGCGAACCGGAGAGTCCGCCGTCGCCCGGAACACCTCGTCACGGAGTTCGTCGAGGATGCGCAGGCTCGGGTCGTACCTCGCCAGCACACCGGCGTGGGTGAGCAGGACGCACGGCCCCGCCTCCCGGATCGCCTCGCGCACCCGGGTCAGCGCGCCGCCCTGCACCACACTCGACAGCCGCGACCAGTCACGCGACGAGCGGTCTGCTGCGTCGGCGGCAAGCACGACGTCCCACTTCACCCGGCGTTCCTTGCAGTACGCGCGCAGGCCGGCGAGGAACTCGCGTTCGACGTCGACGGTGTTCACCTGTTGGTGCGACAGACAGGCCTCCGCGCGGGCCAACCTGCTCGGGCGTACGGAGAGGACTACCCAGCCGCCGTCGTCCAGCGAACGCGCCAGCCGGTCGTCGGCAGCCACGACGGCGTTCTCGACCCGACGCCAGTCCGCCTTCGACAGTGTGCCGCCGGTCGTACCCCGCTGTGGTGTCGAACGCCCGGTCGTCAGGAACGCCGAGGTGAGCCCCGCGCCCTCCGGTTTGCGGGCGAGGTACTTCGACTGATCGGCGTTCCACACCAGCGGTACGCCGGCGGATTCCAGCAGCGTGTCGAGTTCGGGGCGACCCGGCAGCGGCGCGGCGTAAGGGAACCGCGACATCACCCGCTCGGCCACCTCGCCCGGGCTCAGCTCGCTGACCCCGTACAGCGCACCCGCCGCAAGCCGCACCGCGCGGCCGGCGTCCAAGCCGCGCGGATAGATCTCCAGGCGCGGTGTGACGGCGGCAATCTCCGCGGCGAGCGCAGCCACCTCGACCAGCCGATCAGGTGCCAGCAGGCTCGGGTCCGTGCTGTCCGGTGCGGGGACCTCGCGGAGCGTCTCCACCACGCGCGCGGGCACGGGCAGCGGGTCCGCCGCCGCCATCGTGTCCGCGGCCTCACCGAGTCCCGACGCCCACTCCAGCCGCTCGGCGGTCGACGGTCCCTCGCCGACCTCCAGCGGACCCGCCGCGACCAGGATCCCGTGGGTCTGGCGGCTGTAGACAAGGCGCGGGTCGCCGTCCAGGTGCTCGTCGGCGAGCTCGGCGTCGATCGCCACCCGTACCAACGCCTCGGCAAGCCGCGACCGCAGCGGCTCCTCCACCGTGCTGCCCAACCGGTCCAGCAGCCTGGCAGCGCAGTGCGCAGCGGACGCGACTCCACCGACCGACTCCACGACCTCGACCACAACGTCGCGGAGTACGCGCATGCCGTCCAAGCCGACCCAGTGATCCTCGAGCCGCTGGACCGCCTGGCGCATCGTGCGCTGGTCTCGGCCGAGCACCTTGGACGCATCGCGGGTGCTCGCCCACGCGGTGCCACCGGCTTCGCCCAGGCCGAGCAGCGCCTCCGCTACGGCTCTGTCCGCGGAGTCGGGGACCAGCGCGTCGGCCACCTTGTCCAGCAAGGTGGGTTCGGTGGGCCGTTCCTGTGTCGACGCGGCGACCTGGTCGGCGAGGTCGCTCAGTTCCTTGTGCAGCCGCTCCCGCGTCTTTGTGCCGATGCCGGGCAGCCAGGTGAGCTGCGCCGGGGGCAAGTCGAGTGCGGCGCCCACGTCGGTGGCGTTCAGTCGTTCGAGAACGGCGAGGACCTGAGGCGACAAACCCACCGCGCCGATGGGGGTCTCCCGGCTGACCCGCTGTGCCGCCGGCTGGTCCGGCACGACCGTGGAGGGCTTGGCGAACACCGCGTCCCAGGCGCGCTGCATCTCTTCGGCGGTGTCAAACCGCTTGCGGGCTTCGCGGTGCAACGCTC
Organism: Actinopolymorpha cephalotaxi; assembly: GCF_013408535.1. NCBI lineage: Bacteria > Bacillati > Actinomycetota > Actinomycetes > Propionibacteriales > Actinopolymorphaceae > Actinopolymorpha > Actinopolymorpha cephalotaxi. Next base: position 4,751,288 of record NZ_JACBZA010000001.1, read on the forward strand.
GCCGGAAGAAGTCTGCCAGGCCGACTGCGTAGGAACGGTCGAACAGCTCCGGGTCGATCGTCACGTCCGCGTCGCCGTAGCCCGGGTGCCCACCACCGGCGCCATAGGTCGGCCGCCGGGCGGTGGCCATCTCGTACAGCGTGACCGCCGCGGCGTACCGCTCGGCCGCGGTGTCCCAGCGACGACGGTCCCCGCGGCCGAGGAAGGGATCGAGATAGGGCGGGGTGCCTGCCTCGACCGCCTCCAGCGGCTCCCGAGACAAGGAGAAGTCGAACAGGACCAGACGCCGCTTCTTACCCTTGCCGCCGACCTCGCCGATCCCGAGGTTGTCCGGCTTGATGTCGCGATGCGCCACGCCGGTGCGTTCGAGGTGGTGGACGGATGTGAGCAGGTCCGTGCCCCAGTCGTGCAGCCACTCCGGCTGCAGGCGCCCGCGTTCGCGGAGCTCTCTCGTGAGGGTGCCTCTTCCGGCGTACGTGAGGAGGATCGCCAGGCGGCCGCCTACTTGCACCGGATCCGGATCCAACAGCTGGACGATGCCCGGGTGCTCGCCGAGGAGCGCGAGCGCCGCGGCCTCGGACCGGATGCGGGCGTCCTTCTCGGGGGCCAGCGAGACCTTGAGGACCGCTTCCTTGTCGTCCCGCTCGACCAACAGCGCCAGGGCGGTGGAGCCACGGCCGAGCCGTCGTACGACCCTGAAGCCGTCCTCCAGCTCTGCGCCCGCCTCAGCTGTGAGCGGATCCACGGCGACAACCTGCTCCGCTGCCTCGGCCGCGAGCTGTTCCCGGAGCGTGTCCAGGTCGAGCAGGAACGCGGCCATGTCCTGTGTCCGCTTGGCCACGTCGGCTGTCGTCGCCTTGGCGACCAGCGTGTCCAGCCGGTCGCCGACATTGTCGACCTGGGCGCTCAGGGACAGGCACCCCTGCGACAACAGCCGCCGGGCCAGGGCGCCGAACGACGACGCCGGTGGATTCCCTGCGAACAGCAGATACGCGATGGCACCCACGCCGAACACGTCCAGGGTGACGCCGTTCTGGCTCCCCCACGCCCACTCCGGAGCGAAGTAGGCGGTCGCGCCTTCCTCGGCCAGCTCGGCGAAGGTCTGCGTCGAACTCACCGACGAGCCCGTGGTCGACTCCGAGCCTCTGGTCGCGGTCTGCCAGTCGGTTACCTGGAGATGGAAGCTGTCGCCGTCGCGGCGTACCCACACACATTGAGGGCTCAGCCCGCGGTGGGCGAGCGTTCGGCGGTGTGCGTAGGAGATGGTCTCCGCGAGCGCTCGCAGGAGGGACAGGCGGGCGTCCAGGTCGAGCCTGGCGTCTTCCTGCTGCAGGAAATGGTCGAGGCGTACCAAGCTCGGATCGTGCGGGAAGATCAGCGCCGGGCCCAGGTCGTGCTCGACGAAGTCGATCGGGCTGGCGATGCCGCTGTAGTCGATGCCGCGAAGTGCGCGGTACTCGCGCTCGGCTGCTCGTACGAGCTGCGCCCGGCGGTCGCCCGCCTCCGCCTCACCTGCCAGGTAGATGCGCGCACGGCGAGGCGGGTCGTCTTGGAAGCGCTCGTGGCGGGCCAGGAAGTCCTGCCAGCCCGGGCCCTCATGCATTGCAGGCATATCCAGGCGGAGGGTGCCAAGTTTGCGTCCGCGCTGGGACTGACGGATGCCAGCCTGGTCCACCGCCTTGGCGATCGCGGCCGACATCGTGGCGTCGACGTCGTCGCCGGGCTCTGTGATGTGGGCAAGGACGCTGGGCAGACCGTCGTGATCCTGGCGCCCAAACACGTGGGCGAGGCCTTCGGACTTCAGGCGTACGTCGAGACTGGCGTCGGACAGGAAGACCGCGCCCTCGACCCACGGCATGCGCTTAACGCCCAGTGCAGCACGCATCGCGGGTTGGGTCGCGAGGAGCGACTTCAGCTTGCGGGCTTTGCGGGTCGCGCCGATCACCGGGTTGTCGACGGGCGCACGGTGAGTCTGCTGCCAGGTGCCGGCGTCACCGACGAGGATGCCCGCCCACGACTTGACCTCGAGGACGATGACGCGTCGCGGCGTGACGAGCAGCAGGTCGATCTCGTTGACCGACCCGTCCGTACCGATGAACTCGGCGTTGGCCCAGGCGCGGTAGGGCTCCTTCTCCGGCAGGAGCGTGCGCAGATATGCGAGCGCAGCGCGCTCCCACGAAAACTCCGACGGCGTGCACTGAACCCAGCGTCCGACGTCCATCGCCCCCCTCCCCGACGGCCTGGACACGCGAACGCGCCCGCCGTCGAGTTGTTGGACTCGCGACCAAGATCATTCGCGCGGTCACCCTAGCAGCGCGTAAAGCGCTCGCCAGTGCACAACCAAGAACGTGATCGTTTGGTGACGCCGGTCTCGCGAGCATGTCCCCCGTCGGCCATCTGGTCTGACCAGATCTGCAGAAGAGATTCGCTGCTCACCAACGGACCTGCCCCCAAGAAGGAGCCATAGCCATGAGTTGCCCGCCCCGGCACGCGACTGGGTAGCCACCGCCCGCCCGGCTGTGACAAGTTCGATCCGAGTGTCTCCTCGGTCACGTAACCTCAGTGATCATCACCGTTCCAGCTCCACGCCCCGTCGGCGCTGAGCTCGACCGCCAACTAGCGATCTACTACTGGAGATGCCTTGCCCGCGCCACGTGGAGTCTTCTGCCTCGAGGGTCAATGGGACGAGAACCTGACCGACACCAGCTCCGTACGTCCGGCGCTTGAGCTACTAGAGCGACTCGGCTACATACAGTTCATTCATAAGGACGTCGCCACAGTCGCCGAGCTGGACTACTTCTTGGATAGCTGGGCCAAGAAGGCATACAGCGATTTTGAAGTAGGGTACTTCGCGATGCATGGAGAATCCGGGAGACTCAAGCTTTCCAGCCGCCAGATTGTTCCCCTCCATCACATCGGGCAGCGCCTAGAAGGAAAATGCGGAGGCCGACGGTTGTACTTTGGAAGCTGCTCAGTAATGAGCGCCTCTGATACCTTACTAAAAGACTTCCTAAAATTGACAGGCGCCGAACTTATCTGCGGGTATACGAAGGATGTTGACTGGCTCGACACTGCCGCCTTCGATGTGGCGTTCCTAGGGCACTTGGCTAGCGGTGCACAGAAAGATCTGCTGACGACTCCACACTGGAGCGCAGTAACACGGAAGCTCGGTTTCCGCATCCTCTACTCCGATGGGCGAAAAAACAGCCGCTAGGATCACGGATCGGCGTTCGGCGCAGGAGGCAGAATATGGGCAATTTTAACGCAGTGTGGGCACGCATTGAAGCCAGCGCTGGACAGGAGTTCCACACGAAGACCGGGCTCCCGTTTGTCTACCGCGTAGAAGGGACCAGCGTGATTCCAGACAGAACCGAGTACACGATCCATAAGAGTCAGTTCCGGAAAGCATATGACCTCATGCCGCTAGCAGAATCAAGCGAGATCAATTCGATGGCGCGAGGGCCAGCGTATGTTTACGCGATCCTTGCGGATCGGCGGAGGCGGGTCTGACTCGTCAAGCATCGGTTCGAGCTCCCGACCTGTTTCGCTGCCACGTTTGGCTGAACCACATGGCCGGCCGCCACGCGGTCGCCAGCAGGTGAATCAAACGCGCGCTGCCGACGAGGCGCAGTAGGTCGTCAGGACTGCAGGTAGGAAGGTACCTGACGATCAAGCGCCGCGAACGCGGCGACTAGTGCCGTCCGATCATCCTCCAGGCCACCTGGAAGTTCGTCTGGAACGGAGTCCTCGGGCTCCAGGAAGTACTCCGCCACCGCGCGGACAAACCTCCGATCCGAGTGGCTGTAGCCCTCCCAACCTTGGAGGAGTTCGGTCAATCCATCAGCGATCTTGCCCGCGAGAGACGAATGCTCGGCATGACCGGCAAGGTGGGCAGGCAGACGAGTTGCCAGCGATCGGATCTCCTGAGCCGTGGTGTCGGTGGCATACGGCTCAATCGCCGGCCACAGCGCGCCGACCCTCTCTCGGAAGTCGTCGAGCGATGTTTTGTGCTCGTACCGGAGTGCAGGCAATTGGTCGTGTGGGACTGGATCGACGCGCCAGATGCTCTCCGCCACCTCCGCGAGCCAACGCTGGCGGGCATCGATCTGCTCTGGTCCCCAGGTCCCGTACTGGCATAGTTCCTGGGTGATCCTCACCTGAGAGTCGCCGTAGTACCGCGTCTTCTGTTCGAACACCTTGTTGCTGGCCGGTATGTTCAGGCCCGCGAACAAGAGGGTCAGGTTCCCCCACCGATTCACGTACTCCTGGTGCTGATCGGCAAACGATCCTAGGTTGGCGGACCACTCCTTGTTGAGCGTCTGCGGCATGACATGCTCGATGTGTACGAGGGTGGACACGTCGACCATCTTCTCCAACGCCGGATGCAGTGCCTGCTCTATCCGCTGGAGCGTGTAGCGGACGAGGTACTGCCGCCCCATCTCCAGGCGCTGGAACGCTACCCGAAACTGCTCGGCATCGGGCATGGCTGCGATGAGGGTCTCGCGCGCCTCCGCCAAATGCGTCCCCTGGCTGTCATGGAGGATCTTGGCCGCCCTGTGATAAACGGGTTCGATCTCGTTGGTCCCTCGACCAACCACGCTGCTGTATCGATAGGTGAGAACCTCCGCCAACCGCGCGAACTCGACGAAGTCCTTCTCCGCCAGGTACCGACGTGCCGGCAGCAGAGCTATGTAGCAGGTGACTGCCCGAAGCGTGGCAAGGTCCTTGAGTACCGCGCTGGTTGGCTCGTGCCCCGCCTTGGACGGCGCCTCGAACTCCCCATACGCGCCGGCAGCAGTCCGAAGATCGGCAAGCACAGACTCTGCGCCGCGGTCTCTCACCAGTTCCTTGAACTGGTCGAAGACGCTGTCCTTCTTCACCTTCGGGACGTAGCCCAAGAGGTAATGCCGAAGGAACCGTGTGACGTCGACACCAGCGCCGAGGTCGTCCAGCATCTCGTCCCACGACGACGCGGCCTGGTCGACGTCCTCCTCAGCGGACCTCTTGGCGATCTCACCAAGCATGTGACTCTTCAGCAGGTCGGCTGCCGACAATTGCAAACCTCGGTCGTTGAGAGTCTCAAATAGTAGGAACGCGTCTCCCAGGTCTCGTACCGCAATGACTACAAGCTCGACCTTGCCTAGCAGTCCCTTCCAGAAGTCTCGAAGCCACTTCTCCTGCCCAAGCTCAGGGAGACGGTCGAGGTGGGACGCGAGGAGTGCGATGATCCGGTCACGATTGCTGAGCAGAGCCCTGTTTCGCGCACGTAAATCCTTGTCCAGCACCCCAACGTCGGACCCGGTCTTGCGAAGCGGGTCACCAACCGACCGAAGTGTGAAGTCGCGGAACACAGCCCAGTTTGCGTTCCCGGTTCTGAACTTGAACTGTGCGTCGCCATTCGCAAGATCGTCCGCGATGAACCGCTTCTCGATCTGCTGGACGTCATTGGTCATGCCACGGGCATGACACGCGTCGCGAACAGCGCCCAGTATCAGCATCAGCGTGGTCAGTCGTTGTTGGCCGTCGATGACCAGTGGCCGAGCATCATCTTCGGCCGCCAGAACGACCGAGCCGATGAAGTGACCTGCCTGCACGTTCTCGCTCAGGTCGTTCCACAGGTCGTCGACCTGCTCACGGGTCCACGAGTACGGCCGCTGGTACGGAGGGATCCTGAACTGCTGCTCGTCGACCGCCAGGAGCGCCTTCAGTGTCTGCTTCTCGGCTTTGAGTTCCATCAGTCGAGCGCCTCCCGATCGGACTCCTCCGAGGTCAGCGAGGCTGAACTGCGCCCTGCCGGGAGTACGACCTTCTGTCCGGATGAGCCTTGCCGTTCGTTCGATGTCCTCGTCGACCCGATGTCCATGCCACCGCCTCGGAAGCAATCGTCATGATCAAGACCTCAGGTTACTCATGCGCCGTAGGCAATGTGGGCAGTGATCACTATCGACCAACTTCGGGCTAGCCAGATCACCCGGACCGGCCATCTTCGCCGGACACCCGCGCTCGCCGCTGGCTTGCCAGTTGGCGAAGCGCAGAGGGGAGCGATACGCCTCGCGGATGCTGCCGTACCAGCTCTCGATGGGCGTCAGGGTGCCGCGGAACTCGCTTGACTCCGAACAGAATCCGCCGACATCCCGGCTCGATGTGATTGGCGCCAACGACAACGGCCCCGGACCTGTTTGCGCAGGTCAGGGGCCGCATCTTCGTGTGGCAGGTACTGGATTCGAACCAGTGTCGGCTGAGCCGACGGTTCTACAGGAAGGCCCCAACCGGGCGCCGAGCTGCAGCTTTGCCGGCTGGTGTCAATACCGCCACGACTACGCCGCAGGCAAGGAACGGCGCGCGGTTCGGTCGCATCGGTCGGTCTCGTGTCCGCATCAGGCTCGTGAGGTGGCGGAGGTCGCGGTCGCGGAGATGCGGCCGGTGCATCCGCGGTGAGGTCCGACGTCGGCTTCCAGCTCCAGGTCGTAGGCAGCGCCGATGTGGCCGTCCTAATGCTCCGCGCCCGCGACATCGCCCCCGACGAGGTCCCGCGCGACCTCGACCCTGAGATCTGATCACGACGCCTTAGCTGCCGACGCGCGTTCTTGTGAACGACCAGCGGGACCAGTTCGCCCGTAGAACGCAGATGGCATCCGGGACTACTGCAGGGTCCACCAGGTCGTGCGACGGAGTGCGCCGGCCCAGCTGAAGCTGAGGTGGAAGTGGTTCGTGTGCGAGTTCGACGTCCCCGTGTACGGCAGCCACCCCTCGTTGGGACGGTAGGCGCGCCACATCTTGCGGTTCCAGATCGCGTACATGATTCCCAACCGGCGGGCCATGGCGTGCCGGTTGCCGTGGCTGTCCGGTCGCAGCAGCCACCAGAAGAAGTCGTTGGCAGCCTTGCGGGACGAGCGCGAGTACGCGTTGAACGCCACGTCCAAAGCACGGCCCTCGGCGTGCTCGCTGACGCCACCGGTACAGGGATGCCCGATGCTCCAGGCACGGTTGCCGTACGTACGGAGGATGAGGTTCCTCACGTCGACGACGCCGGGCTTCGACGCAGTGCCACACGTCGTCCCCCCGTCGTAGGCGGCGTACGCGTCGATCCTCGCCGGGAATGAAGGCGTGGGCGGCATCTTCCGCGACCACTGGACGAGCTCCAGGCCCAGGTCCTCGCTGTGAACGAGGGGTTCCTCGTTCTCCTGTTTCTGTCGTGCGGAGGCCGCGTAGGTCAACGGTGCGGCGACCGCTCCCAACACCACGGCGCTGACCAGATCCCTGCGCGTCGGCCGGATCCACCGATTACTCGATTCGCCCATGGCCCCAAGCTGACTGCATGCGCGGTGTTCGAAGGAGGTGGCCGAAGGCTCATCCGGCGAATCCGGTTGACCTTGCAAATTTCTCACACAAGGCCCGGCTGCTCAGGACCAACCTTGCGTGAGCCGTGAATGTCGTACGGGTCTCACGCTCAGGGAATGGGCGATGGGTGGCCTGTCCATGATCGGACACTGGTCCGTCGAGATCTGTACGACCTTGCCGCATGCATGGGATCCGTCGTCAGCCCGTCATTGCGTGGAGCACAAACACTCTTGTAAGTCAGTATGAGCCCTGGCCGTCGGAGCCTGCTCTGCCGCCGAGGTAGTTGCAGCTGCATCCCTTGCCGCCAGCGTCAAAGGATGCGCCACGGTTCGTGGAGCTCGACATCAGTCGATCTACGCCTGGCGACACCAAGACTTATCGACAAGGGGCTCGTGGCTGGTCTGACGAGCAAGGAGAAGGCGGAGCCGGCCGCGGCGAAGAAGCGGATCGCCGACTTGTAGACCGAGCTGGCCGGCGCGAACTGGCGTTCGGCAAACGGGGCCACACGCTGACCCAGTGCTCGTGAGCGCTCACACCTCAAAGATATGAGGCACGCTGCAAGAGTCCGTCCTCATACCCGCCTGAGAGGAGCAGACTGGTGTCTTGGGGGAATTCATGACTGGATCCGGAGGCACCGTCCGCATCCGCCGCAGCGAGCCCGGGCAGGGATGGGAGGCACGCTGGGAACGCGGGGACATCGGTAGCTCGTTCCGAAGCCGCGAGAAGGACGCCGTCCTGAAGTGGGCATCGAGCCGCCCCGCCGACAACTGGCTTATCCAGGACCCGGACACGGGCGAATGGTCTCCGTGGACCCCGCCCATCGAGCCTTGAGCACCCAAGGAACAAGAACGGCAATCTCGCAATTCGGGCGCAGGAGGCAGTCGTCCAAACGACCTGCGACGCGCATAGCTGACGACCCGGTCCAATGCCGGCCCCCTGACCGTCACCTATCGGATCGACATGTTGCTCCGGAGCGGACCACCACGACCGGGCACGGCGCGTGCTGGACACACTGCAGGCTGACCGACCCCAACAGCGTACCGACGAACCCACCGTGCCCACGGCTGCCGACCACAAGCAGGTCCGCGTTCTTGGCCCGATCCAGCAGCACTTCGGCGGCATGACCACGCTGTACCTGACTCTCCAGCAGGACATCGGGATATACGGCAGCAACCTGTTCGACGGCAGCAGCAAGCGAGCGCTCGGCAGCGTCAGCGAAGTCCTCGCCGGTAAACACGGTCGGCCCAACCGTGTAGGCAGTCGGTAAGTCCCAGACGCACACCGCCTCCGCAACCCCACCGCTGATCTGGGCCTGTCTCAGTGCCCAACGCAGCGCGTCGACAGACACCTCCGAGCCGTCAACACCGACCACGATGCGCGGCTGCGGTGGCTGTCTGACCTCCGTCATCTCGCTCCTCCTTCATCGGCGCTCGCTGCCATTGACTCATGACGTGACCACACCCGACGCGGGAACAGCCCCGCGGAACCGCTTGGGCCAGGGTCATCTCGGCATGACCTCCTGGTCCTCAGGCCGTAGCAGGTTCTTCATCCTCGACCACGATCTGCCCGGGATGTGCAGCGAAAATGGTGACCATCTCTTCACCTTCGCAGGAGGCGATCTCCTTCGAGTAGACCTCAGCCCTTGAGGTCCGCCGACCGGTCGGCGACGGGTTTGTTGCCAGACGCTTCATCGCGGGGCATACCTCGCACCGGCGCCAGGCCGGGCACAGCCGACATATGGGGGCGACTATCGCGGGCTAAGAAGGTTTCTAAGTCAAACGACGGTCAAGTACCGTCAATAACCTCATGAGCGAACCAGTCGTGATTGGACATACCGGTTTCCGGGGAGTCCGCGTGGGGGCGCTCAAGATTGGCGCAATACGCGGGAGCCGCGATGCGTGTCCGCTTCCCACTGGCCTAGCTTGAGGTTCATGGATGCCAATTGACGGTCGGCTATCCGACTGCGGAACATCGCATCCGGGCCTGCCGGTTCAGGGCCGGTCGAACTACATCAGGTTGATGGCCCGGCCGTCTGATGGGAGTGATTCCCACCTGCGAGCCAGACCTGGTTGATGTGACGTCCCCGCCCAACCAAAGGGACTCCGCCAGCGTCCAAGGCGTCACTGTGTCGTCAAGTGAAGTCACTGACGGCTGTTGGGCCCAGACGATGCGACCCTGTCGCAAGGCTTTCTACAATGCCGATGAAGACCGTGCCCTCGGCGCGAGCCCCGCCAAGCATGTCCGCATGGGACGTTCGGCCGGATCGCAACATCCGGCGCAGCGGCTATTCCAACCGACACTCCGAGTAGGAACGGGAGGTTGTCATGGATCGCGCGAACCCATTCCGTCACCTTGAAACACGCTTCGAGAGGTGTGGATCCTATGAGGATCTACAAGCTGAAGTGTGTCACTCCACTCGGGAACTCACCGGCGCCTCAGGTGTATGCTTCGTCCTCAAAGAAGAGGATCAATGCCGCCACGTGGCAGTGGACTCGGACATCCCATTGTGGCTTGACCAGAGTTTCCCGATAGACAGATGCCTTAGCGGCTGGGCAATACTTCATGCGACAACAGCGGTGGCGCCTGACATTCACAAAGACAGCCGGGCCGCGAAGGTAGCACATCTACCAACGCCGGTCCACAGCATGATGATGTGCCCAATCATCGATGGCGAACCGGTCGGCGCGATCGGTGCATGCTGGCCGCAGTCGGGTATTCCAAGCGCACATTGCCTCGCGGTACTCGAGAAGATCGCGTCGCTCAGCGGATCGGCCCTGCGCCGCCTCGACGGCAGACGGTCGGCGCCAAACAGGTTCTGACGACACCGGCGGTTGGCTGTCCGCCAGGCGCTTTGGGTGGCACGAGGGTCGGAGAGTCACGCCGAGTATGGGAGGGCGCGGCGGGTCGCGGACAGTTGACGCCGTACGTGCCACGCGCACATTCGACCGTTCGGCCGATTTCCGATGAGTCCGCTTGAAGTACTGCAGTCCGGGTGGCGCCCCGCTAACGTTCAAGAATGCGCATGGCTGGCCTGAGCCCAGCTGAACAGGCAAAGCCACACGCCAGTGTCCCGGGGGGTGCCGATGGCGGACTTTGTGGCCGTGCCGATTGCCGAGGATGCACCTGACGAGCGGTCCGGTGAAGGTCCACCGCTGGTCTTGTTCGAAACGGCGGAAGCTGACCTGGTGGAGCTCCATGGTGGCCGGCCGGACGTAGGGGAACTGGCGGCCGGTACGGCGGGGCACCTGGAGGCGATCGGGGCCGCTGCCGAACAGGTGTACCGGTCACTGAGGGCGCGATTGCAACCGGACACGGTGGAGATGGAAATCTCGATCGGGCTGTCCGGTGAGGTTGGCTGGTTCGTGGCGAAGTCGTCGGCGTCGGGAAGCCTCAAGCTGAAACTGGCCTGGAAGCCGGAGCCACCGGCGGAACCGGGGACGCCGGCGGAACCGGACGTACGACGGTCATGACGGCAGATCTCGATGCCGTAGTTGCCGCGACTGCGGAGGTGTGGGTCGGCGGACGTCGTGCCGGATCAGCGGTCCTGGTGGACGGGGAGCATCTGTTGACCGCCGCCCACGTCGTGCAGCAGGCGGTCTCGGGACAACAATTGATGGTCGCGTTTCCATCGGCGTCCCATGACCTGCCGGTGGACCTGGTGCCTTTCCCGAAACCTGCCCAGGTCGATCTCGCGGTACTGCGGCTGCGGCATGGGGAAGCCCCCGCCGATTCGATCGGGCTGGCGGCGAGGCGGCGGATGCCCACGAGAGTCAAGGTGTTCGGTTACCCGCGGGCGGAGAAGGTGCCGAAAGGGGTGTGGCGAGACTTCGACGTCTCGGGCCCGTCCACCGCCGGAACGGTGCAGCTGGACTGGCGAGACCTCGGCACCTTGCCAGGACACAGCGGTGGGCCCGTGGTCGATCCGGACGGGGCGCTGGCCGGGATTCTGGTGGAAGGCGCCCAGGCCGGGAGGTTCGATCGATTCTTGCCGCTGACCACGATCGAGAGTGTGTGGCCCGCGCTTCGCCGACCGTGGCTGTTCGCGGGCGAGGGTGCCCGCTCGCACGTGCAGGCCCGGGCGGCGGGGCAGCGAGGCCGGCTCGCCGGCGGGGACATGTTCCGCGGGCGCAAGAACGCACTGGAGAAGGTCCGCGGCTGGCTTGAAGATGGACGGTCACCAGGACGAGTCCTGGTCATCACCGGCCAGCCCGGCGCCGGCAAGTCCGCCGTGCTGTCCCGCGCCGCGCTGGCTGCCGAAGCCGCACCGCCTGTTTCTCCGCACGCCTCCGGGGTCGTGGTGCATGCCAGGGAAGCCGACGCTCCGATGTTCATCAACGCGATATCAGACGCTCACGGCTTGAGGACCCCCGACCACGCGATCGGCCTGCTGGCCGCACTCGACGGCCTGTCTCCTGAGCCGGCGCGCCTGGCGGTCATGGTGGACGCGCTAGACGAGGCGGCCAGTGAAGCTGATCGCCGGACCATCGCTGGACTGCTCGTCGAGCTGGCCCGCCTGCCGTGGCTGCGGGTCGTGGTCGCCACCCGCCCGCTGGCCGCCGTCGAGTGGTACGAGCCAGGTGGCCTACTGTCAAGCCTGGGCGTGCGTGACGAGAAGGCACAGAACCTGATCGACCTCGACGGCCCCCTCTACCGCGACCGGCAGGCGCTGCGCGACTTCGCCACCGCGCTGCTGGGCCAGGAAGGCGTCAAGCGTCCTGGCCCACCAGAGGCCGCCTGGACCGGCTATCGCCGGAATCCCGAAGTCTGCGAACGGCTCTCCGCACTGATCGCGGCCCAGGCCGGCGACAACTTCCTCGTCGCAGCACTGACCGCCGACCTGCTCTCTCAGCAGGACGAACTCGTCGACCCTCTTGCGCCGGGGTTCGATCCGGACCACCTGCCCACCAGCGTCGGAGAGGCACTGACCAAGTACCTCGACCTCCTCCCATCCGACCGGAAGGCCCACCTCAAGGCACTGCTCACCGGTCTGGCGTTCGCCCACGGGGCTGGCGTCAGCGACCAGCTTTGGCTGCGGTTCACCGCAGCGCTCGGCTATCAGGTGAGTCAGCACGATATCGACATGCTGCGCGACAGCGCGGCCACCGACTATCTCCTGAGCACAACCGGCAAACAGGCCGGCCGTACCACCCGGCTGTTCCACCAGGCGCTTACAGACCAGCTGCTGCAACAGCGCAGCTTCTCCGACCATCAGGCGGTGTACCGGGCGCTACTCGCTCGCGTGAACGACAGCGGTGGGTGGGCTCATGATGCGTACGCCCGAGATCACGCGGCCGAACATGCGGCCCGCGCTTCGGAACTCGGCGACCTACTCGATCGCACCGACTACTTGGCCAATGCAGATATCGCCCGGCTCGCAGCCATTGTCGAGGCGACGCCTACATACGACCGCCCGCCGGCGGCGGTCGTCGTACGTACATGCACCCACCGCGCCGTCGATCTCACCGCCGATCAGAAGCTCGCCCTCCTCGCTCTCACAGCAGCTCACCTCGGGCTGGAGAATCTCCGGAACAGATTCAACAGCGCCCGTCATGGGCTTTCGCAGCCCGAATGGGCGCACAGTCTGGGTACCCCGCATCGGACAATGCTCGGCCACACCCGACAGGTGAACGCAGTGGCCGTCGGAACCGGCCCCGACGGCCGGCGACTACTCGCCTCCGCCAGCAGCGACAAGACGGTCCGGCTGTGGGACGTCGACACCGGCCGATCTTTCGGTACTCCTCTGACCGGCCATACCCGACAGGTGAACGCGGTGGCTTTCGGAACCGGCCCCGACGGCCGGCGACTGCTCGCCTCCGCCAGCTGGGACATGACGGTCCGGCTGTGGGACGTCGACGCCGGACAACCCTTCGGTACTCTCCTGACCGGCCACACCGCACCTGTCACTTCGGTGGCCTTCGAATCCGGACCCAACGGCCGGAAACTACTCGCCTCCGCGAGCTGGGACACGACGATACGGCTCTGGGATGCGGGCACCGGCCGGCAGTTCGGTGAACCCCTGACCGGCCACCACGCACCTGTGATGGCGGTGGCCTTCGGAACCGGCCCCGACGGCCGACGGCTGCTCGCCTCCGCCGGCGACGACAAGACGATCCGGCTGTGGGACGCGGACACCGGTGGACCCTTCGGTAGGCCCTTGACCGGCCACACCGCACCGGTGAAGGCGGTGGCGTTCGGAATCGGCCCCGACGGCCGGCGACTGCTCGCCTCCGCCAGCAGTGACAAGCGGGTTCGACTGTGGGACGTGGACACCGGCGAACCGTTCGGGAGGCCCTTGGTCGGCCACACCGCACCTGTTACTTCGGTGGCGTTCGGAACCGGCCCTGACGGCCGACCGCTACTCGCCTCCGCCAGCTGGGACATGACAGTACGACTCTGGGACGTAGCGAACGGCCGGCAACCGTTCGGCACCACCCTGACCGGCCACACGCAGCAGGTGAACGCGGTAGCCGTCGGAACCGGCCCCGACGGCCAACCACTGCTCGCCTCCGCCAGCTGGGACATGACAGTACGACTCTGGGACGTAGCGAACGGCCGGCAACCGTTCGACACCACCCTGACCGGGCACACCCGACAGGTGAACGCGGTAGCCGTCGGAACCGGCCCCCACGGCCAACCACTACTCGCCTCCGCCAGCTGGGACAATACGGTCCGGCTCTGGCACGCGAACAGCGGCCGCCAGTTCGGCTCGCCGCTGGTCGGCCACACCCGGCAAGTGACGGCGGCAGCTTTCGGAAGCGGCCCCGACGGCCGGCGCCTGCTCGCCTCCGCCAGTTGGGACACGACAGTCCGGCTGTGGGATGTGGACACCGGCGAGCCGTTCGGTGCCGCCCTGACCGGCCACACCCGACAGGTGAACACGGTGGCCTTCGGGACCGGCCCCGACGGCCTACGACTGCTCGCCTCCGCCGGCAACGACAAAACGATACGACTGTGGGACGTCGACACTCGCCGACCGTTCGGCAACCCTCTCGCCGAACACACCGAACGGGTGTCCGCGGTGGCGTTCGGAACCGGCCCCGACGGTCGACGGCTACTCGCCTCCGCCGGCTGGGACAAGACCGTGCGGCTGTGGGACGTCGACACCGGTAGACCGTTCGCCACTCCCCTGGTCGAACACATCCGACCGGTGACCGCGGTCGCCTTCGGGACCGGCCCCGACGGCATCCGACTGCTCGCCTCCGCCGGTCAGGACGCGACGGTCCGCCTGTGGAACGTCGACACAGGCAGACCGTTCGGCAACCCCCTCGCCGAGCACACCGAGCAGGTGACCACGGTGGCGTTCGGAACCGGCCCCGACGGTCGACGGCTACTCGCCTCCGCCGGCTGGGACAAGACCGTGCGGCTGTGGGACGTCGCCACCGGCCGGTGTGTAGAGATGATTCCGATGCTCAACGAGTCTCGCAATCTCACCGCGAACGACGGAAGCCTCTACGTCGCCACCGGGATCAGCCTTGTCATGTTCAAGCTGAGGCCGAAGTGACTTACCACTGCAACCCCCGCCCGGGGTCAGTTTCCGCGAAGCGTTGACACCAACGGACTTCGAGCAGCGGACTGCGGCGCGTGGGGGTAGAGGTGTCCGTGTCTGCTGGCTGATCCACGAAGATCTGAACACCCGCGAAGTCGAGCGCGGACTGTTCAACAAGCCGGCGGTGCGCTTCCACGTAGTCGACAGGGATCGCCGCTCTACGCGTCTACGACACGCCCATCAACAAGCGCCTGCCGTACACCACCTTGCTCAGTGTCAAGGTGACGTGCAGGGCTCGGCTGGCTCGCTCCACCACTCTGTGCCGTTGGTGGCCATGTCCAGTTGTGCGGCCGGCCGGGACCTGCTGGACCGACCGGCGTGGCTTGATAGGAGCGTGGCGTCGCCCCAACTGAGCTGTGCCCACCGGCCGGTCCTGTCACCCATCACCGAATGAAGAGGGAGACAGGTTCCATGGTCGTACTCGGAATCGATGCTCACAAGCGCAGCCACACCGTCGTCGCGGTCGACGACCTCGGTCGTAAGCTCGGCCAGCGCACGACCGGAACAACCACCGACGATCACCTGGCCACGCTGACGTGGGCAGAGCAGTTCGGCGACGAGAGGATGTGGGCGGTTGAGGACTGCCGACACCTGTCCCGACGTCTCGAACGTGACCTGCTCGGTGCTGGGGAACGCATCGTGCGCGTCCCTCCCAAGCTGATGGCTCATGTCCGCGACAGCGCCCGCAGCTACGGTAAGTCCGACCCGATCGACGCATTGGCGGTTGCGCGAGCGGCCCTACGCGAGCCGAACCTGCCGACCGCGCGTCTGGACGGGCCTGCACGCGAAGTCAGGCTGCTGTTAAGCCACCGCGACGACATGGTCGCCGAACGGACCCGTGTGATCAACCGCCTTCGCTGGCACCTCCACGAGATCGACCCGTCCTGGCAGCTCCCGCCCCGCACTTTGTGGAGGCCGAAGAACCTTGCCGGCGTCACCGCTCGCCTGATCGGCATCGATGGGCTGGTGGCCCGACTTGCCCGAGACCTCGTGGACCGCTGCCGCGACCTCACCGCGCAGATCCGTGCGCTCGACCGTGAACTCGAACCGCTGGTATCCCGCCTGGCGCCGAACCTGCTTGAGCTGCCCGGGTGCGCGATCCTGACCGCCGCAAAGATCATCGGAGAGACCGCCGACGTCACACGGTTCCGCTCCCGGCACGCCTTCGCACGCCACAACGGGACCGCCCCCGTCCCGGTCTGGTCCGGCAACCACGAACGGCATCGGCTATCCCGCATCGGCAACCGACAACTCAATGCCGCTCTGCACCGCATCGCAATCACCCAGGCCCACTACCACCCACAGGCACGAGAGTTTCTCCAACGACGACGGACTCAAGGCGATACCAAGACAGAGTCGATCCGTGCCCTCAAACGACGACTCTCCGACGTCGTCTACCGTGCCCTGCAAGCCGACGCCAACATCAACCACGACCCGGCCGTGACGGCCGCCGCTTGACATAGGAGCAACTGGACGCCACTCGCCGGCAACTTCGAAGTCGTCGTCTCGGTCAGCGGTGGCCAGCTCCAGCACCTGTGGCGTGACGGGGGCGGATGGCACAACGGGCCGCTGTTCGGCCACAACATCGCCCGGTCCGGCGCGACCCTCGTGCAGGGAGGCTACGGCTCACCACACGGCAATCTCGAGTGCGTCGCAGTCCGCACTGACGGCACCATGCAGCACTACTGGCGTGACGGCTTCGGCTGGCACGAAGGCCCTGTCATCGGACCAGCCTGACAATGACCATCGACACCGGTGACCTGCCCACCCACGTGACCTTGGCCGTAGGCAAGGAGCAGGCGGTATCTCTCCCGTCCTACGCAGTCGCCGGGCTGGACTGGACGGCGACACCACTGAGCGAAGCCGAGGTGGCCGAGATTCGTGTCGACATCGGCCAGCTACCCGCTACCACCCAGGGCACTGACGGCACCACCGAGCCACCCCCCCATGGCCCTCGCCCCGGAGAGGCTAGTCATCATCGGCCGCGCCGTAGGCGTCACGACCTACCGCCTACGACTGGCCCGGACATTCGACCCGGACCATCCGGCCGCCGAACACGATCTCACCGTCGAAGTCACCCACTGACCAATCCTCAAAAGAACTGGGTCCCCAGGATCGTGAATCTGGGGCCCTTTTCGACCCGACCGGGCCGACCTGCGAGCCCCGGCGAACGTTCGTTCCCGTGCCGAGCATCTGCGCAAGCGGGCTGTTGCGTGCGCTCTACTCAGTCAGGGCCGAACGATGCCGGGCGCAGTGTTCCGTACAGGTTGCTATCCCACCGTGAAGCCGTATTTCTTGCCGAGACGTGTGAGGGAGTCCTTGCCGGGGATGCCGTCAGCGTCCTTACCGCCGTAGCCGCAGCGCAGTTGCCATTTGCGGTACGCCTGCACGGTGGCCGATCCGAAGCTGCCGTCGCCGGCGTAGGTCTGTGCGAGCAGGCCTTCGCGGTGGAGTGCATCTTCGACGAGTCGTACGTCCTCGGCTGCGCCGGGCGTGGTGCCGCCCTGCTTGCGGGCGGGGTCCTGCTTCGCGGCGCTGACCAGGTGGGCGAGGTCGACGACGTGATCGGGGCGTTTCGGTGTGATCGTGGGTAGGTGGCCCAGGAGCTTCTTGAGACTGTCGGGGCCGGGAACTCCGTCGGCGTCGCGGCCGGACAGGCCGAGGGACTTCTGGAAGTCGCTGTAGTTCTCGGTGTCGGCGTCGGTCCACCGCGGGCCGGGCCCGGTCTTGTAGTGCTTGCCGAAGCCCTTGGCCACCAGTGCCTTCCCGACCTCGGTCACCTGGCTGCCGGTCGCGCCGTAGCCGTACTCCAGCCCGGCGATCTTCACCTTGTACCGCGCCGGGTGTGCGGGTGTGGGCGGCACAGGGTGGGCGTCGTCATAGGCGGGACGCCCGAACCCGACGATGTAGTAGCTCGTACGCCGGACCCGCCGGACACCGTCCAACCAGTTCCCCTCGATCGTGGTGACAGTGCCGTCGGCGTGAACTGCCTCGACCAGCCCTGTGTGGTTGTAGCCACTGCCGGAACGCCCACGCGTCCAGTCGAAGAAGACCTGGTCACCGGGTCGGGGAGCACCGTGCTCGATCCTGACCCACTGGCCCTGCTGCTGGTACCACCTCGCGACTGCGGGGCAGTACGCCGAGGTCGGGTTCAGCTCGGAGTCGGACCATCCCGACGGGAAACCCTCGGGGTTGACGAAGTTCCACCGCACGAAGATCGCGCACCATGCCGTTGCTGTGCCGTACCACGAGGTGAACTTGTTGCGGTTGCTCCCGGGGGGATCCTCCCCGATCCCCAACTGCCTGCGGGCAAGGTCCACGACCTCGCCGACACGAGCTCTCACGGCTGGCTTCTCCCGGTGCAGCCCAGGCGTCAGAGCGTTGTGGTCCTGGTCCGGCTCTTCGCCGTCAATCGCAGCATCCTGGTCCTGGGACGGCTGCTCCAGCTCGGCATCGGGCCCAATCAACCGGGCCGTCTGATCGGCCGCCTGGTCTGCCGTAAGGCCCAGATCCGATGCAGCCGTGTTCTCGTCACCCATCTTCCAACCCCCATCCACGTCAAGACATCAGCCATGTCGCCGCCTCGCAGCATCGATGCAACGCAGCGGCGTCCACCCCGTACACCTGGATTCCCGCAGCCATCCACCGCAAGGATCGACGGGCGGTCTCCATCGCCCGGACCTTGGCGCACTGGACAGCAGCACCGGTTAACCATCCCGTCGACACCGCCATTGCGCGAGTCGCGGAGTAAGACACATGGAAGCAGAGCGACGACGCATCGACTTCCACTTTCCGGCCGCGGACAACGGAACGACATCTACGGCGAACACGGCCAGCTCATTGAGAAATTGCGAGCGAGGCCGGCCGACTGCCTCGGCCCGGTCTCGCCAATGCGGGTTTAGCCGTTTCAGCCCCCGCCGCTGTTCTTCTTGAGGATTCCGCCAAGGGCACTCATGGCCATCTGCGCCCAGGTCTTCAGCTCCGTGTAGATGTAGGTCACCGCTTCCTGCGTGGAGCTGTCGTCATTGATGATGTCGAGGTAGTTGCCGTCGGCCTCGAACCGTAGGCGACAGTGGAAGTCGACCTTGGGGGCCTCCTGACGGGCTATGGTCGCTCCGGTAACCCCGTTCGTGTAGTACACCCAGTTCTTCCCATCTACCTGTGACGTGAAGAACTGGACGTTCTGCCGCATGTCACTGGACATTGCCTTGAAGTGTTGCCCGTTGTAATACCACGGAATACCACACCAGTCAGCGTGGTAATGCGTTCGCGGCGCCAGAGAATGATAAGCGCCGCCGTCCAGCACAAAAGAGGTTCCGCCGCCAGCGAGTGACCCGTTGTGACTGGAGTCGACGGACCTCAGGTACCAGCGTGCGTCGGTGTTGTTGTAAATATCGTCGATCCACCCTACGCCCATGTTCCCCTCCTGGACGTGGGACGACGCCAACGGCATCGTCGATTCCACAGTGATCAGTCTGCGTCACCACGCTGCCGTAACGGATCGCTCCGAGCGCTTCTTTGAATGTTCCAGCGAGAATCTGGACGCATTCTCCAGGCTCGGCAATCCCCGTTCGTGCCCCCTTGACCGCAGATCTCAGTCTGAGGTTCTACACCGGCCTCGAGTCGCCGTCAAGATCGAGTTTCCTGGCCGCGGCAACACGGAGAAATGGGGATGCCCCGGAGACAACAGCGCCTTGGGGCCTGGACGGCGAAGATGGCCCGGAAGCCGCATGCGCGTGGGTCGGGTCCGTCCTGGCGCAGTGCACACCGCGCTGTCGCCAGGGAGCCTCGAGGCACGCGGCGATACTGCCCGCAGCCACAGCCGTGGGCTGTTTCTCGGTACGCAGTCCGGATCAGGCCACGCGTTGTCGAAAGTCCCGGCGTTCCGACATTCGATCGCTACCCTCGGGCTGCTTGGCGTCACCTCGGGGAGGGGCGATGTGGCACCCAGTCCGACTGGAAGATCTTCCACTTGTTCTGTGTGAGCCGATTCTGCGTCGAGTCGAGCCGGCAACGACGACCTTCTTCTTCGCGCTTCGCGAAGAGACCAAGGTGACGGTGCGCGTTTACGACGTGGTGGCCGTGACGGCGACGTCTGACACGCGCCGGACGACCCGAACCGTCTGCGCCTGATCCACGCCTCCTGCCGCAAGCCCCATGGCGGCGGGGTGGACATGCTGAACCAACTCGACCGCCTCATCGGGCCGACAGTCACCAACCCGTCGCGTCGCCCGCACCAGCTGTTGCTGACCGGGGACCAGATCTACGCCGACGACCCCGCCGACGCGCTGTTGGCCGTGATCGACGCCAATGCGGCCACCCTGGGCTTCGCCGCGGAGGCCCTGCCAGGTGCGCAGGCCACGACCACGCTGACTGCCGAGCAGCTTCGAGCGGCCACTCAAGGATAAGCTCCTCTCTCCTCCGGACCGGACCGGACGGCGTGGGAGAGCGTGTCGACGGGCAGGAAACCCTGGTCGCGGTGGCGTCAGGAGAGTCGTACGCTCCGGACATAGTGGCCGACGCCTTGCTGAGCCTGGTGTCGGACTGAGGGCTTTCCTATTGGGGCCACGATGGCCTGATCTGCTTGCGTCACGGCCAAGCGTCATCGACGCGCCAGCGCTTCTCCCAAGCCCAAGCCCAAGCCCAAGCCCAAGCCGCGCTCTAGATGATCGCTCCGGAGCAAACCCGTCGGCTTCGTCGCGCGTGTGCCTCCCCAAGGTGGTCGGCCTCGGGGTTAGGGCTCGACGTGCGCGAATCCTCGGCCGGGGGAAGGCCGGCCGCATTCCCGACGGCGGCGGCTGGCCGGCACACGGCCGCGACGGCGACGCCGCTCAGGTCGCCCAACGCGCCAAAGCCAAGAAGGACGGTGGCGCCAGGTGATCGTGATCGCCGAATTCGCCGGACAAGGTGGCCTTCGTGGGTGATCATGAGGTCTGCGATCACGCACCGAATCGACCTGGGGGGCTTTGGTGGTTCTCGACGACGACTCGTAGCCGGTCGACGCACATGTGACGCTCGGCCCGTGGCCCAGCCTCGCAGGCAGGGACGCCGAGCGCGTCTTCACGAAAGACGCACCCTTTCCAGCTGGCCGACCAGCTGCCCATGAACAGTCCGTCGTACCCGCTTCGACGCAGCGTTCACGTTCCGCCGCGCGACTGTTCTCTCCTGCTCCGGTGACGCCGAACGCTCCACCCGGTGTGCCCGGACCCAGGAACCAGACCCGAGCCGGGCCAGCACCAGTGTGCGGCTCCAGAACGTGGAACACCCGATTCGACGTGAACCCAGGGGATGCGGCCTCGAGGTACCGCGCTCACGCATCCCACGAACCGATGAAGCGCCTGACCGAGCAGTGGGGGTTGGTTCCGTGACCGAGACGATCATTCCAGGGACATACATCGACGTACGCGCGGAGGGCCTGATCTCCGCCGGGCGCATCGCGACCGGGGTGCTGGGCATCGTGGGAACCGCGTCGAACGGGCCGGTGGGCCAGGCGGTGACGCTGGCGCTGCCCAGCCAGGCGAGGACGGCGTTCGGCCTTGCCGACGACCCGCGCAACCCCACCGACGGCGCGAACCCGCTGACGCTCGTCCGGGCGGTGGAACTCGCCTACGCCAACGGTGCCTCCACCGTCGTGGCCGTCCGGGTCGCGGGCGCCAGCAAGTCCTCGGCGTCGTTCGCGCTGCGCAACGACGCGGGCCAGCAGATCGCGGTGCTCACCGCCCGGACACCGGGCAGCTGGGGCAACGCCGTGCAGGTCAGTGTCGAGGACGCCGAGGAGGACTGCCTGGTCGAACGGGAGTCGCTGGAGGCGCCCTTCGACGAGGTCCGCTACACCCCGGTCGTCCCGTCCCCGCGCAACCGGGTCCGGATCGTCCGCGGCGCCACCGGGCAGGCCGGCGGCTTCGACCTCGTCTACCGGCGGCTGCAGTCTGAGGAGCAGGTCCGCCCCAACGCGGCCGGCCGGTACTTCCTCACCGGCCGCCCGGTCGAGCCCGGCGTACCCGCCGCGCGGATCAGCGTGCGCGACGGCGCGGAGACCGTCGACTACACCGGCGACGCCATCGACTACGACAGCCCCGGCGCCCCGGCGGCCGGCACCGTCCGCATCGACCCCGCGAGCGGGGAACTGGTCTTCGCCGCCGCAGAGGTCCCCGGCCCCTCCGCACAGGTGGTCGCGACCTACGCCGTCGGCCATGCCGACCCCACCCCCGGCCAGGTGCTGCTGACCACCTGGAACGGCCAGCTCGACTTCGCACCCGGCGAGGCACCCAGCCAGGCCGCCGGCGACACCCTCGAGGTGACCTACCTCCTCGACCGGGACAGCTGCGTGCGACTGAGCCTCGCCAACGCGGGCACGACCGAGACGTTCGTCGGCCCCGACGCCGCATTCCTCGCCGCCCGCGTCGACGCAGCCTCCCAGCTCGTCACCGCGCAGGCCGACGCCCTGCTCGGCGGGCAGCGCCCCGCCCACGACCAGGGCGCGATGGGCAGGGGCAGCAACGCCCACGGCGCCGACGGCGCCGACGCCGACCGCGACGACTACGCCGCCGGGCTGGAAGCCCTGGAGAACCAGCTCGTCAACATCGTCGTCCTCGCCGGGCAGCACGCCACCACCCACGGCGACCTCCTGCTCGGACACCTCGCGCTGACCGCGAACTCCGAGCACGAACGGATCGGTGTGATCGGCGCCGCCGGGCAGAGCGTGGAGCAGCTCAATGCCCACGGCATGGCCGACGGGCGGGTCGTGGTCGTCGCCCCCGGCATCCGCTACCCCGACGGGTCGAGCCTGCCCGCCGGTTACACCGCCGCCGCCGTCGCCGGCCTGGTCGCCTCGGTGAGCCCGCAGACCAGCCTGACGAACAAGCCGCTCAACATCCCCGACGTCGCCCAGGACTTCAACCGCGGCCAGCAGGGCCAGCTCATCGGCGGCAACGTCCTGACCGTCGTCCGCAAGGGCGGCTTCCGGGTCCTGCGCGGCATCACCTCCGAGGGAGAGGGCATGCCGTACGCCGCCATCCCCACGAGGCGGATCGTCGACTACGCCCGCTACGGCGTCCGCTCCGCGGCCGACCCCTACATCGGGCGGCTGAACAATGTGCGCGTCCGCGACGCGCTCAAGTCCAGCCTCGACGGGTTCCTCACCCGGATGGTCGAGGAGGAGGCCCTGACCGGCTACGAGCTCGACGTCTTCGCCGACCGCGCCCAGGAGATCCGCGGCGAGGTGAGCGTGGTGATGACGCTCCAACCGACGTTCAGCATCGAGTTCGTCCTCGTGACCATGTACCTCCGCTGACGCCTACCTCCGCTAGACGCCGTACCTCCGCTGACGCCGTTCAGCAGCCGTCCACCCGTTGTTTAGAGCCTTGGAGTTCACATGCCGACCGAGGTCTTCCGTGCTACCGACGCGACGCTGGTGCTCGCAGCGGACGACAGCCAGTCCGTGGAGGGAAGCGCGGCAGGGGCACTGATCACGCAGTACGACCTGAGCAACGCCGTCGGACGCCTGTCCAACGTGCGGCTTGCCGTCACCAGCGAGGTCCAACCCTTCTACGAGATCGGCCGCCGCTACCCGGCTGCGCTGCGGCCTGGCGTGGTCGCTGTCACGGGCTCCGCCGAACGCGCCCACATCAACGGGGCCCTGCTGCGGCTGCTGCTCGGCGACGGCGCGTCCAGCCCACCGGCGATGCCAGGGTTCGCGCAGCCGGCGTTCAACGCCGTCGCCACCCTGCGCGACGTGGCCCAACCCGCCGCCTACGCCAAGGTCACCGCGTTCGGTGTCCGGTTCGACTCCTGGTCCTACAACCTCGGCGTCAGCAGCGACTTCGTCCTGGAGTCGGTGACGTTCCAGGCGATGCGGTTGACCTACGAGGAGGCCTGATGCGCACCCTCACCGCGGACGACCTGCTCGCAGGCACGTCCATGGTGCACGACGTGGAGCTGCCCGGTCGGCTGCTCGACCCGCTGGCCGGGAACGACATCCCGGCCGGGGTGGTGCGGCTGCGGCCGCTCACCGTCCAGACCCTGGTGCTGGTGTCCCGCGCGGCCCGCGACGACCCGGGCCTGGTGCCGGTCCTGATGGTGAAGGAGGCGCTGGTCGAACCGCGGCTGTCGCTGGAGCAGGTGCGGGCACTGAGCATCGGCCTGCTGCACTTCCTGGTCGCGGCCGTCAACACCGTCTCCGGCCTGGCCGCCGACGGTGAGGTGCTGGACGCGCCGACGAGCTCACCGATGGCCGACGTGCACGTCCTGCTGGCCACGCACTTCGGCTGGTCACCGCAGCAGGTCGCCCAGCTCACACCCGGCCAGGTGGCGGTCTACCTCGCCGGGGTCGACCGGCTCCGCGAGCAGACGGCAGGTGCGCGTTGACAGCCGGACCCCACTCGGGGTCCGGGGCGGGCCCGGTACGGATCCCGGCGGTCGCGGCGCTGCTGGCCGTCGAGGCGCGGGTCACCCGGCTGGCCGGGAACCTGACCCGGCTGCGGGCGGCGGGCATGACCGCCGCGCCCGCGGCCGAGGCGATGTTCGAGGACCCGCTGCTGGGCCTGGACGTCGTCCTGCCGCGCCGGGTGGGCGAGCCGGACGGGGAGCAGCCGACCGGGGAGATCATGGGCGAGACCTCCGAGGGGGTTCCCGACGCCGTAGGGGCCGGCGAGTGGGCGAGCCCGCGTCGCCGGGGCCCGGACCGGGGCTGGTCCGGGCCCTGGCGACGTCCTGGGGCGACTCCAGCGGGCGCGTCCGGCGGGCTTGACGCGACGCCTCCCAGCCGGGCGGACCTCCCGGTGGCCGACGGGCAGCCCGTGTTCGGCGTTCGTCCTGGTGGGGCGAGCGTGCGGGCCGGCGTTCCGGCTGACGCCGAGGCCGACCGGGCCGCACCTGGCGCACCGGCCGTCGACGGGCGCGTCACCGAACCGGATCCGGGTCTGCGCCGGCGCAACGACCCGGCCCTGTCCGCGCCGCCGGGACCGGCGAAACCCGTTGCCGCGCAGGGGTTTTCGGAGTACGCGGCCACGGCAGGAGTCCCCGCCGCCGACGCGGGCCAGCTGAACGGCGCGACCACGCCACGCGACGGGGCGCTGCGCGTCAGCACCGACCCGCACGCCGCACTCTCGATCCTGCGGGCCAACCTCACCGACAACCCGTCCCAGCCCGGCGCCACGCGGGAGGACGCCGGACCGGCACCCGATGCCGCCCCACCGCCACACCCCACCACCCCGGCCCGCCCAGCCGCCCCGTACGCCGGCCGGCCGAACCACCCCAGCACCACCGCAGGCCACGCACCTGAGGACCCCGAAGGCTGGGCGACCGGCGCGCAGCCGGCCCCGGAGCCGAGTGAGGAACTGGTCGAGACGCTTCTCGACGCGATGACCGACCGGCTGCGCCTGGACGTGCTCCGCAGCTACGGAACGACGGAGGACTAGCCGTGGCAGTCCAACTCGGACCGGTGTCCCTCGACCATCTCACCGACGTACGCGTCCGCGACCGGGCCCGCGTCGCCCGGCACGCCGTCCCCGCGCTCAACGGCGACCTGATCCAGCAGCTCGGGCGGTCCAGCGTCGAGCTGCGCCTGACCGGATCGTTCTTCGGGCCGGACGCCGCCACCCAACTCGCGGCGCTGCGGGAGGCGTTCCGCTCCGAGCAGCAGCTCGACCTGCTCGCCGACGCGGCCGCCGACGGGTACGTCGCCAACGTCGTGGTGACAGGCCTGGACGTCACCCAGCAGGCCGGGCACGTGGACCGGTTCGACTACCGCATCCAGCTGCTGGAGTACGTCCGCCCACCCGCACCCACCAGCCTGGACGCCCTGCAGGGCATCGACACGGGCCTGGCCAGTGAGGCGGCCGGCTACCTCGACGACGTGCAGGACGGCCTGGCCCAGGTGGCGCAACTGACCGCCCTGACCCAGATCGCCGGCTTCGGCGACCCGACCGCGAAGGCCCCCGCCATGCTCACCGGCTACCAGGAAGCGGGCGGAGGCCGTACCGAACCCGCGACCACGATCCGCGACCTGCTGTCAAGTGGGGGTTGACATGAGTGGTGCACTGGACCAGCTGCCCGACTCCACGGCGATGGGCCGGATCTCCCAGACGGCGCAGGCCTCCTGCGACACCAGCGCTCAGGCCCACGCCGGCCTCGGCGCCGACCAGCCCGGTTCGGCGCTCGCCCCGGCGGCCGGCGCGTTCGCGTCCGTGCGGGCCAGCGCGACCATCGACCTGGGCGGCCTCGGTGACGCACTGGGCTCGACGCTGCGCACCGTCACCGGAGCCGTCCCACCGGCCGTCACCGAACACGTCGGCGCCCTCGACGCCGCCTATCAGCAGGCACACGCGCTCGTGGCCCGCAACCCGATCCTGTCGCTGCTGCCCGAGGGCAGCGCCCTGCAGGACGTCGTGGCCCAGATCATCGACCAGACCGTCGCGTTGTTCGAACGCCGCGTCAACGAGCTCGCCAACCGGCTGCTGGACGCCGAGGAGGTCGCCGAACTCGTCGAGGCGTTCGAGGTGATGCGGCGCCTGGCCACCGACTTCCAGGCCCACGCCGACGACCTGCCCGGCTTCGTCACCTCCACCCTGCTCGGCTTCTCACCGCAGCTGCTCGGCCCGGTCCGCGCCCACGTCGCCACCACCGACCAGGTGGTCGTCTCCCTGGACCCGGCGGCCCTGGCCGCCGCCGTCGACCCGCTGCGCGCCGCGGCCACCGACGTGGTCACCGCACTCACCCAGGCCGTCGACGACCTCGACCCCACCGCCGCCGCGGGCTACACCGCGATCGTGGCGGCCCTCGACACCGGCCGGGCCGCCGTCACCACCGCCACGGACACGCTCCGCCCGCTCTACCAGGGCCTGGACCAGGTGCTCGGCGCGCACCCGTGGGACACCCTCATCGACGGCTACCTGCGGCTGCTGCCAGCACAGGAGCTGCGCCCCCGCGACCTGGTCGACGACGTCCTCACCGCCACCGTCGACCTCTTCGACGACCTCATCGCGGCGCTGCAGCAGGCCATCACCGCCGGTGATCTGGCTTCCCGCGTCGAACAGTTCGGCGCCGGCCTGCACCAGGCGATCAGCGGCAGCGGCATCGGCGTCGTCCGGCAGCGGATCCTGGACTTCCTCGACGAAATCCGCGCCACCGTCGCGAGCGTGCCGTTCGCGCAGGCCCACCAGGCAGTCGCCGACATGCTCGGCCGGGTCGGCCAGGAGATCTCCGACCTCGGCCTGGACCAGCTCGCCACCCAGATCGCGGCCGGACTCGCCGACCTCACCACCACCGCCACCACCGCGACCGCCCAGGCCGGCCAGGCCGTCCGCCAGGGGCTGCAGGAGCTGCTGGCCGCCATCGACGACCTGCCCGCCGCCGACCTGCTCGCCGCGCTGCAGGACGCCGTACGCCAACTCAGCCAGGTCGTCGACCACCTCCACGACGGCGCCGTCGGCGCGATCGAGGACCTGCAGGCACAGCTCGCCAGCCTGGAGAAGCTGAGCTTCCGGCCGGTCTCCGACGAGGTGATCGGCGAGATCGAGGACGTGCGCACCCGGCTGCGAGAGATGAACCCCGACGCGTTGTCGGAGGAGGGCAAACTCGCCGTCCGTGCCGCCCTCGCCGTCTTGGAGGCCGTCGACGTCGAAGGCAAGGTCGTCACCGTCCTCACCCACGCCTTCCACGACCTGCAGGGCCAGGTGCTCGCCGTCCTGGACGACATCACCGCCGCCCTCGAGCGCATCCGCGGCTCCGTCGGCGAACTCTCCCCGACCACCGTGCTCACGCCCCTCACCGGCGCCCTGACCGACCTCGGTACGAGCCTGGACCGGCTCAACGCGGCCGCCCTCACCACCCCGCTGCGCACCGAACTCGACCAGCTCGACCAGTGGCTGGCAGGCCTGAACCCCGCCGCCCTCCTCACCCCGCTGCAGGGCCCCTACGACGCCGCGCTGGCCGCCGTACGCCAGCTCGACCCGGCCGTGTGGGGGTCGACCCTGACCAACCTGTACGCCGAACTCGCGGCGACCGTGGCACGGCTGGACCTGACCCCGCTGTTCCAGGAACTCGACCAGCGCCGCCGCGACCTGCTCGTCTCCGTCCGCGACCAGCTCTCCCTCGCCGTCCACGACCTCGGCCTGCCCGAACCGCTCGCCGGCTGGCTGGAACGGGTCTGGCCGCTGCTGGAGGGCATCACCGACGTCCTCACCCTCGACCCCGCCGCCGGCATGCGGCAACTCAGCCGCCGCGTCCACGACGGGTTCACCCCGGCCGCGCTGTACGAACCGCTGGAGCAGGTGTTCGACCAGGCGGTCGCGACCCTGTCCGCCGTACCCGCAGCAGATCTCGTCGCGGCCGCGACCGCCGCCCGCGACGACGTCCTCGCCGCCCTCGACGAACTCGACCCACGCCGCCTGGTGGAACGGCTGCGCGCCGCGCACCGCCGCCTCGTCGACGTCGCACCCACCACCCTGGTCCCGCCCCTGACCGGCGTGCGGGCACTGCGGATCGCCTTCCACGCCAAGGCCGACGCGGCCCTGACCACACCGGCCGGCAAGGTCGCCGAGGTCGACGCAAGCTTCGACGCCGTCCTCCAACTCCTCGACGGCGGCGCCGCAGCCTCTGCGGTCGCCACCCTCAACGGCCTGCACGAGAAGGCGATGACCGCCCTCACCCACGCCGTCGACAACCTCGACATCACGCAGGCCGCCGCCGCGTTCGACCGGCTCAAGGCCACCGTCGACGGCCTCGTCCCGGCGAACCTGCCCCGCACCGGCACTCTCACCGTCCCGCAGGTGATCGCCGCGTGCGAGACCTGGCGACCCTCCGGGCGCGCGGCGACGCTGGACACCAGGCTGCACGCGTTCCTCGACCTGCTCGTGCCCGTCGCGGACCAGCTCGAGGCCGCCTTCGACACCTTCGCCGCCGACCTGCGCGCGACCGCCGCACTGATCGACCCGCTCGCCCTGGACCAGGCCGTCGCGGAGATCTTCGAGGCCGTCCGCGCCCAGGTGGAGGAACTGGACCCCGCCGACCTGCTGGACCAGCTGCGCGCCGACGTCTACGTCCCGGTGATCGCCGCCGTCGAAGGACTGAACCCGGCTGCCCTGGCCGGCCAGCTCGACGGCGCCTACCAGGCCGCCCGCACCGCCGTCACCGGCGAACTCGGCCGCCTCGTCGCCGACGTGCACAAGGCCCTGGAGGACCACCTCAACGCCGCACGAGCAGCCGTGAAAGCCGTCATCGGCGAGTTGACGGCCGCGCTCCACACGGGGGCGGCGGACCTGGAGGACATCATCGCCCGCATCGGTGACCTCGTCTTCGTCGGCCTGATCCAACGACTGCGCACGGTCCTGGGCAACCTCGCCACCAGCTTCGAGACCGAACTCGGCCGCGTACGGCAGTCCTTCGACTCCATGCTGGACGCCATCCCGGCCGGCGACCGTATCCACCCGCGCACCCAGGCGGTGGCTTCATGACACTCCGCACCCGCACCGCACCCGTCACCCCCGGACGGGCCGCGACCCGTACGCAGAACGCGCCCCCGCTCACCCCGCCGCAGCGGGAGCTGGTCCGCCGGTTGGACGGCTGCCTCGCCGCGTTGTCCGCCGACGTGGACATCGACGAGACCGGCCGTGTCCTCGCTGCCCGCGCCGCCACCGGTGAGCAGGCCCTGGGCGTCCAGGCCCCCGACAAGCCGGCCGAGACCGGGGCAGCGGGTTGGCACTACCACTACGACGACCACGGCGACCTGGCCAGGATCGAGGCCCCCGACGGCGCGGCGACCCACTACCGCTACGACACCGACCGCCGCCTTGAGCTTGTCCTGCACGAGGACGGCCGCCCTACCCGCTACCACTACGACGACCGCGACCGGCTGGTCCAGGTCGAGGACGGCGTCCGCCGCCGCGTCATCGACTTCGACGACCGCGACCGTATCGTCGCCGTCCGCCACGGCCGGGAACTGCTGTGGACCTACCGCCACGACGACGCCGACCGGGTTGTCGAGGCCGCCGCGCCAGGCGTCCGCACCCGGCACCGGTTCGACGACGCCGGCCAGGTCAGCCGGGTCGAGCAGGTCGTCGACGGTGTGCCCGTCGCGGTCGAGTTCACCCACGACGACCAGGGCCGGCTCACGAGGGTCCGGCTCGAGGGCGGACCGGCCGTCGGCTACGGCTGGGACGACGCCGGCCGCCCGGCCACCGTCACCCTCGACGGGCAACCCCTCGCCGCATTCGGCTACGACGACACCGCCCGCCGGGTGACCACGACCCTGGCCAACGGGGTCGTCGAGGAGACCCGCGCCGACCGGCTCGACGGCCGGCCCCTGACCCGCACCGTCCGCCGCGGCGACGTCGAGATGCTGACCCGCCACTACTCCTACGACCCGGCCGGCCGCGTCGTCGACGACGGCCACCGCCACCTCGCCTACGACGAACAGGGCCGGCTGAGGGAGGTCACCGAAACCTCCGGACGCCAGTGGTGGTTCGGCTTCGACCGTCGCGGCAACCTCACCGCCGTCGACGGCCGGCACACCGGCGAACCCGCGCTGCGCCTCGGCCACGACGGTGACCGGCTGACCTCCACCACCCCCGGCACCGGCACCCCCGCGGCGGTGGCCAACGACGCGTACGGAGCCGTCGTCGCCCTCACCCGCGCCGGCCACGAATGGGTCTACCGCTACGACGCGGCCGGCCACCTCGTGCAGGTCCGCCGCGACGGGCACGTCACCGCCCGGCTCAGCTACGACCACAAGGGCCGGCTGGTCCTGCTGCGCGGGCCAGACCACACCGAGCGGTACGTCTACGGTCTGGGCGACGAACTCCTGGCCGTCACCGACGCGGCCGGCGTACTCCTGCGGCTGCCCGTACGCAGCCCGCTCGGCGTGCACGCCCACGTCGTCACCACGCCCCAGGGACCGGCGGTGCACTACCTGCACCACGACGACCGCGGCACCGTCTGGCTCGCCACCGACGCGCAGGGGCAGGTGCTCGCCCGCTACGACTACGACCCGTACGGCCTCCCCCTCGGCGAAGCAGAGGAACCGACCGCAAGCACCAGCGCACCCGCGCCGGTGTTCGCGGGCCGCCCGCTCGTCCCCGGAACCGGCATGTACTACTTCGGCGCCCGCTGGCACCACCCCTGGCTGCGCCGCTTCCTGGCCCCGGACTCCTGGACCGCCGCACCCGACGACGAACGCCTGGTCCACCCCGCCTTCCCCGGCCGCCGCCAGGCCCTCGCCCGCGCCGAACAGCTACCGGACTGGCTCGCCCGGCCCGGGCTGCGGCAGCGCTACGCCTACTGCGGCCACGACCCGGTCAACCGGACCGACCCGAACGGCCACTGGTCCTTCGGCGGCGTCGTCCTCAGCCTCCTCGGCGCGCTGTGGACCCTGCCGAACACGCTGTTCGGCCTGGTCGTCGAACTGTCCTGCCTGGTCGCGGAGGTGCTGCGCTGGCTGGCCTGGGCGGTCACCCTCGGCAGGGTGAGCTGGGAACCGCCCGGCTTCGATCTCGCCGCGTCCGGCCGGCTCAACGCGTTCGCCATGGTGTTCCGCGGCGGCTGGCTCGGTTCGTTCCCGTCCCTGCTCGGCATCACCTTCGGCAACGTGTTCTTCGTCTACGGCCGCTGGGAGGACGACCCGCGCTACAACGGGCCCGGCGACATCCTGCCGACCGCCTACCAGGGCAAGGTCCGCCTGCCGCTGTCCCAGTCGCTGTACGAACACGAACTCCGCCATACCAACCAGTACGGCTGGCTCGGCCCGTTCTTCCACCTCGGCCTGCCGCTGTTCGGGTTCTACGAGTGGGACGTCATCCTGCACGGCTACCGCGACGCCTGGACCGAACGTGACGCCCGCGCCCACGCCCAGGGCCCACCCGCCCCCGTCGAGGTGACCGCCACCGACGCCGGCGGCGTCGCCGTCCCGCAGCTCGGCCGGACCTGGGTGTACTGGCGGCACGGCGGCACCACCCAGGTGCTGCGCACCCAACCCGACGGGCTGCTCCGGGCAACCCTCGTCCCGGGCTCGGACCGCCCGGCCGACTACACCCAACCGTTCACCGCGCTCCCAGGCACCTTCGTCGACGTCGCCGCCAGCCGCGGCGCCAAACCCCTGCCCGCCGACGTCCTCGCCACCCCCGGCCTGTTCACCAACCACGAGGTCGTCGCCACCGCCAACGGTGCCGGCACCATCGAGATCCCCCGGCCGACCCTCACGCTGGAGGCCCCGAGCGAGCTCAGCCTGTGGCCGCTGCTGTGGGAACCACCCACTCCCGCCTACG
Organism: Actinopolymorpha cephalotaxi; assembly: GCF_013408535.1. Lineage (NCBI taxonomy): Bacteria > Bacillati > Actinomycetota > Actinomycetes > Propionibacteriales > Actinopolymorphaceae > Actinopolymorpha > Actinopolymorpha cephalotaxi. The sequence continues at coordinate 4,783,433 of NZ_JACBZA010000001.1, forward strand.
CCACCACCGGACTCCCCCAGGGCGAGGCGCTGTGGAACCCACCCGACGGGCCCGGCTCCCTCACCGTCACCGAGGGCTCCCCGGCACCCGCCGCCCCCGCCAACGCCCGACCCGCCACCCGCTGGCTCCGGCTGCGCGGCCAGGTCGACGCGACCACCACCGCCGGCCGGATCCGCCTCATCGACGCCGCCGGCCGGCGGATCCCCCTGGCGCCGACACCACCCGCCACCACCCCCGTCGACGAGGTGCCCATCGCTCTCGGCGCACCGACCACCGCCGGCACGCGCGGCTTCGAGGCCGTCCTCAAACCCGCCGACGCGGCGACCGCGTTCGGGCCGGTGCAGGTCGCCGTCCTCGCCGACACACCCGCCGGACCGGCCGCGGACGCGTTCACCGTGCACCTGTGCGGCCTGCAACTCGGGCTCGTCGACGACACCACTCCCACCCAGCCCGGCGCCGTACCCGGGGAGGCCGACGAGGCCGTGGCCGTCGACTTCGACGCCAGCCCACAGGCCGTGCTGCGCACCCTGTCCGGGCAGACCCGCGCCCGCCGGATGGTCCGCTACCGCATCGCCAACGAGCCACGCGTCCCGGACACCGGCGGCACCCCCACCCTGCGGCCGCGGATGCCGCTGTGGATGGGCGAGATGCAGCTGGTCGGCCTCGCTCGCACCGACCTGGAGGACCTGCTGGGCCGCCGCGCCGAACGCAAGAACGTCCAGGCCGGCACGCCGACCGGACCCCAGACCACCCGCCTCTCCTTCGACTGGCGGCTGCGGCTGAGCTGGGACGGTCCGGACGCGAACTCCGCCATGTTCGCCGCGCCGTTCCCCCGACCCGGGCAGCGGCACAACTCCGACCTCACCCTGCCGCGCACCTCCACCCCGATCACGGCCGTCCTCTCCTACGACAGCCGCGGCCGGCTCACCGACCCCACCGGCGCCGCCGCCCCCACCCACCAGGCCGGCACCCTCGAGCCCGCACCCGCCCCGGCGACCTTCCCGGTCCCCAACCGGCGGCTGCCCGGCGTCCGGCTCGGCCAGCGCCCCTGGGGAAGGACCCCCGCCGCCGCCGCGCTGCCGGCGCTGGTCGTGGAGTTCCAGCCGCTGGTCGCCGATCCGGCCGGCGCGGAGATCCTGCGCGGCGGCGACGGGGAACTCGCGATCGTCGCGCTGCGCCTGGACGGGACCCCGGTCGACCCGGGCATGCTCAGCGACCCCGCCGGCACACCCCGCCCCACCGGGGCGAACGACCCCACCCTCGCCCTGCCGCGTTTCCGGGTGATCGGCCGCAACGCACCCGCCGCCGACGTCGAGGCCACCATCCGGGCGCTCGTCGCGGACTACGTCACCAGCCACGCCACCGCCGCGCACATCCGGCCGCTGACCCAGCAGTGCTGGGAGACCACGGTGCTGCGGATCCTGCGCCACGAGAGCGGCGGCCAGTACCGCCAGTTCGACGACCGCGGCGCCGGCCGCCGCCGGTTCACCCGCCAGGGCGGCACCTGGTTCTTCGGCACCGAACAGGACATGCCGCTGTTCGGGCCCCCGCACGGCTACGGCATCGGCCAGCTCGACTTCTTCTCCACTCCGCAACGCGGCGCCAACGACGACGAGGTGTGGAACTGGGTGGAGAACCTGCGCGCCGCCGTCCAGGTCGTCCTCGCCGAGAAGGCCGCCAGCGCCTGGGCACTCATCGGCCAGCACGCACCCGCCCCCCTGGACCGGTTCACCCGCGCGGTGTTCCAGCGTGAGCTCGTCCGCCGCTACAACGGCGGCACGGAGTTCACCTGGACCGGCACGACGTGGGCGGTCAGCCCGTCCCTGCGCTGGGCCCAGGACTCCGACCACAGCCAGGGACCGCACGCCAACCTGCTCTACCCCAACCAGGTGCTCGGCACCGGCCTCGTCTACTACCGCGACGCCGCCGGGCAGCCCAACCGGCCCGACGGCGCCGCCACGCAGTTCGCCTATCCACCCCCGATCGCCTTCGGCGCGGCGCAGTACACCCCGGAGACGGCATGACCAACCTCACCGGATTCGTCACCCGTGACGGCACCGAGGTCCTGATCGGCAACGCCCTCGTCCGCGGCTACCGCACGCTGCTGCGGACCACCCGTGCGCTGAAGGTGTACGCAGCCGCCGACACCACCTCGAAGGTCCTCGCCACCGCCCCGGCCGGCGACTACCCGGTCCTGGAGATCCGGCCCGGGGCCGCCAAGGGCTCGGACTACGTGCGGGTCTCCTCCACCGGCCTGCCCGGCGGGCAGGGCTGGATCTGCTCCCGCTGGCGCACCTCCCACTACGCGCTGCCCTACGACGACCCGCTGCCCGGCGGGGGTGTGCGGTCCGGGTCGGACGGTAGGTTCACCCTGCCCGTCCCCGACGGCGCACCGGCCGAGCAGGTCTACCGGCTGCGCGCCGGCGCCGACGGCCACCTGGACGGGCAGAGCGTGCGCGGGTACGCCGCGCTGCCGTTCACCGTGCCGCTGCCCGCCGCGACCAACCCGGTCGCCGAGACCCGCCTGGTCAGCCTCCTGCACCACTTCCGCGGCTGGTACTACACGCCGAAACGCCCGGGCTCCTCCGCGCGGTTCACCCCGCAGTACCCCTACGACATCGGCATCACCGTCTCGCTGGAGACCGACCACCCCAAACCGCCCACCTACGACGACTGCTGCAGCTTCGTCGAGGCCCTGCTCGTGCGCGGCTGGAAGGACGCCACCGTCCCCGGCTTCAGCTGGAACCTCACCAAGCACAACCGGTCCATGATCACCGACCCCGCCCACATCTACTCCTCGGTGGAGGTTCTCGAGGACGCCGGCGTCGCCGACCACATCGGCGGCGACGACCCGCCACCGCCCTGGACGGTGGTGCAGGGCTGGCGCGACCCGAACAACCTCGGCAAGGGCGGCCACACCTTCCTCATCGTCGACATCCACGCCGAGACCGGCCGGGTCCTGACCCTGGAGAGCAACCTCACCTACGGCCTGAACGGGCCCGGCATGCGGATGCTCGGCGGCATCGAGGAGTTCATGGGCCGGGAATACCTGTGTCCCACCGACGGGTACGTCTACGACCCCGCCGTCGGCGACCCCGCCCACGGTGTACCGCCCGGCACGTCGTTCCGCGCCGCCACCATGTGGGACCTGGTGCGCGGCAACGCGCTCCCACCGGACTGGGTGTGTCCCGGCTGCGGCACCAACCAGATGCTGTTCGTGCCGTACTGCCGGCCACCCCGCGACTGGTGGAAACACGACTACCTCAAGACCTGGGACGACATCCGCAGCTACTACGCCGGGCGGCGGCTGGCCCGGCTGCGGGTGCGGGATCTGGCCTGGGTGCGGTGAGGCAGGTGCGACCGTGAAACCGACGTACCAGCTCAGCATCGGGCTGCTCCGCGCCACCGACGCAGAACCGGTGGGCGGCCCGACGACGCTCACCGTCGACCGGGCCGTCGACGTGCCCCTCGACATCGCCCGCATCCGGTTCTGCACCCGCCACGACATCAGCCTCGGCGCCAACCTCACGCTGCGCCTGGGCCTGGGCGCCGCACCCGTCGACACGTTCACCGGCACCGTCGCCGAGGTCCGCACCACCCTCACGGGTACGTCGGTCCTCGCCACCGGCACCATGCGCAACCTGATGGAGTTGCGGGTCGCTGCGGCATACTCCGACGTCACCGTCGGCACCGTCGCCCGCGACCTGGCGACCCGCGCCGGCCTGGCGCCGGCGGACGTGCACGAGGGGCCGCTGCTGCCCCGCTTCGCCGTCGACGTGTTCCGCAGCGGCCACGAACACCTCGCCGACCTCGCCCACAGCTTCGGCCTGGACCTGTACGCCGACCGGCAGGGCCGGCTCGTGCTCCGGGCCCTGCCTGGCGGCACACCCAGCCTCACCGGCACGGCCGGCGCCGCGGCCGCGGGGCTCGCCGGACCCGCCGCGGCCCGCTACGGCGCCGACATCCTCACCGCCCGGGGAACCCGCCGCCCACCCAGCTACGACGTCGTGACCGTCGGCGGGGAGAGCCCGGCATCCACCCGCGGCGCCACCGCGGCGTCCTGGCTCACCACCGATGACCAGGTCGCCCGCGCCGACGCCGGTTCCGGTGCCGGCTCCGGAAGCCGGCGAGGGCTCCTGCTCGCACCACTCGCCCGCACCAGGGACCTCGCCCACGACATCGCCGAAGGCCAGCTGCGCCGAGCCAGCCGGTCGACCAACCTGGTCGAGGTCACCGTGCCCGGCCGGCCCGACCTCGACCTCGGTGACACCCTCGCCGTCGCGGCCATGCCGTCCGACGCACCGGGCGGCAGCGGCCAGGTCCGTGCGCTGCGCCACCACCTCAGCGCCGACGGCGGGTTCACCACCACCGTCCGGCTCGCCCTGCCGACCGTCGCCCCGGAGGTGCGGCCATGACCTCGATGGTCGAACTCATCCGCTCCGTCGTACGCCGCGAACTCACCGCGCTGCGACCACCGGCGCTCGGTGTCGTCACCGGCGTCCACCCCCACACCGGCGACAGCGACGACTTCAACGACGAGGTGGACGTCCAGCTGCAACACGAAGGCCTCACCCTGGCCCGCGTCCCGGTCGCCGTCACCCAACCAGGCAGCGTCGCGCCGCTGAAGAACGGCGACCTCGTGCTCGTCCAGTTCCTCGCCGGCAGCCTCGCCCAACCGCTGGTCACCGCCTGCTTCCACCACGCCGACGACCGCCCACCCGTCCACGCCGACGGCGACCTGGTGATCGAACACCGGGTGCCCGGGGACGGCACCCGCAACCAACTCCGGTTCGGCGCCGACGGGACGATCCGCATCGACCGTGACCTCGCCGACGACGGCACCGCCAAAGCCACCGTCGTCCTCACCAAGGACGGCAACGTCGAGGTCAGCACCGACACCACCGTCGAGGTCACCTGCCAGACGCTCCGAGTCAAAGGCGACGTCGTTGTCGACAACGGAAACCTCACCGTGAACGACGGCATCCTCCGGACCGGGCACTCCGGCACCACGACCGAGATCGACGGCACCACGATCACCGGCAAGCCGGGAACTCCCAATGCCTGACCTGAAGCTGAACGGCCCCCTGGACCTCAACGGCAGCCTCAACCTCGTCGCCGACAGCGGCGGCAAGGTGCTCGTCAACGGCGTCCAGGCCCTCGTCGAAGGGGCGGAAGGCCTCGCACCCGCCCCGGTCGCGCTGCCACCACCGCCGGCGAGCCCAGCCGATCCCGGCCAGAACGTCGAGGTGGTCACCAGCCTCGGAAAGACCGTCAAGGCCGACGGCACGGCACTGGTGACCACCGGCATGGTCCTGCAGGGAACGAACTCCTCCACCTGGCCCGGCATGGTGCTACCCAGCACCCAGAACACCGGCCCGGCCGCCGTGAAGGCCAACGGCCTGCCGATCAACGTCCTCGGCGACCGCGCCACCATCTTCCCCAACGGGGCAGCCGTATCCATCGACCAGGCCAGCGGACAGTAGGGGCCTCGCGATGGGACTGGTCACGATGAGCATCGCCGAACCGGCGCACGACAGCCGCGTCGCGGGCCGCACCCAGCAGGTCCACTTCCGGGGCCGCATCGACGCGGTGGACCCGGCCGCGGGACAGCTGTGGACCCGGTGGTACTCCAGCCTGCCCGCCGCCCCGGGCATACCACCCGATCCGCGGTCCGGCACGACCGTCGACCTGGACAAGGTGGCCATCAGCCCACCCGGCGGCGCACTGGCGTTCGACCGCACGCTGTGGATCGGCTCGCACACCATCACCTTCACCGCCAAGGACGTTCGGGGCGACGACAAGGCGGCGTTGACAGCCGTCCAACACGCCGGGGCGGCCGGAGGAACCCCCGCACCGGGTGTGCCCGCACCCTGCGTGATCCACGTGCTCATCGCCGAACCCGTCCGGCTGTCCTCAGCCGGTGCGGACAACCGGCGCCCCCTCGCCCGCGCGGCCGGTGTCTGGGCGGAGGCACCGGTCGCCTGGCCCGACCCGGCCTACCAGGCGGTGAACCGGATCGAGTACCGCTGGGTCTTCACGACGCCTTCAGGTACCGAGGTCGCCGCACTCCGCCCGCTCACCAGTGGCCTGCAGTTCGCCGCGCGGAGCGACACCCACCCGCCGTGTGTGGGCATCGCACCGATCCCGGCGACTGTTCCCGCCGGCGCCTACAACCTGACTCTGCAGGTCGGCTTCGGGTGGAACGAGACCAGCAGGACGTACACCAACCACGACGAGAAGACCGTGTCCGTCACGGTCACGAACTGAGAATCGGCAAGGGGGGAAGCGGATGAGCGAGGTGGACGAGCGGGACTTCGGAGTCGACCTGCTCCTGGTCCCGTCCGGCAACGAGGCGCGCGACCTCAGCGTCGCCGGCACCGGCGGGCTCCAGACGGCCCACGGCGCCGACGCCGCCGTCCAGGCACTCACCATGCGGCTGCTAGTACGCAGGGGCGAACTGGAACCACTCGGCTGGCCCGACTACGGATCCCGCCTGCACGAGCTCGTCGGCGAACCCGACGTACCCCGCACCCGGTTGTGGCTCGCCCAGTACGCACGCGAAGCGGTGGCCGCCGACCCACGCGTCCGCGAGGTCGAGGACGTCACCGTCACCACCGACCGCTTCCAGGCCCGCATCACGCTGCGGCTCCTGCTCCAGGACCGCACCCAGCCCGTCCAGCTCGCAGTCGCCGTCCCCTTGGAGGCGCCGTGATCGACCCCGGCAACCCGTTCCTGGAAGGGCACGACTTCCCCAGCGTCGTCGCCGCCCTGGAAGACAGCCTGCACCTGGGCGTCGAGCACCAGGAGTCCTACCGGTTCGTCTTCGACCCGGCCGTCTACGTCTACGATCTGCCCCGCGTCGACGCCTCCGTCGTCCGGGTCACCGGCCTGTCCGGCGGCCACTTCACCGTCTTCGAACCCGGCCGGGACTACGACGCCAGCCCGTCCCGGCTGGTGTGGCGGCGGGCACCGGCCGGTGCCGACGCCGCGGGCACCCCACGCACCCCGGACCCGCGCACGCCTGCCGAGGTCACCTACTCCTTCCGCGACCTGCCCTCCGGCATCACCGACTTCGCCCCCGGAAGCGTCGCCGGCACGATCATCCGCGCGGTCGGCCGGGAGGTCGCGCTGCTCTACCACCAGCTGAACGAGGCCTACCGCCGCGCGTTCCTGGACACCGCCAACGGCGTCGCTCTCGACAGCGTCGTGGCGCTGCTCGGCATCGTCCGCAACCCCGCGCAGAAGGCCAGCGGCACCGTCACCTTCGCCCGCCTGCTGGCCGGCCCGCGGGCCGTCGTCCCGGTCGGCACCGCCGTGGAGGACCCCGCCGGACGCCGCTACCTCACCACGACCGCTGCTGTGCTGGAGGAAGGCGCGACCGAGGGGGAAGCGGAGGTCGAGGCCGTCGAGCCGGGCGCGGCGGGCAACATCGGCGCGAACGCCGTGGCGGTGATGCCGACCCCGCCCGTCGGAGTGAACTCGGTCACCAACGCCGAACCGATCACCGGCGGGCAGGACCCCGAACCCGACGACGCCCTGCGCGAACGCGCCCGGCACGCCCTCGAACGCGCCGGCAACGCCACCATGGGCGCGATCGAGTTCGCCGTCCGCGACGTCGACGGGGTCGAGGACGTCGCGGTGATCGATCACAGCGTCGACCTCGACGTCCCGCTCGGCCAGGTCCGGGTCCGCTACTCGTCCGCGGCCGGCAGCCCGGAACGCCAGGCCGAGATCGAGGACGCGGTGGCCGCCGCGGTCGAACGCACCAGAGCCGCCGGCGTGATGGCCGTACCCGAACGCGTCCGCCCGGTCACCATCACAGGCACGTTCGTGCTGATTCGCTCCGAGATCGAGGATCCGGCCGCCGCCTCCACCTATGCCGACGCGGCGGCGCAGGCTATCCGCGGCCTGGCCATCGGCGAGGCCCTGTCCCTGCGCCGGCTGACCTCGCTGGTCTACCAGGTGCCCGGCCTCGCCGACGTGGCCGAGGCCAAGCTCGACTTCACCCGCGAGGTGGCCCGACCCGGGCTGCCCGCGAACGGCGCCGTGGGCGACCTGCTGCCGGTCGACCGGTCCGAACAGGCCACGCCCGGAGCCCTGAGCGCCGTTGCCGTCACCCACCTCGGCGCGCAGGCGGACACGACACGGACGCTGGAGATCCAGCTCCTGCAGGGCATCTCACCGGTCGGGTTCCGGCACGTCACCGTCCAGGTTCGCCTGCAGGTCAAGGCGACCTTGCGGTCGAGCACGACACTTCCACCGGTGCTGGTGGCCGACGTCGTGAAGGCTGTCGTCATTAACCAGGGCGACACCGCGGTGGTGACCCTCACCGACGACGACCTGACGAACTTCGATGCTGACGAACACCAGCCCACCGGGCAGGTCACCGTCACCCTGGCCGGATACCCCGCGGTCGCCGCCGCGACGACCACCCTGGACCTGGTGATGTAGCCATGCCCACCAAGACGCAACGGCTGGCCGCCCTCCTGCCGGAGGTCTACGCGGCCCGGTACGGCGACGGAACCCTGCACCGACTCCTCGACGCGGTCGGCGCGGAGCTGACCGGAGCCGACACGGCCGTCAAACGGCTGCTGTCCTCCCACTGGATCGACTACGCGCAAGGGCAGGGGCTCGACGGGCTGGCCGCGACGTTCAACGAACGGCGACGCATCCTGCGCGACGGCACCGCCGAAACCGACGAGGCGCTGCGGCAACGACTGAAGTCACTGGTGGCACGGTTCACCGGCGGTGGAACCGTCGCGGCCGTGAAGGGCGCCGTCCGTTCGGCGCTCGGCCTTCCCTTCGACCTGAAGGACCTGCCGCTGCCGCCCAACGCCGAGGAGCTGCGGGAGGCCATCGACGGGCTGGTCGACCTCACCGAGTTCGCGCCCGACCCCACCAGCATGCGGGCGCCGGACTCCGCGAGCCAGATCGAGGGGAACCTGCGCCGCCTCGACGTTCCCGTCGACCTGCCCTCCGTACGCCCCGAACTGCCGGTGATCCAGATCCGCGCCACCCTCGGCGTCGCCCGCAACATCTCCGTCCAACTCGGCGACAGCGACCAGGGAGTGCGGGCGAACCCCCAACTGGCGCTGCAGCCGGGAGAGACCCTCGTCCTCGAAACCGACCCCCAGGGCCGGTTCCTCGCCCGGGTGCTCAGCGAGGCCGGGCAGCGCAGCGTCGGCCACCTGTTCCTCGCCTGGGACTCCACCTCCCCGCCGGAGCTGCCGCCGGTGCCCGGCGGCAGCAGCACCTGGGTCTTCCGGGCCGGCAGCGGCTTCGCCGCCGACCAGTGGGCCGCCTTCGACGAGGACACCTTCGACCTTCCGCTGTTCGAGGCGGAGCTGACCTGGACGAGGTACGAGCCGCTGACCTTCGACCTCACCGTCCCGTACTTCCTCAAGGACGCCGTCCAGCGGCTCCGCGACGACTACAGCTACACCGGGCCGGTCTTCGCCTACGAAGGTCTCCCGCTCAACCGCATCCAGGAGGTCGTCGACACCACCAAGGCGGCCGGCGTACGGGGACGGGTCAACTTCGCCCTCAACCTGCCCCAGGACGGGGCCGACCGGCACGAGATGAGCGAACAGCAGACCGGAGTCGCCCTGCTGCGCCGCACCGAGGACGCGAACGCCACCGAGGCCGTCTCCGTCGGCAGCATCAGCGCGGTCGCGCTGACCCACGACCAGGAAGAGAGCCTGCGCATCGGAGGCATCTTCGACATCTCCCCCTTTGACGACAGCCACCAGGTCTTCCTGGACTGAGGACGAGAAGAGGTTCGACGTGAGAGATCGCATGGACATGGCCGGGCGGCTGACGATCCTGATGCACGACCGGGCGGGCCGGCTCGTGCTGGACCAGCGACAGAACAACCGCATCGTGACGAGCGGACGCATGCTGGTGGCGGAGATGTTCGGCGGGCGCACCACCGGACTTCCGCGCACGCCGGTCAGCGCGATCGCGGTCGGCACCGACAACCGCGATCCCGCCGACGCCGACACCGCCCTGGGGAGCAAACGAGGCAACCCGAAGGCCATCACCAAGGTGGAGTACTCCAACTTCACCGACGCGCAGAGCCTGGCGCGGGTGCGGGTGCAGGTCACCGCGCAGTTCGACTTCGGCGAGGCCAACGACCCGAGCACGCCGTTGCGCGAGGCCGGGCTCCTCAACGACGCGGGTGTCCTCTACAGCCGCGTGGTGTTCAAGGACGTCACCAAGACCGACACATTCCAGCTCACCCTGCTGTGGGACATCATCTTCTAGGAGGATCCAGTGGCGTACGTACCGAAGCCCCCGTTCCCCAAGGCCGCGGGCAACCCGATCCGCTCCGCCGACTGGAACGAGCTGGTCCAGGAGATCCAACGCCTCGACACCGCGAAGCTGGACAAGACCGGCGGCCCGGTCTCCGGGCCCCTGTCGGTCAGCCAGACCCTCAACGTCACCGGCAACACCACCCTGTCCGGCACCGCCACCGTGGGCGGCAGCCTGGACGTCACGAGCACGACGAACCTGCGCGCGAGTGTCACCGTCGCCGGACCGATGTCGGTGGCGGGCACCTCCTCCTTCACCGGAGCCGCGACGTTCGGCGACGTCCGGGTCGGTGCGGGAACCGGCGCGCCGCAGGACAACCTGGAGGTCAAGGGCAACGCGCGGATCGGAGCCAACCCGGTCCGCTTCACCTCCGCCTACAGCAACTTCTCCAGCGCGACCAACGCCGAGATCTGCAACGACACCGGCCAGTACAAGACGCTGATGCTCCTGGGCAACCGCGCCGGCGACGGCTCGACCCGCAAGGTGTCGGTGTGGGACCGGCTCGAGGTCAACGGCATGTCCTGCGCGACCTCGTTCTGCAACCTGTCCGACCGGCGGCTGAAGACCGGCATCGTGGTCATCGCCGACGCCCTCGAACGCATCTCCCGGCTGCGTGGGGTGTCGTTCCGCTGGCGTGGCGACCAGCCGGCGACCAGCCCCGCGGCCACCGCACCAGCCGGTCCGCAACTGGGGGTCGTGGCGCAGGAGGTCGCCGAGGTCTTCCCAGAGCTTGTCTCACCCATGGGGGAGGACCAGCACCTGACCGTCGACTACTCCGGGCTGACCGCCGTCCTGATCGAGGCCGTCAAGGAACTCAAAGCCGACAACGAACGGCTCCGTCAGCGCGTCGACGCCCTGGAGAGCGCGGTCTCGGCCGCCTCACCGGCCAGCGCCGCGTAGCGGGGCCTTCGCCAACGAGGCAAGGGTCCGGCGGAGCAGACCGAGGACGAGACGTTCCGTGCCGGGCGTGATGCCGAGGCGGTTGCCGGAAAGGTGCACGAAACTGTGCGCCAGGGCACTCACCGGGAGGGTGCTTCGACCCTCCCGGTGCAGCCCCTCCAGGCGGGCACCCAGGGGCCGCAGCTCTTCGGCCCGCCGGTCCAGCACCGCACGGACCGGCGCGTCGACAGGTCCGAGCACCTCGGGTACGCCACCGAGCAGTGCCCGCAACCTGTCCTTGCGTTCGCGGTAGGCGGCACCGGACTCCCGTGGCGGGGCAGGGTTCTCGGCGTACCACGCGGCCCGCGTGGACTCGTCCATACCGAGCCCGTGCAGCAGCGTGTCGAAGCTCAGCGCGGCCAGCTCGACCGGATCCACGGAGGTGTCCCGGCCCGCGGTCAGCGCGAGCAGGTCCGCGGTCGCCGCGCTGTCGACGGCGAACACCCGCTCGGCGACTTCCATCGCCTGCGGGCCGCCGTAGCGTTCCAGCTCACGCTCGTAGACCTCCAGGCCGATCCGGGTGAGCAGTCCCGAGGCGACCAGCCCGGCCGCCCACGTCGTCACCCGCGGAAGCACCTGCGTGGTCAAGGCCTCCGGCGACCCGTGCAGACGCAGCCGCAGGTGCCGGCCGGAGTCGGCGTAGCGCAGGAAGAACCAGCCGTCCGCGGCACCGTCGGCGACCAGGCCTCCCGCGAAGTCGCGTACCTGCCCGGCGATCAGGGCGTCCTCCCCGGCGGCCGGACCGTACAACGTGAGGTAGAGCCAGTCGGTGCCCGGCGGGCGCAGCCGGTGCGTCTCGTCGGCCCGCGTCGGCAACGGGTCGCGGGTCGTCGCCTTCGCTGCCGGGCGGGCCTGGGGTCGGCGGCGCAGTGGAACGACGAGTTCACTGGCGTAACTGCCACCCGGACCCGGCAACCAGGCGGTGCCCGGTCCCGGCAGCGCCTCCTGCACTACCAGGTCCGACCCACGCGGACGGCGTAGTTCCTCCCGGATCTGGTCCGCCTGCGCCGGGTCGTCCAGGTCCAGCAACAGCCGGTTGTCAGCGGCCGTGAGGTAGACGTGACGCGGGACCAGCCACTCCTCCCGCCACCGCTTCAGGGCCACGGTGAACGCGGCCGTGTCCTCCACCCGCAGCGCCTCGGTGGCCCGTCGGCGCGGCAGCCGCCACTCCGCGGGCCGCAGCACCACCCGCCCGGACCGCACCCGGGGCAGGAACGGCAGGCCACCGGCCGGCCCCCAGTCGAACGGCATGAGTCCCGTCGTCGCGTCGTCGCCGACGTCGTGGAGGAACCGGCACACCTCCGGCGCGGCGGAGGCGTTGAGCATGTGTCCGGCGGACACGTGCACCTCGGTGTCACCGGCGGGCCACCACACGGCGAGCCGGCCGTCGCGGACCATCACCTCCAGCTCGTCCGGCCGGATCACCCGGTCCGCCTCCACACCGGGCGCGACACCCACCGGGATCTCGAAGTGGCGCACCCGCGGGCGGACCGCGACATTCGCCGAACGGTGCCGCGCCGGCAGATAGACCAGCTCGGCGGTCACCCCACCGTCGGCGGCTTCCTCGGCCCGGGCAACCTCGGTCAGCCTACGCGTCGCATCCGGACCGAGCAGGTCCGCGAACCGGCCCAGCCCGCGGCCGGCGGCCTGGCCACCGAGGTTCGGTCCCACCACCAGCCAGAACTCGCCGCGGTCCAGTGCCGCGACCGACGGTGCGACGACGAACGTACTCAGCTCCAGCGACGCCGGAAGCCGCTTCTGGTCCGGTGACCAGGTGGACAGCGTGTCGACGTCCGCGTCGTCGAGGACGACCTCGACCGATCCGGTCCGCAGCGCGGTCGTCGCGAGCTCCATCAGCAGCTGGCTCCGCTGCGGACCGGGGTCGTGTGCAGCGTTGTGGGCGTAGGAGTAGCCCGACGTCGGGGGGCCCAACCCGAACCGTGGGTCGAGCAGCTCCAGCAACGGGACCCGGCGGTCGTGCCCGTACCGGGCGAGGAAGGCGGCGCGGTAGTTCGCGAGGTAACCGGGACCGGCCGGTCGCGGGTGCATCCGCAGCAACAGCTCGGCCGCCCGCGCCGCCTCCTCGGCCACCGCACGGGACACCTCACGACCGGCCAACGCGAGCGCGGAGTCGACCTGCAGCAGCTCCTGGTCACCCGGATCGTCGTGCAGGGACCGCAACCGTTCCCGCAGGGAGGCCAGCGTGCCGGTCGGGTCGGCGTTCGTGCCGACAGGGGCCGCGTCGATCGCTGCGGCGTCGGCGACCAGACCTGCCAGCTCGGCCCCGGCGGCCCCGTGGGCCGGCATCGCGGTCAGCCGGGTGACGACATGCCGCAGGGGGTCACCGGTCAACGGTGGCCGCAGGTCCGACAGCAGCAGGTCTTGGCGCAGCAGCTCCGCGAGCAGCCCGTGCACCTTCGCCTCGGTCTGCGCGGTCGCTCCCGGTGTGCCTGCGAGGACCCGCTCGACCAGTTCGTCGTAGGGCACCGCGTTCCGTGCGAGCGACAGCACCCGGCGGACCACTGGGGTGGCGCGTACCGACACATCAGGCAGGCCCGCCCTGCCACCGGTCGAGCGGTCGCTCAGGTGCAAGCGCCCGTTGCGTTCGAAGGCGCAGGTGTTGGCGGCGAGCCGCAGCCGGCGGCGTACTTCTGGATCGGACTCGAGCGCAAGCATCCACCGCGTCAACCATCCCATGTCCGGTCGGGTCCGGGTGGGCCTCGCGGTGGGACCGAGCGCCAGGGTGGTCTGATCGCCCCAGCCGCCGACGCCCACACCCGCGAACAGTCCGTACGGAGTCGGGCGGGTCGACATCCGGATCAGGTACCGCAACAGGGCCGAACGCGCCGCCGGCGTCGATCGCCCACCCGCACCGGACTCCAGTGCGCGCAGGAGGTCAGGGCTGGCCACGTCGAGAGCCCGGCGAACCAGCGGATCCGCCACCGACGACGCGGCGCCGCCCGCCGTATCACCGGCCAACCGTTCGTAGGAGTCGATGGGCAACAACGGGGCGCGGACGACGAACCAGTCGAACGGCTCGTACGACAAGTGGATGCGTGTCGGCGGACTGGACGACATGAGCTCGCGATCTGCCTCAGGAGAGCAGGAAGAGCCGGTCCCAGGCCGGCTCGTCGTCGGTTCCGGCGGCCAGCAGCGCCAGTGCCACACCCGGCGCCCCGTCCAGCAGGCCAGGATTGTCGACCCGGACATCGCCAGGCTCGACGTTGCGGTAACCCAGCACGCTGTCAGGTTCGTACGCCGCCAGCAGCTCCCGCACCAGTTCCTCGGCCCCGGCCGCGAACTCCGAACGCCCGGTGTCGACCGCGAACCGTCGGGTGATGTGGGCCAGCCCAGCCGTCCCGTGGCAGAACGTCGGGCTGGTGATCCCGCGCTGGGCCGCAGGCCGCGCCAACACGGCCAGCATCGCCTCCACGGCGAGGTGCCGGTAGCGGTCGGCGTCCAGGGCGGTACCGGCCAGCCACAACGCGCGGGCGATCCCCGGGGCGCCATAGCACCAGGTCGCTCGACCGTGCGCGAGTCCGGTCCCGTCCGGCCGGCTCCCGGGCCGAGGTGGCAGCGGCACGGCGTTCGGCCAGTTCGGGCCCCACCCGTCGGCCATCGCATGGTCGGCCAGCCACTCCGCGGCCACGTCGACCGCCTGCTCGGCCCGCTCCACCTTCAGACCCTCCCGCAGCGCAATCGCCAACAGGGCAAGCGGTCCCGTCACCCCGTGGGCAAGACCGCAGTTGTGGTTGCCGTCCGGGTAGGCCCCGGTCATCGCGTGCCCGACGAGGTCGGCGGGGGTGTGCCAGCGACGCGGTTCGCCCTCGTCGGCGAGGAGTTCGCTCAGGCAGCGAAGAACTTCGCCCAACAGGTCGGCGCTCTCGGCGCTCTCGCGACGGCGTAGCAGGTACGCGCCCACCCCGGCGAGGCCGCTGATGACGTCGAACTCGCTGACTCCACAGCCGTGAGCTGCGTCCAACCGCCGGATCGCGTTGCGCGTCCGGGCTTGGAGTTTCGTGTCGACCGTGTGCAGAAGGCGGGTATACCGCCCTCGTCCTCGTGCGAGGCTCGTCGCCGCGAAACCAACGCCGGCCCAACCGGCAAACAGCGAGGCACCTGGTTCCGCCCTTTCGGGCATCGCCGCCACCGCCTGGCTCAGCGCGCGGTGGCCAAGGCGGTCCCAGCCCGCTTCGGGTTCGTGAACGTCGAAGGCGGCGAACACGACGGCCATGCCGGGGAGTCCCGCCGCGACCGACGTGGGCCGCCATCCCACCGAGGGCGGAAAGCTGGACTGCTCCACCATCGCGGCCACGGCACGTTCCAGCGTGGGAAGGTGGGCCAGCCGGGACGCGATCGTGCCGGCCACCTCCACGGCCACCGAACCGCCAACCGGTCCAAGCGCCGCGACCGGCTCATGGACGCTCAAAGAGGTTCCCTGCAGCCCGACCGGCAGGTGAAACAGTGGGTCTGCGCAAAGGTCGCGCACACACCGCAGGTGTCCTCACAGGTGTCAGCGCAGGTGTTGACGCACGTGTCTCGACACGTGGCCGCGCAGGTGTTGCCACAAGTCACCGCGCAGGTGTTGCCGCACTGTGTCTGCGGGCAGGTGTTGAGGCCCGCACAGGTTCCCTGGCAGGTGTTGTCAGCGGTGTTGCAGGTGCCGCCGGCTCCCTTGCCACCAGTGGGAAGACAACCCGCCCCGTCCGTCTGGGCGTCAAGCGGCAGGAACGGACCCGGCAGAACCCGACCGCCGGTGACCTCACCGAACCGTACGTCGATGTCGAACTCGTCCACCTCAGGCGGATCGAGTATCAACAGCGCGTTCCGAGACACAGGCGCGGGAATGTCGTGAGGAACACCCACGGCCGAGCGTTGCAGGTCTCCGGACATGACGAAGCCTCCGCCCCCCAAGTGGCCTTGCCCACGAAAATGATCTCCAGCAAGGTGTGCTCAGATTACACTCGCGGCAACGAGGAACCGGCGGGATTCGAGATGGTCACTCGGCCACACTTTCGGGCATCCGCCGGTCCGCCATCAGAGGGAGATGGGATGGCGCAACAGTTGCCCACCGGCGACCTCATCACGGTTCTGCGCACACTTCTCGGCAGTGTGTCGCCCGACCTCTTCGGCGGGACACCTCCGGCCGTCGACATCCGCACGGCCACCGAGTCCCTGACGTTCCTGACCAGGCCGCGCCACCACGAGGCCGGTCCCCATCGGCAGTCTCGCACCGAGGTGCTGCCCCTGGACGCCGACGATCCCGCCGGCCCCTACGAGCTCGAGGGGACGGCCGGCACCGGTCCACGCACGGTCCGCCTGCTCAGCAACGAGGCGGTGGTCACCGTTCTGCATCCGGACGAGGTGATGTGGGACGGTGGTTCCCAGGCGGGTCGCTCCTTCACGCTCAGCCCGCGGCGCTACCGGACCTTCGACGTCGTCACCCACCTCCAGGTCAGCTACGGGGCCACCGGCGTGGCGACGACGATGGGCGGGCGCGACGAAGTGACGCTGGAACTGTCCGGCCTGCAGGCCCCGCTCGCGCGGGCCCGCGACCTGCTGATCGCCGTACTCAGCCTGGAGAACGACCGCATCGTCTCCTGCGCTTCGGTCACCACGGTCGAGGGTGACTACCAGACCACCATGGGGGCCAAGGCCCTGAACCTGAAGGACATGAGCGACGCTCCCGCCGCCAACGGTGTCCGGACTCTGCACGTGACCGTGACGATGGACGTCGACATCGACGTACGCCGGACCCTGCGGCCGGACGAGGGAACGCCCATCGCGCGGATCGCCAGCCCCGGTTCGGAAGGCGCCGGCGCGGTCAGTGTCGATCCCCTCGTCGACGCCTGATGCCCGTGGCGGCGACCTGAGGGGCCTGCCGCGCGCTGTAGATCGCAGTCATGTGGGCGACGACTACTGCATTCTGTAGCGATAGGCCTCTCGAACCAGACGCAGCCTTCGGCGCCGCACTCAGCAACCCAGGCCGGCCCTGATCCACACCGCTACCTGCGCTACGTGTCGCCACGGGGGCCCCAAAATACGGTCTGACCTCTGGGAAGCGCCGATGTGAAGCAACGTAACGGATCTGGTTGAAGCAGCGGCCCGCACCGATCGGTGCGGGCCGCTGCGGTTACCGCCGGCGGGGCAGGCGAGACGCGAGCAGGGCGAGCGACCGAGAAATCGGCCGAGACAGGCTGACCACTTGGAACACAAGCAAATACCCTGGATTCGACACCAACATCTTCGCTCAACGCATCCAACCACCTCAACGATCGTCACCTTCCAGTCGGCCGCCGATTTCCCAAAGCTCGAACCTTACTCGTCGAATGGCGGCCCATTACTCGCAGCTCAGCAACTGGCATCCCGATGCGGTCGCCGGGACCGAGAATTCAATCAATGTTTTTACAGGAAGCTCCCAACCGGGCGCTGACCTACAGCGTTACCGGTTGGCGACCGACGCCGCCACAAGTAGGCCGCAGAAGATCACACCGCGCGTCGCCAGTCCCCGTCGTGTACCGGGCACCGTCGCAGCAGGTTGGACCGGGCTGCGCTGCCGGTTCCGTGTGCCTACCGGCGCTTGCCGGTCGCCAACGAGGCCCAACCGCCGGATCCGACCTGGCTGGTAACCCCGGCCGCACGGTGCATCCGGCGGTGCTAGTTGTGGAGTGCCTCAATCGAGGTCGACGGGAAGGTGATCCACCCCCGACGCTTCTGACCACGGACGTATCACTCGGGCATCGGCTCGTCCAGCCCGGCGGTCACGATCTGCTCACGTTGCTCACCGTACGCGCGACAAGGTAAGCGAGTTGGACTGAGTTGGCACCGTGCGAACAACCACAGCTGGACGATGAAGACCGCTCGGCACGGCCGTGCGGCCACGAGGATGGCCGGGCCCTCCCACACCCAGCACAGCGGGACAAGGGCAACCGGGATCGGCGAGAAGTGTTCCCCAAGCTGCGGAGGCCTGGCCATGGCCAAACCAAGCGTCCAACGCCAACGACGCCGGCGCGCAGAACCAGGCGTTAGCCGTGCACCGCCCTGCAAGATGAGCAGGTCGAATGGGAAGTACCGAAGGAGCCGCTGATGAGTCATTCCGAGTGTGACGTAGACGTCGCAGCAGCCGAGCAAAGACGACTCCGAGCTGGTAGAGACTGATCTACGGCCGACACTCCCGCCTAACCCTCTGCTGGACGATGGTGTCGTCCTTCACCTCGGGCTTCGACCGGAGGCCCGCGGTCGACCGACCCGATATTGGAGGTCCTTCGGCACCCAAGTCCTGACGCAAGCCACGCTCGCCCGCTTTGAGGTCGGAGCCTGGGCAGCGATCGTGCGTATACACATCCCGCAGACACGGAGGCCGTCTTCGTGCATCGCGTTCACCCGCTGTGCAAGCCCTTCACGGTTTATCGCCGCGTCGGCCATGAACCCGTATGCAGTCTCATCGCCGTAACAATTTGAACTTCACCGGGCAAATTTGTTGCTCTCCAGATATGGTCGGCTGCCGAACTCACGTACGAACCCACGGGACTAGTGGTGGGCCGGGAGGGCTCACAGCCCCCGGATTTCGAAGGTGATCGACTAACCTCTCAAGTTCTAACGAGAAACGCAGAATACCGGCGCGTGCCGCCTCAGACGTCGCCTGAGGTATCAACGACGAATTATCTACCACGGCGTCAAAGAACTCTCTATCGGGTTTCATTACCCTTCGAGCGACCGAGAAAAGTCTCTCACGAGTGACCTTATCCTTCCCTGCGACGATCGCCTGCGCAGAATCCAATGTGAGTTCAGGACAGTCGCCGAAATGCGACACCACACATTTGCGCACCCGACTTGGCTCATCGGACTCCATCCAAATGCGGACTAGATCACGACGATTGGTTAACCATGGTAGTAGTGCGGCGTCATAGACACCACTCGAGGCCCTGTCGATTGAGCGAATCAGCGTCGCATCTACCTGAGAATCTAGATCGGTAGCTGCTCGCAAAGTGTCCAGCTCAGGCGTCCAACGACCTAGCCACCGAACGCCGTTCAAAGCGTTTCCGGCAAGCGACCTAAAGACCTCCGAAGCCTCGACGAAAGGAACGTGAAGAGCGTCCGCTAGAATACGTCCGTGTGTCGTCTTACCGGCCGCCGTCAGGCCGGAGATTACAATAATCATTCAGACCGTCCCCGTCGATGAGCGAATTTAGCACCGCTTCTTTTCGCGTAAGGAAGGATGCAATGGACGTGTCGGGAACCGAATCGCAAATGTCGGCGAGGAGAGTGCTCCCCTCTAGTGACTTCGAAGAATAGCCCGCTATCAGCAGTTCCTCTTTCACGGCCTCACTGTCAACGCAATCTGATACAGGGCGCTCGTAGTGAATCTGATACTTGGCGCAAAGATCCTGAATGAATGCAGTTGAAACGGCTCCTTGTTCTGGGTAGAAGTCCTGGTAAGCCGTCGCACCCGAGGCGATGCGGGTAATACCCTCATTATGGCAGAACCTGATCGTCGCGACCATCATCGCCAAGAATTCGCCCAGCAGCAGAAGTTGGTAACGATCCTCAAGGATGTCTTCTACAAGTCCAACAAGGCAAATTCGACGCACAAGGCCATGAATCTTTAAGGTCTTAAACGCATACTTATCAGGGGGCACCAAGTCTGAAACCTCCTGAACGCGGAGTTGGCGAAAAGACGCACCGTAGCCAAATCCTCCTTCGAAACCCATCAGTTTGACGTGATGTCCACCTCGCCATAGCCGTACCGCAGCCAAGGTAGAATCTCGACCTCCAGAGAAGAGGAGAGCAACGGCATGAGGATCAGAAGCAGATTCGGTGTTCATGGCGCCGAGCTACCGTAGGTCACCGCGAGCGAGTAGCGCTGGAATCACATGTCTGGTTAAGGTGGAACCCAACTTGACCCCCTCTCGCTCGTAATCAGCTCCCACCCATCGGAGTTCTACGATCTCGTTATCGGGAACTGGCTCACCTACCATATCCACATCATAAACACGCATAGTGAGCGTCGCGTCGTCGAACTCAGCTGGCTCTACATATTGACCGAGCTGGGCGTTCAGATGCATACCAACAGACAGCTCTTCCCGAATCTCTCGCGCCAGCGCCTCGTGATCAGTCTCTTGCCCCTCAGGTCGTCCTCCAGGAATGATAAAAGTTTCCTTTCCCCGCTTACGAACCACCAGAATCTTGGTCTTATCCGGCGTCAAAATTACAGCACCAATCTTCGTCATCTCCGGCATTTCCTTGCCCTCCTCAGGGTTTAGATTTACAGCAGCTACCACTTGGCGCCGACGGAATAACAAGTAGCTACGATGGCCGAAGCCAGCTTGAGCGACTCCTCCGAGCGCACGTCGAGTAGAGGAAGCTCTTCGTTGCTATCGATATTGAATACTCCGTACTCCGAAATTTTCTCCCTATTGCCAAAGGAATCCACGATAGGGACAGGAACGCTCAGGAACTGAGCGTATCTGGATCGCGGTTGGGCACTGTCCCAATCTTGAAAAAAATCCTTTAGCGTAAGGGTTCTCGAATCCATGGCCTTGCGGACACGGACCAGGTCGACGTACCGCTGGATTTCTGGCGAAGCCTGAGTGTAGTCTCGATCTAATAATTCTCGAGCCCGTCGTAGCCGCCCCAGATGATCGACCAAGCCTAGATTGCAAAGCGATTCGGCATCTCGTGGCCACTCGATGATTCGCCCTTCAAGCAGTGCCCATGCCGCGATAGACAGCGGGTAGTTAAAGACGTTTCTCGTGGGATTCGCCGGGAAGACGTAGCGTGATTCAAGTTGACGATCACCTTCACTGTTCTCTGTTAATTCAGTATATGTGACTCGGACATCGCGACCGCGAAATATTGAAGACTTTATGAATTCGCCTACTGAACCTACTGCCTCTCCCAGGCTGCCGGCTCTGGAGACGGTCTCTATCGTGTTCCGAACGGGTCGAGCGCGAATAGTTATCTCGTCAGGCCCACTTATTGATCGGATGAAAGTAGGCAATTCCTCGTAGGCCGTTCCGTAGGTACATGCGTCAACTCCAAGGCGTCTCAGTCGTGCAACTACTGATCCTTCAGGTCGGCCGGCGAGAAGCGCCATGTGGGGGCTTTCTTCAAGATCTGAATCAGACTTGATTCGGGCAAAGGAGTCTAGGAGCTTTGAGAGATGGGGGTCACCCATTCCTTCCAAACTCGCACCTACAAATAGAAGCACTCCAGAGTGAAAGATGGCGGTGGCGATTTCGGTCGCATCGTGTTCTGAAACAACTCGCTGGTAGTCCGAAGTCGACAGTACTACGCTTCGCGGCACGTCATAGCGGCCGTGCAGATGTACAACCCCTCGCCCAATACGGATCATCGACTTTATCTGACTGGGATTTAACCATGTAACTGATGGCGCTGGCGCGCCACTCTGAGTGACATACTCCTCAAGCAGCAGATCATAATTCGTGGTTATTATGAGGCGCGGGTTCAAATTTCTTAATGACTCAAGAAGGTCGGAAGAAGCAAGGGCCGGAGATCTGAATACATCACTCAGATACCCTTCATAATGTACGGACTCGTAAAGGGGGAGCGATGACTCTGCCAGACTTTCTTGAATTAGCTGAAAAGCTCCGGGAAGGTCTCCCTGAGAGCCCAGCTTTCTGGCGGCTCGCAGCCTCACTACATTCTCCTTTGAGGGCAAGTTCGCTTTTACGTAGTCCATCGCCCCGTCTAATAATGCGGGCCAACTCGGCAACTTGGCTGCGGCAGATGCGACGCCCGCCCCGCAGAAGACAATCAGATTTCCATTAGCGTGCGCACGTCTAAGGTAATTGAGTTGAGCCTTCATCTTAAATCAGAATGGGTAGGGGGAGTTGACCAGGAATCAGGTTGACCACGTCCGCGAACGTATCTATGGCGGAACAACCGTCCGGGAGCTCAGGCTGAACCAGCAAATCTGACAGCCGAGACGGGACAACAGATTGAAGTAGCGGTTCCTTGGACGTGTCGCGGATTCCGTACTGCGCCCAAGCTGCGATGAATCCACTCTCGATTGCAGGCTGCACATCCCGCGTGACACTGTCTCCCACTACTAGGACCTGCGTCTCTCGGCCACCAATCGTCGAGGCAATCCGCTTAAGAACCTGACGATTTGGCTTTGCTTCCGTCGGGCTAAGGCGCCATGTTACTTTGTATCGGCGCGGTGGACTCCTGAAACCAGGCAACGCGACCACAAGGGCGGTGGGATAAGGTCCCTGCCGCTTCCTGAACCAGCTTGTCGCGACGATGCCCTGAAAGAAACCGTCCAACTGAAGGAACCGAAGTCGCCTTATGGCTTGATGAATGGGAGCGTCGGTGTGGGCAACTACCGGCACTCCTATAGCCCTTAGGTGGCGTAGAGTGGGCTCGACTCCCGGATACGCATAGAGGCCTGATTTGGCACCTTCCCAAAATTCAATGTTCGCAGTTCTGGCAAGATCGCGAGCCTCATTCTTCGACAATGATTCCGTTATTGGCATATGCTCGACGATAAAAGGGTTCTCAAGATTCTTGGTCCGTGAAAGCGCAGCTCGCACCTGAAGTAGGGCTTCATTCTCATCGATAGCGAGCAAACTCATGAGCACCGGGATAAGTCGCTTGAGTCCGGCCTCAAAGTATTGCCCAAAATCATACAAGGTATTGTCAAGATCTGTAACCAACAGTACCTGTGGAGACTTGTCATGTGCCTTCTCAACAGGGTTCATCGTCGCCCTCAGCCTTCACAGCAGCTCTTGTGCGCCACTAGTAGTTGGAGAGGCTACACCTCCGCCTCTCGCCGCAAGGGGCAATCGGAAAAGACGCCACTGACACGGGCCGCAGGCTTTGGTACCTAGAGGGCAGGCGTCGTAGCGCACACTCAGATCTGCCCAATCTCCCGAGGGAGGAGTGAGTGTGCGCTACGACCGGCGTTTCGGTTCCGTGTCTTCTCGGAATGACTGGACAGACCAGTGGCCAGTTCTGGTCAGCCACTTCAGCGGAATACGCCGTCTGGCCGCGGCGGGAGACCCGGCGCTGGACCGTGACCGGACCGGATGGGACAGGGGAACGGCGCCCGCTCGTCTGGCGCCACGAAGACGATGCCAGTTCTTGGCCGGGACAGGGCATGCCAAGATGCGCAGCTTTGCCGTCGTGCCTGAGGACAGCCATCTGGGTGCCTTCCAGCCGCAGCGTGACCCGCTGACCGGCCAGCCGCGCCCCGACGTTGACCTGGGCACCGGATAGGCCGACCAGCCGCCGCGTTCACGATCCGGTCGACCTCAACTGCCGCGCCGGCAGGAGTGGGAAGCGGCGGTGGCCCGGCGGGACAAGCTCCGGCGCAGGCCAGGCGAGCCAGTTCGATGCTGCCCAGTCGAGACGGCAGGGTTTCACCTGGGCTCCGTCCGCCAGGACGTGCAGAGTCCTGTCATCGACCCAGATGCCGATGGTCCTACCGGCAAACGCGGGACCAAGCCAGATCTGCTGCCCACCGACCCACATGTTCCCGACGGCGGCACCACCCGCTCTACTTCCTGTCGACGACACGTGAAAACTGACCCCCTGGCGTCGGGCGGGTTCTAGGGCGGATTCGAGTGGTCGTCGCAACGCTGACCGTTCTTCATGGTGTCAGAGGCTGTTGAAGATCTCGGCTGGTGTCCGCCATCCCAGCACCTTGCGCGGCCGGTCGTTCATGCGGTGTTCGACAGTGGCGTCCATCAAAGTGGTGTACCGCAGGCGCCTTGTTGATGGGCGTGTCGTAGACGTGTAGGGCGGTCATCGCGTGATCCTTCGAACTGAGTTCCCGCTCAAGCTCAAGGAGACCTTCGCGATGACCGCCAAGCCCAGTATGACCCCTGACCGGCTCCTGCACGAGCAGCTGGCTGCTGCGTCGCCGGACCTGCTGCGCGAGTTGTTGTCCACGTTCATCGACGCGCTGATGGGCGCGGAAGCTGATGCGATCTGCGGCGCCCCCTACGGTCAGCCGAGCCCGGACCGCACCAACTCCCGCAACGGCTACCGTCACCGTGACTTCGACACCCGCACCGGCACGATCGACGTGGCGATCCCCAAGCTCCGCTCGGGTTCGTACTTCCCGGACTGGCTGCTGGAACGGCGCCGCCGGGCCGAACGGGCCCTGACGTCGGTGGTGGCGACCTGTTACCTGCTCGGGGTGTCGACGAGGCGGATGGAGAAACTCGTCGAACAACTCGGCATCACCCGCCTGTCCAAGTCCCAGGTCAGCGTGATGGCCGGCGAGCTGGACGAGCAGGTGGAGGCGTTCCGCACCCGGCCCTTTGGACGCCGGCCCCTACACGTTCGTCGCGATGGACGCCCTGGTGCTGAAGGTCCGTGAGGGTGGCCGGGTCGTCGGGGTGCACGCCCTCGTCGCGACCGGTGTCAACGCCGACGGACACCGAGAGATCCTCGGCATCGACGTCACCTCCGCCGAAGACGGCGCGGGCTGGCTGGGATTCCTGCGTGGGCTGGTCGCCCGCGGCCTGTCCGGTGTCGGGCTGGTGACCTCTGATGCCCACGCCGGCCTGGTCGCAGCGATCGGGGCGACCCTGCCCGGCGCGGGCTGGCAGCGGTGCCGCACCCACTACGCCGCCAACCTGATGGCTGTGACCCCGAAGGCGTCCTGGCCGTGGGTGCGGACCCTGCTGCACTCGGTCTATGACCAGCCCGACGCCGCCGCGGTGCACGACCAGTTCAACCGCGTCCTGGACGCCTTGGGCGACAAGCTGCCCAAGGTCGCCGACCACCTCGAGGCCGCACGGCCCGACGTGCTCGCGTTCACCACGTTTCCCAAGCAGCTGTGGCGACAGATCTGGTCCAACAATCCCCAAGAACGGTTGAACCGCGAGATCCGCCGCCGCACCGACGTCGTCGGGATCTTCCCCGACCGCAACTCCCTCATCCGCCTCGTCGGAGCCGTCCTCGCCGAACAACACGACGAATGGATCGAAGGCCGCCGCTACCTCGGCCTCGACCTCCTCGCCAAAGCCCGCAACGACATCGTCTCCGAGGAGGTGACCCACACCGACCTCAAGGCCCTCAGCGCCTAATAAACAAGAGGATCACGCGACACGACCGCTACACCACGCCAATGGACTTGACCCCGTAGGGAACCCCGGCAGCTCAAGCACAGAGCGCGCGAGGAGGTGCGGCCAGTCCCGTGCCACCCACGCCTCGTCCAACTCCTCCACGCGCACCTGGAGGAGTTCGGCGTCGCACCCGACGGCCGACTCTTCAGAGCCAGGTACTACAACCGTCCCCTGTCCGACAGCGTCTACGGACGGATCTGGCACAAAGCAAGGCGGATCGCACTGACCGAACGCGAAGCTGACTCGCCCCTCGCCAGGCGCCCCTACGACCTCCGGCACGCCTGCGTCACGAACTGGCTCAACGCCGGCGTGGACGCAGCCCAGGTAGCTCAGTGGGCCGGACACAGCGTCGCCGTACTGCTACGCGTGTACGTCCGTTGCATCGTCGGACGTGACGAGATCGCCAAGAGACGGATAGAGCAAGCCTTCCGCGACGAGGAGTAATCCACCTCTGGGGATCCGGTCGCACGGGTCACGTCTTTGCCCGTGGCTATCGATTGCCTCGCCTGCCGCATGTGGAGTATGGGCCGACTAACGGAAGCTGGTCAAACCTTCAACTGACTACTCGGCCGCCAAAACCTTATAACCACTCACATCCTCCCATCGCCGTATGCGTCGCGCAACTTCCCACCCCTCCAGGCGACGACGATCCGCTCCCGTGCGGAGCAAACTCTCCAGCACTGGAACGCCGATAGAAACATTATGCCGCTTCTTAAGGACCACCGAGATAGCTTGAACTAAGGTATGACCTCTGCAACTCGATCGCCGATGACACTCGATGCAGTGGTCGATCCCGTGGGGTCCACAAGGTTTGCCGTACATATCCACCGCCTCTGCAGTGATCAGCCTAAGCTCACG
This sequence comes from Actinopolymorpha cephalotaxi, assembly GCF_013408535.1. Taxonomy (NCBI): domain Bacteria; kingdom Bacillati; phylum Actinomycetota; class Actinomycetes; order Propionibacteriales; family Actinopolymorphaceae; genus Actinopolymorpha; species Actinopolymorpha cephalotaxi. Next base: position 4,809,640 of record NZ_JACBZA010000001.1, read on the forward strand.
ATCGCTCCATTCTATGAGATTAGCCATGTCAGCGGCCAGTTTCCTCACGAACGAATCGCCTGACCCGATTTCGTCTAACAGCTCATCAGATAGGTCACGCACGCGAAACTCTCTACGCCCGCCCATGTCGGATACTACCTTCGTAGGAAGCCGACGCCGCCTCGCCGCTTGCTGCACGACAGTAACCCCGATACTCAGCTCTGTGGCGCCTATGAGAAGCTCACTAGTCGCGACTCTCAATTCATCACCATCCAGGAGCCGGTCTGCGAGGCACTCCGTTGCAACCCGGTCGAGAGCGCTAAGCTCGAATACTAAGTCAGCGTCAATATCCATATTCGCTGAAATGACAAACTCCGAATGACCTTTCAGACGATCCTCTATCTCATTATCACAATCGACTATAAATAACACGCCTTGCCGGTGCCTTCGCCCGAGTCCATCGAAGACTCTAACTACCTCCGTCTTTCCGTTGGCCGGCACGATTCGCGTATTCGGTGCGAGATGCGGCCTGAGTGCTCGTTGGTCAGTAACCCCTTCGACCACCAAAAGAGGAACATCCGGAGCTAATGCGGTCCTACGCATCCGGATAGAACCGAGGAAGCCGTTCGGATCAGGAAAGGAAAGCATTGGCGTCCAAGTCGAGAGAGCGCTCAGTCTCGGGATGCGATGCTAGAAGGACTGGCGAGTGAGTCGCCATCAAAAACTGAAGGTCACTCGCTCTACCCATGTTTGTTAAGTCCTGGATAAGCGAATCCTGCCATAAGACGTGCAACGATATCTCTGGTTCATCAATGAGAACAAGTGTGCCTTTTTCGGCCCGGAACAAGATCTCATAGGCCAGGACCATCATCTGCTGTTCGCCTGAACTCAACTGGGACGGGCTAATCGGCTCGCCACTAGGAAGCTCGAAGCGCAGACCGGCACCGCGATCTATAAGTAACTTCTTCGGCGTGAATCTTTCGTCTAAGAAATCCTTGAACGCACGCAGCCGTACATAGAGTCCTTCTAAGACCTCGAACTTCCTGAGTGAGGATGTCAAGAACGTCGCTATAACTGGTCGCACATTTGGATCCTCCAAGCTCGCTTCAACCAGTTCGGATTCCTCCGGCTGATCAATATCTAGGAGGCCCACCTCTCGAAGGTCAAATCGCTTCCTGTCCACCTCAAGAAGCTGTCGTCGCAGGTAGTCTACTGAGGCTCGTCGTGAACTACGCATTGCGGTGATCACTCTGCGGGGAAATGCGCGGTCTTGCTGCTGGGACACCCGCGCATAGGCGGTATCCACCCGACGAATCATGTCCGCGATTTCGTCGCTGGCAGCCTCTACGGCACGACGGAAAGAACGTTCGGCTTTCCGTTGTGCACCATGTGATTCAGCTGTCCTCTCGGTGTCAACAACTAGTCTCTGATCTGTGACGAACAATACTGGAAATTCTTCGCCCATACCTGCCAGCCAGTCTGGCTGCTCAAACTTAGCTCCCGCGAGGTACCGCCTGATGTCTCGTATTAGCCGTGGCGACACGTCACTACGGGTCGCCAATGCCAAATTTAGCCGTCGCATTGCAGTGGCGGAGAACTCTCCGTCTTCGAGTATTTCCCGCCGCATCCATTCAGGGATGTCTTTAATGAATGAGGGTAGAGGTTTCAGGTCTGACGAGTGGTCTCCCCATGACAGGTGAACTGAACCCTTGGCGTCCCGGACAAGCCGGAAGGTCGGCTTCGATTCGAAGTGTAGTTCTAGTCGGTCAACCGGCGCGTCAGCTAAAACTCGAACGTCGCCCGTAGAGACTGCATTTACAAGTTGTAGCAGCGTTGACTTCCCGGTGCCGTTCGCGCCTGTCAATACGGTTGGATACTCGGGATCAATGTTGAGTTCGTAGTCCCGGAAACCGAATAGTCCCCGGACTACAATCAGCCGCAGTCCGCCAGATGTGCTCATATTAATTCACCACACTCGATATAGCCGGGTTGGCTGGCTTTGCCGCGGAATCCTCTGGGCTGGATCCACGTCGGATCCGACGACCGAGCCCCTGAAAGCCGCAGGACCCGAGGAGGGGCAAGCAAGGCTCGGTCGGACGGGATCGGTAGCTGCGCCAGACGGTGCTGAGGTGGACAGTGCCGGCACCTGTAGCTCCGCTGCCGTGACCAGACACCTATGCCTCCGTCAGCAATACTCGCTGCAGTGGTCGTCATCGGGACGAGTACTGCAGCATCAGCTTGGGCTGCTTCGACGCCTTGGTCCAACGTTCCGGCAGGCTCCGTTGGCCATGGCTGCCTGCGGCTGTGACTACCGAGCTGAACGCTACGACGGCCACGTCGATCCCTTGAATCCGCATTGGACCTCCCGCCTGTGATACGCCCCTCTGGCAACCTACCGGTTTACAACGATCCGTTGCCGCGATCGGTTACATGCGCTTCCGACTCATTCCCTTCGTACCTCGGAGCCTTGCGGCTGTGTGCCCTCGGCACGTGAGCCATGAGCTGCGTCCCAATGTGCCTCAAGCGTCACAGTTCCATCGCGAGCTGCAGGTGCGGGCACAGCCGCCACGATCGAGAGACGGCTGACGTCTACTACTCGAGTGAAGCGCATGATCGTAGCTTCTGACCGGAACGCAGGATCGACCACGGCCGGGAGAGCGGACTACTAGTTCAACGACCCCGAACCCTGTTCGTACAGGCCAGAGGACGTTTGCTGCGTGGCGCGACGACCCGGCCCGTGCACACCGGTAGTAGGCCTCGCCCTCGCGTACGCGGGACGTCGCGTCTCCATCGGACGACGAAACGGCGCCCTTCGCCAGCAAGTGCGACAGGCCGCTGCGGTCACCAGACCCATCCCACCGACCAGCAGCTTCGCCTGGCCTTTCGACATGGGTGCGGACGGCGGTCAGGTCGGTTGTGGCGGTCCTTGCGGGCTGATCCACGCCCACCAGCTCACAGGTCTTGAGTTTCCACGTCGTCGCCGGGCCGGAAGCGCCCGGGAGCCGGAAGCTGGACCCGACGTCATCCAGGACGCGGTCACAAACAGGCCGCAGACACTGGCCCACAACCGCCGCGAGCCGAACACCACCGGACATCAACGAGAACGGCCCCGGACCTGTTTGCGCAGGTCAAGGGCCGCATCTTCGTGTGGCAGGTACTGGATTCGAACCAGTGTAGGCTGAGCCGACGGTTTTACAGACCGCTCCCTTTGGCCGCTCGGGCAACCTGCCGCTTGCTGCTTCTCAGCAGCGAGTTGAGAGGATAGCGCAGACGCTACCCGCCCGTGCCACCCGGCCGGTACGTCACCGACAGCCGCATACGAAGGGAGCCCGGATGGCCGCCGAATCGTCGTTCGACATCGTGAGCAAGGTCGATCGTCAGGAGGCCGACAACGCGCTCAACCAGACGTCCCGCGAGATCGCACAGAGGTTCGACTTCAAGAACACCGGCGCCGGGATCCGATGGTCGGGCGAGCTCGGCGTGGAGATCACCGCCAACTCCGAGGAGCGGGCGCTGGCCGTGCTCGACGTGTTCAAGGAGAAGCTGGTCAAAAGGGGCGTATCGCTGCGCAGCCTCGAGACCGAAGACCCCAAGCAGTCCGGCAAGGACTACCGCCTGACAGGCACCTTCGAGCAGGGCATCTCCCAGGAGAACGCCAAGAAGGTAGCCAAGATCGTCCGCGACGAGGGCCCCAAGGGGGTCAAGGTCCAGGTCCAGGGCGACGAGCTGCGCGTCGCCAGCAAGAAGCGCGACGACCTCCAGGAGGTCATCTCGCTGCTGAAGGGCAAGGAACTCGACTTCGCCCTCCAGTTCATCAACTACCGCTGACAATGAAGATCACTTAACCTGTACGACCGTACGTCGACACGGCCGTCCTGCCCCGAGTCCCGGGCGGGGCGGCCGTCGGCATTCCGGGGCGCCCGCCGTGCGCCGCCTCAGCGCCGCACGCCGCCCAGATGCTCCAGCCGCGCGATCCGGTCCTGCGTCGACGGGTGGGTGGAGAAGGCGCGTACGAACCCCTTCTCGTGGAACGGGTTGGCGATCATCAGCGCGGCCGTGCTCCGCAGCTCCGGCGCCGCCGGCAGCGGATGCCGGCGGGTCGCCGACTCCAGCTTGCGCAGCGCGCCCGCCAGCGCCAGCGGGTCGCCGGTGATCCGCGCGGACACCTGGTCCGCGGAGTACTCCCTGGAACGCGTCACCGCCGCCTGCAACAGCAAGGCCGCGACCGGGCCGAGGACGAGCAGCGCGAGCGCGGTGACCGCCGAGCCGTCGCCGTTGCGGCCGCCGTCGGCCTCCTCGGCACCGTCACCGGAGCGGGTACGCCCGGTCGGGGCCAGCCAGGCGAACTGCGCGGCGTACATGATCATGCTCGCCAGCGCCGCCGCGACCGACGACACGAGAATGTCGCGGTTGGCGACGTGCCCCAGCTCGTGCCCGAGGACGGCTCGCAGCTCCCGCGGGTCCAGCAGGTCCAGCAGCCCCTCGGTGACGCACACGGCGGACCGGCGCGGGTTGCGCCCGGTGGTGAACGCGTTCGGCGTCTGCGTCGGCGAGACGTAGACGGCGGGGATCGGCAGCCGCATCGTGATCGCGAGCTCGCGGACCAGCCGGCACAGCTCCGGATGCTCCGCCTCGCTCACGGGGTAGGCCCGCATCGACCGCAACGCCATCCGGTCGCAGCGGTAGAACGCCGCGGCGTTCATGGCGAGCGCGATCAGCAGCCCCGCGGCCAGGCCCGTCCGCCCGCCCAGCGACCGGCCGAGCACCAGCGCCAGCCCGGACAGGACGGCGATCAGGACAGTCGTCCTGAGCTGGTTGCGATGGCACTGAGCGCGATCGTGCATACGTCGTCATGACCTCCACCGTGAGAACGCCGTCACCGGGGCAGTCGTTCCCCGCCCCGCCCGGCTTACCGGGTTACACGCCCCGGGTCACACGGCTTCGGTGACCATGCCCTCGAGGTAGGCGACCACGATCTCCGGCCGCAGCCCGGCGCGCAACCCGACATGACCGTCCGGGCGTACGACGAGAACATTGCCGCCCCGGCTGCCGAGCGTGTGCCGCGCCTCGCCGTACCGGTCGAGCAGGCTCACCCCGGGGATCGCCGACGTCCCGGCGCCACCGCCGATCACCTCACCGCGCACGCCGTTCCCGAACCGCAGCCGCACCGCGGAAACCGTCTCCGCCGCCACCGAGCCCAGGCCGATCAGCGTCCAGTGCGGCCCGCGGAGGATGTCGAACAGCCGGAGGTCGCTACCCGTGCGCACACTCCACAGCCGGATGTCGGGCACCCGGTCCCCGGCGTGCAGGAACAGCCGCTTGCCGCCGAGTTCCTGGCTCAGGCCCGAGGTGCGGTAGTGCACGGCGAACGGGTCGGGTTCGGTGAGGTCGGCGTGCCACGGGCGGGGCTTGGCGCGGCCGAAGAGAGTGCGGCGGGGCGCGGGCTGCGGCCGGCGTTCACCGGCGTACGTCTCCAGCGCCGTCTCCTCCCCGCTCACCAGCGCGGCGGCGAGCTTCCAGCCCAGGTTGTGCACGTCCTGCAGCCCGGCGTCCAGGCCGCCGAGCGGGTACGGGTGGGCACCGGTGGCGTCGCCGGCGAGGAGGATCCGGCCTTGGCGGTACGAAGTGGTTTCGGCGGCGGCGGTGCCCGGTGCGGTGGGGGCGGCGTACGCCACCAGGGACGCGGCGTCGCGGAAGCGGACGTCGGTGAGGCCGGTCCGCTCGTGGAACACCTGCTGGGCGCGGGCCAGGGTGGGCGCCTGCGGTGCGGTCCGGCGCACGTTCGGATGATCGGGTACGTCGTACGCCAGGAACCACCAGGTGTCCCCGCCCGGCAGCGGGGCCAGCGCGACGCCCTGCTCCCAGAGGTGGAGTACGTCGTCGCGGGCCAGGCCGGTCAGCGTGAGCTCGCCGACGTACGTCAGCGGCGCGGGCTCGGGTTCCGGCGGAGGCGCGGCTCCGGGCTTACCCTCCAGCTCGGTCGGTGGTTCGGGCGCCGGCAGGACGTCCGGCAGCGGGTCGGTGAGGATCACGTACGCCGCCCTGCCCGGCGTACCGCTGCCGTTGGCGCTCGCCGCTCCCCCGGCCGCCGCTCCCCCGGCCAGCGGGACGTGCACTCCGTACTCGTCCTGCCTCAGCCGGCCGAGGCCGCCGACCTGCTCGACCACCACGTCGTACTCCGCCAGCCGGTCCCGCAGGATCGCCTCCACCCGGCTGCCGGGGATCGTCAGCGGGCCGAGGTAGGTCCGGCCGAGTGGGCGGCGCTTACCGGTCGGGGCGGCGGCAGGCGACTCCTCGACCCGGGTCCCGGCGTACCGGCGAACAGGCAGGTCAGGCGTGCCGGCGGCGAGGAGTTCGGCGGAAACCCCGAGGTCGTCGAAGAGTTCCAGGCTGCGCGGGCCCAGGCCGCGGATCGGCGGGCGGGACGCGCGGGCCGCCTCCGGTTCCAGCACCCGGACGCGGACTCCGCGCCGGGCGAGATCGAGAGCGGCGGCCAGCCCGACCGGGCCGGCACCGACGACCACCACGTCACAACCGCGGTCGGAGGAGGACTCTCCCGCGCCCGGCTGCCCGGCGTCCGGCTGGATCACTGTCACGCGGCACAGCCTCTCCCCACCGCCCCGCCGCGGCAAGCCCGGGGTGGGCTCCGAAGCCGGTCAGACGCGCGCGGGGTAGCTCACGGAGTCCAGGGCGAGGTCGGGGAAGACGGAGAGTAGGACGGCGATCACGACCAGGATGCAGACCGTGATCCGGGCCGGCCAGGGCCCCGCCCACACCGCCGCCACGGCCCCGGCGGGCCCGGCGACCGCGCCGCCCGTCTCGCCGGCGGCTTCCGCTCCAGACTCAGCGGCGCCCTCCGGGGAGCGGAACAGCAGCGCCGTCCAGGGCAGGTAGTACGCCAGCGCGATCACGACGTTGACCGCCATCACCACGGCCAGCCAGCCGGCGCCGCCGTCGATCGCCGCGCGGAACAGCACGAACTTGCCGAACAGCCCGAACACCCCCGGCGGCAGCCCGGCCAGCGCCAGCAGGAAGAACCCGAGCGCGAGCGCCCGCCCCGGCCGCCGCCAGAACAGCCCGCGGTAGTCGCCGAGCAGCCGACCCGGCCCGCTGCTGACGGTCAGTGACACGACGGCGAACGCGCCGAGGTTGGCGACCACGTAGATGAGGAGGTACGCCATCGTGGTGGTGAGCGTGGTCCCCTTCACGTAGCCGTTGCTGGCGGCCAGCGGCACCAGCAGGTAGCCCGCCTGGGCGACGCTGGACCACGCGAGCAGCCGGACGGCGTTGCGCTGGCGCAGCGCCACCAGGTTTCCGAGCGTCATCGTCGCCGCCGCGAGCACCCCGACGACCGGCGCCCACAGCCGGACGTAGCCCGGGAACGCCCACCCGAGCACCAGCAGGATGCCGGCGAACCCGGCTGCCTTGGAGACCACCGAGAGGTACGCAGCGACCGGGACGGGCGCGCCGACGTAGGTGTCCGGCACCCAGAAGTGGAACGGCACCGAGGCGACCTTGAACGCCAGCCCGACCAGGGTCAGCATCACTCCGAGACCGGCGACCGCGGCCAGGTCGCCACCGGGGAGCGCGGGCATCGGGGCGAGCGGACCGCCGTAGCCGACCGGGCTCGCCGGGCCGGGGGCGTGCAGCGCCGCGGCGATCCGGTCGAGGTACATCGTGCCGGTCACGCCGTACACCAGCGACACCCCGAACAGCATCACCGCGACCGAGACGACCGAGACCAGGAAGAACTTCAGCGCGCCCTCCGCGCCGCGCCGGTCACCGCGGCGCAGCCCGACCAGCGCGAACACCGGCAGCGACACGACCTCCAGCGCCACCACGAGCGTGATCAGGTCGCGGGCGGCGGCGAGGGTCATCGCGCCGGCCGCGGAGGCGAGGAGCAGGAAGTGGTACTCCCCGGTGGGAATGCCGCCGCCGAGCGTGCCGGTCCCGGGCGTGCCGGTCCCGAGCGTGCCGGTCCCGGGTCCGGTCGCCTCCGGATCGCGGGCCCGCCCCTTGCCGGTGGACAGCAGCACCACGATCACCCCGGCCCCCGCGATCAGGAACTGGAACGACCAGGTGAACGGGTCGCCGACGTACGAACACGCGCTGGTCAGCCACGGCTCGACGGCGCCGCCGGCACAGAAGGCACCGTCCATCCAGCTCGTCGACCACACCGGCGTCGCCATCACCAGGAACAGCCCGACCAGGAGGCCGGCCAGCGCGAGCCGGGGCGCGATCCCCCGCCGCCGGGGGATCGCGAACGAGTCCACCACCAGCACCAGCAGCGCGGTGACCGCGACCGCCAGCGGCGGGCTGATCACCAGCCAGGGAACGGGCTGCACGAAACCCACCACGGCGCTCACCACGGAGCCCACGGAACCCATCGAGTCCACCGCACCCACGGAACCCATCACCGCACTCACCCGCCCACCAGGAACCGCACCGCCGGATCGGTGACCGTCAGCACCGCGCCCGGATACAGGCCGAGCACCACCGTCAGCGCGACCAGCGGCGCCCACGCCACCACCTCGACCGCGGTGACGTCGCGCACGGACAGCAGGCTGGGCCCGATCGTGTCGGCGCCCTGGCACATCCGGCGGACGAGGACGAGGAAGTACGCCGCGGTGAGGACGGCACCCAGCCCGGCGAGCACCATCAGCACGAGGTACGTCGTACGGGCGAGTGAGGCCGCGGGATTCCAGGCGCCGAACAGCGCCAGCATCTCCCCCCAGAAGCCGGCCAGGCCGGGCAGCCCGAGGCTGGCCACCGCGCCGAAGACGAACACGCCCGCGAGCCGCGGCATCCGGGCGTACATCCCGCCGCCCAGCCGGCCCAGGTCGCCGGTGCCGTGCCGGTCCTTGATCGCGCCGGCGACGAAGAACAGCAGCCCGGTGATCAGCCCGTGCGCGACGCCGGCGAACAACGCGCCGTTGACGCCGGCGGCGGTGAGGGTGGCGATGCCGAGCAGGACGAAGCCCATGTGGCCGACCGAGGAGTACGCGATCAGGCGTTTCAGCTCGCCCTGGCGCAGGCAGGCCAGCGCGCCGTAGAGGATCCCGACCGTGGCCAACCCCGCGAGGTACGGCGCGACCGCCCGGGCGCCGTCGGGCACCACCGGCAGCCACACCCGGACGAAGCCGTACGTGCCCATCTTCAGCAGCACCCCGGCCAGCAGCACCGACCCGACCGTGGGCGCCTTGGCGTGCGCGTCCGGCAGCCAGCTGTGCAGCGGCCACATCGGGCTCTTCACCGCCAGGCCGAGTCCGATCGCGACCGCCGCCAGCACCTGGGTGCCGCGCGCGATGCCGTCGCCGCCGCGCCGCGCGAGCACGGTCAGGTCGAACGTGTGCGCGCCGGCGTGGACGAGCAGGAAGCCCAGCAGCATGATCGCGCTGCCGAGCAGGGTGTAGAGGATGAACGTGGTCGCCGCGCGGCGCCGGCCGGCCGCGTCGTGCGGGTCGCCCCACACCGCGATCACGAACCACATCGGGACCAGCACGACCTCGAAGAACAGGAAGAAGACGATCAGGTCGAACGCCACGAACGTGCCGAGCATGCCGACCTCGAGCACCAGCATCAGCGCCACCAGCGCGCGCACCCGCCCGCCCTCGGGCGCGACCCGGGTGGTGTAGAGGAGGCAGAGGAACGCCAGCAGCACGGTGAGCAGCACCATCGGCAACGAGACGCCGTCCATGCCGAGGTGCCAGCGCACGTCGACCGACGGGATCCAGCTGACGTTCGTCTGGAACTGCACCCGGTGCGCCGCGCCGTAGTCGAACGCCGCCGCCAGCCAGACCGCCAGCAGCAGGGTCACCGCGCCGACCACCGCGCCGAAGGGGGCCGCCGCGCGGTCGGGCACCAGCCTTCGGCCGGCGGTGAGCGCGAGCGCGCCGAGCAGGGGCACGCCGAGGAGAAGTTGCAGTACGACGTTCATGCGAAGGCCCCCAACGCCGCGACGGCCAGCAGCACGACCCCGGCGAGCAGGAGGGCGAGGTACGTCGAGACGTTGCCGGTCTGCAGCAACCGCAATCCGCCGCCGACCCAGCGGGCGGCCCGGCCGGACCCGCGTACGTAGAAGTCCACGACGTCCCGGTCACCGGCGACGACCAGGCGGGCCAGCCCCCACACCGGCCGGACGACGTAGGCGTCGATCAGCTCGTCCATCCGGAAGCCGTTGGCCAGCAGCGGACGCGACCGGCCGAGCATCCGCGCGGGATCCTCGCGCTCGACGTGCCGCCAGGCCCAGGTCACCAGCACACAGGCGAGGACCAGGTGCACCAGCGCGATCAGCGTGGTCCCCCAGTGCACCATCGTGGGTTCGGGGATGCCGGGCCCGCCGCCGCCGAGCCAGCGCGCCCAGGTGCCGGGCACCAGCGCGAGCCAGCCGACCAGCGCGGCCGGGACGGCGAGCACCACCAGCGGCCAGCGCATCAGGGCGGGCGCCTCGGCAAGGTGGGGTTGCGTGTGCGCGGGCTGGCTGGGCGCGGCCGGGACCGTGCCGGCGGCGGTGCCGAAGAAGACCCGCAGCCACATTCTGGTGGCGTACCCCGCGGTGAGTGCCACGGTCGCGAAACCGGCGACCAGCGCGATCCAGGCCGCCCAGCCCGGCAGCGGACCGCCGAGCGTCGCCGCCCGGGAGATCGCACCGATCACGGCGTCCTTGGCGAAGAAGCCGGACAGCGGCGGCACCGCGGCGAGCGCGCCGAGCCCGATCGTCATCGTCACGAACGTCACCGGAAGCGTGCGCCGCAGGCCGCCCATCGCGTCCATCGAGTTGCTGCCGACCGCGTGGATCAGCGCACCCGCGCACAGGAACAGCAGCGCCTTGAACGCGCCGTGCGCCACCAGCAGCAACAGCCCCGCGGTGTAGCCGCCGGCGGCGAGACCGGCCAGCATGTACGCCAGCTGGCTGACCGTCGACCATGCCAACACGCGCTTGACGTCGTTCTCGGCCAGTGCGCACAGCGCCGCGCCGACCATGGTCACCGCGGCGACCACCGCGATCACCGCGAGAGTGGCCGGCGCCTGCTGGAACACCGGCAGCAGCCGCGCCACCACGAACACCCCGGCCGCCACCATCGTGGCCGCGTGGATGAGCGCGCTGATCGGGGTCGGGCCCGCCATCGCGTCCGGCAGCCACACGTGCAGCGGGAACTGCGCGGACTTCCCGGCCACGCCGCACAGCAGCAGCAAGGTCGCCAGGGTTGCCGTACCCGATGTCAACCCGCCGTTGGCAGCGACCTCGCGGATGCCGCCGATGGAGAACGTGCCGGCGCCGAGACCGAGGGCGAAGATGCCGAACAGGAAGCCGATGTCACCCAGCCGGGTGACCAGGAACGCCTTGATCGCGCCGTCGCGGGCGTCGGGCAGCTCCCAGTGATGGCCGATCAGGAAGTACGAGCAGATGCCCATCACCTCCCAGCCGACCAGCAGCACGAACAGGTCGTTCGCGGTCACCACGACCAGCATCGCCGCGGTGAACAGCGAGACGAACGCGGTGTAGGAGGCGTAGCGCGGGTCGCCGCGCAGGTAGTCGATCGAGTAGATCTGCACCGCCAGCGCGACGCCGGTCACCAGCAGCGCCACCAGCGCGGTCAGCCCGTCCACGCGGAAGGAGATGTCGAACGCCAGCCCGCCGGTCGGCACGTGCGCGAGGGTCGCGCCGCGCTGGCCGAGGTTGCCCGCGAGGTCGATGCCGGCAAGGGCGATCGCGGCCAGGAACGCGATCCCGGCGCCCGCCACCCCGATCGGGGCGACCGCCTTGGGGATCCGGCGGCCCAGGGCGAGTGCTGCCAGGGCGGCGGCGAACGGCGCGAGCAGCGCGACCCACACAAGCGTCATCGGCCGGCCTCCGCGGTGGTCGGGCGCTCGGCTTCCACGCGGCCGGACCCGGCGCGCTCGGCTTCGGCGCGTTCGGCGATCTCCGCCAGCTCGGCGGCTTCGGCGCGTTCGGCCTCGGCGACGTGCTCGTCGGCCCGGTCACGGTCGGCCAGCTCGCGGACGGCATCCACGTCCACCTGCCCGCGCGTGCGGAACACCAGCAGCACGATCGCCAGCCCCAGCCCGATCTCGGCGGCCGCGATGGTGATGGTGAACAGCGTCAGAATCTGCCCGCCGTGCAGGGCGTCGCGGTGCCAGGCGTCGAACGCGACGAGGTTGAGGTTGACGGCGTTCAGCATCAGCTCCACGCCCATCAGGACGAGGATCGCGTTGCGGCGTACGAGAACGGCGTACACCCCGATGGCGAACAGCAGCGCCGCCACCACCAGCGGGAACAGCAGCGGCATCAGCGGCTCCCCTTCGCCGTGGTCGCAGGCTCCTCGGCGTCGGACCGGCCGGCCTCGGCCGCCGGGCCGTCCCTCCGGGACAGCGCGATCGCGCCGACCAGCGCGGCCAGCAACAGCACCGACAGCACCTCGAACGGCAGCACCCAGGTGGAGAACAGCGCCCGCCCGGTGGCCCGCGCCCCGCCGACCTCGGCCCGGTCCAGCGCGATGACCGCACCGGAGAAGCCCGAGACCAGCGCGACCAGCAGCACCGCCGCCACCCCGGCGGCGACCAGCCCGCCCACCACCACGTGCAAGAGCGGCGGTCGCTCCACCGGACCGATCGGCGCGCGGGTGAGCATCAGCGCGAACACCAGGAGTACGACGACCGCGCCGAGGTAGATGAGCACCTGCACCCAGGCCACGAACTCCGCCGTCAACAGCAGGTAGCATCCGGCCAGCGCGCCCAGCGTGACCACCAGCCACAGCGCGGCGTGCACGATCCGGCGGGTGGTCACGACCAGCAGGGCGGAGCCGACCGCGACCGCGCCGAGCAGGCAGAACAACACGTCGATCGTCGTGGTCATGGGCTCAGCGGTTCTCCCGCTCGGCGGCCTTGCGCGCGGCGCCGAGTTCCTTCGGCACGTCGGCACCGGCGTCGACCGGCGGCGGCACCGGCACGGTCCACATCCATTCCCGCAGCTCGTCCTTCTCGTGGGTGAGGTCGGCGATGTCGGTGGTGGCGTACTCGAACTCCGGCGACCAGAACAACGCGTCGAACGGGCACACCTCGATGCAGATACCGCAGTACATGCACAGCGAATAGTCGATCGCGAACCGGTCCAGCACGTTGTGGGAGCGTTCCCGGGCGCCGGGCTCGGTCGGCTCCGTCGTCTCCTTGTGCGAGTCGATGTAGATGCACCAGCACGGGCACTCCCGCGCGCAGAGCATGCAGACCGTGCAGTTCTCCTCGAACAACGCGATGACGCCGCGGGAGCGGGCAGGCAACTCCGGCTTGACATCGGGGTACTGCTGGGTCACCGCCCGCCGGGTGAGGTGGTCGAACGTCACCTTCAGCCCCTGGACGAGTCCCTTGCCGGGGAGATCGGTCATCGTGCCCACGCCACCTTCCCGTACGCCGGATCGTTCCTGAGCAGGTCGTTCATGAGATGGCCACCTTGACCACGCCGGTGAGCGCGAGCTGGAACAGCGCCAGCGGCACCAGCAGCTGCCAGCCCAGCCGCTGCAGCTGGTCGGCCCGCAGCCGCGGGTAGGCGACCCGCACCCAGATCACCACGAATGCCACCAGGAACACCTTCACCAGCGTCCACAGCCAGCCGAGCTCGGCGGTGAACGGGCCCTGCCAGCCGCCGAGGAACAGCACCGTGGTGAGGGCCGCGAGCACCACGATCCCGGCGTACTCCGCGAGCAGGAACAACGCGAACCTGATCCCGGTGTACTCGGTGTAGGGGCCGAAGATGATCTCCGCGTCGGCCACCGGCATGTCGAACGGCGGCCGGGCCAGCTCGGCCAGCCCGGCCACGAAGAACACGAACAGCCCCGGCAGCTGCCACAGCAGCCACCACGGCTCCCACGCGTCGACGATCCCGGACAGCGAGAGGGTGCCGGCCGCCATCGCCACGCTCGCGGCGGCGAGCACGAACGGGAGTTCGTACGCCAGCAGCTGACCGGCCGAGCGGAACGCGCCGATCAGGCTGTACTTGTTGGCGCTGGCCCAGCCGGCCATCAGCGCGCCGAGCACCCCGATCCCCATCACCGCGAGGACGTAGAACAGCCCGGTCTCCAGCTCGACGCCCACCACTCCGGGCGCGAGGGGGATGGCGGCGAGCGCGACGAGGTACGGCAGCAGGGCCATGACGGGCGCGAGCCGGAACACGGTGCGGTCCGCCCGGGCGGGGACGACGCTCTCCTTCTGCGCGAACTTCACGCCGTCGGCGACGAGCTGTGCCCAGCCGTGGAAGCCGCCCGCGTACATCGGGCCGAGCCGGCCCTGCATGTGCGCCATCACCTTGTGCTCGGTCTGGCCCACGAGGAGCGGGAGTACGAGGAACGCGGCGAACACCCCGACCACCCGCAGCACGACCTCCAGCACCTCAGCCATCGCCGGCACCGCCCTCGCCCGGCTGGTCAGGTTGGTCGAGCTGCTCTGGTTGGGCGGGCTGCTCCGGCTGGTCGGTTCGCGGGGTGCGCCGAGCCGGGCGTTCGGCGCGCTTGGCCGACCGCGCGGGCCGGGCCGGCTTGGCGGCGGCCAGCGGATCCGGGGCGGGCGAGCCGGGCGGGCGGGGACCCCACGCCTCGGGCGAGGGAACGCCGGGTGGCGCGACCCGCCGACGGCTCGGCGCCCGGGCCGCGTCGTGCTCGGACTCCCCCGGCTCCTTCGCGCCCGGCCAGGGCTTGGCGACCCGGCTGGCGAGCACGAACTCCTTGCGCAGCGGGTGCCCCTCGAACTGGTCCGGCAGCAGCAGCGGCGCGAGGTTCGGGTGCCCGGCGAAGTCGATGTCGAACATCTCGTACGTCTCCCGCTCGTGCCAGCCGGCACCGGCGTACACCCCGGTGGCCGTGGGCAGCCGGGCGTCCTCGCGCGGGATCTTCGTGCGGACGAGCAGGTGGTCGATCGCCGAGCCGGCGCTCTCGTCGCTGTCCTCGCGATCCTGGCCGCGGAGCCGGACGAGGTGGCAGACCACGGTGAAGCCCTGCTCGAGCTCGTCCACCGCGGACAGCCAGTCGAAGTACGTGCAGCCGACGACGTCGCGGACGGCGGTGAGCGCGTCCACCCAGCGATCGGCGGGTACGTCGAGCGCGGGCGGGCCGAACGCCTCGTCCAGCCCGACCTCCGCGGCGTCCAGGCCGAGCGCCTCGGCCACGGCCGCGCGGGCCTCCTCCGACCAGCTCATTCGCGGTCACCCGGTCGCAGCGGGCGGCGCAGCAGCGAGGCGGCCGAACGCCACCGGCCACGCGGCCGGCCGGCCTCCGTCCCGGGCTGCCCGGGCTGACCGGGCTGCCCGGGCTCGCCCGACTCGACCGCCCCGGCGTACCGCTCCGGCAACGACTCCGCCGCGATCTTGTCCTGCAGCGTGAGGATTCCCTGCAGCAGCGCCTCCGGACGTGGCGGGCAGCCGGGCACGTAGACGTCCACCGGGACGATCTGGTCGACGCCCTTGGTGACGCAGTAGGAGTCCCAATACGGCCCGCCGGAGTTGGAGCAGGAGCCGAACGAGATGACGTACTTCGGCTCCGGCATCTGTTCGTACAGCCGCTTGATCGCCGGCGCCATCTTGTCGGTGACCGTTCCGGACACCACCATCAGGTCGGCCTGCCGCGGCCCCGGCGCGAACGGGATCACGCCCAGCCGGATGAAGTCGTGCCGCGACATCGACGAGGCGATGAACTCGATCGCGCAGCAGGCCAGGCCGAAGTTGAACACCCACAGCGAATAGCGCCGGCCCCAGTTGAGGACGAACTTCAGCGGCTCCGGGGCCAGCCGCGACAGGGCACCCAGCTCGCCGGGGCTTCCGGGTCCGGGACCGGTTCCGGTCGGGGCGACCTGCGGCAACGGCAGGTCGACCGGGCCCTTCGGGGTCACGTCCACGTCAACACTCCCTTGCGCCAGGCGTACAGCAGTCCGACCGCGATGAACCCGATGAACACGAACATCTCCGTCAGCGTCGCCCAGCCGAACCCGGGCGCGGCGAACACCGTGGCCCAGGGAAACAGGAAGATCGCGTCCACCGCGAACACGACGTAGAGGTAGGCGTAGACGTAGTAGCGGACGTGGGTCTGCGCCCAGCCCTCCCCCACCGGGTCGACCCCGGACTCGTAGGTGAGGAGCTTCTCCCGCGTCGGGCGGTGCGGGCGCAGCAGCCGGTTGGCGCCGAACGCGACCGCGGCGAACGCCACTCCGGCCAGCACGACCAGCAGAACCGTCGTGTAGGTCGCGTAGTAGTCCGCGTTACCGGCCATCGCCAGGGCGCTCACGGCACGCCTCCTTCCGCCCGTCCAGTGACACCCTAGGGCCTGCGCGACGTCTCGCCTGCGCAGCGCCGGGGTCGGCCCGCGTGCCGGGCCTCCGACCTCAGTCGGCCAGGACCTGTTCGCGCAGAATGTCGGCGTGGCCGTTGTGCTGGGCCAGTTCCCGGAGCACCTGCAGGTAGACCCAGCGCAGCGTGCGCGGTCCGGACCGGTGGCCGGTCACGACGGCGTCCAGCGGCAGGTCCGCGACCTTGGTCCGGGCGGTGGCGCAGGCCTCCCGGTGGGCTGCCGTGACCGAGGCGATGGTGTCGTCGTCGGCGAGCCGGAAGGAGTCGTCCGGACCCTGGACCAGGCCGAGCTCCCCGCGGGACGAACCCCCGACGCACTCCTCGAACCACACCCGCTGCATCCACGTGACGTGCTTGACCAGCCCGAGCAAGGTCGTCGCCGACGAGACGAGCCGGCGGCGGGCCTGGTCCTCGGTGAGGGAGTCGAGAGTCGCCTCGATGGCAACGCGGTAGTCCTCGACGGCCGCGTCGAGCTGGGTACGTTCGTCGTCCAGCGGCACCTCGAACCAACCCATCGGACTCCCCTGTCTCTCCTGCCGAACGAAACGCCTCAAGGTTAGACAGACCGTTGTCCCCGGGCCCGTTTAGGGTGATCACGTCCAGGTGATCGCGACCGCGACTCCGGACGACCGTGCCGTCCCCCCGCCTCCCCGGAGCCCGCGCATGCCCACTGCCACCTGGTCCCCCGCCCACACGTCCCGCCGCGGCCCGCGCCACCGGCTCGCCGTGCTGGTTTCCGCGCTGGCCTGCGCGGTGCTCGCCGCGCTCACCGCGTGCGCACCCGAGGACAGCGCCACCGGAGGCCAGGCCGGCGGCACGCCCACGAAGTCGGCGAAGGCCACCGGGTCCGCCACCCCCACGGCGGACGGATGCGCGAAGAGCGACCTCGACCTGCACACGCCCGGCACCCTCACCGTGGCGACCGACCAACCGGCGTACGAGCCCTGGTTCGCCGACGACAACCCCACCAGCGGCAAGGGGTTCGAGTCGGCCGTCGCCTACGCCGTGGCCAGGAAGCTCGGGTTCGCCGCGTCGGAGGTGACCTGGACCCGGGTGCGGTTCAACAACGCCATCCAGCCCGGGCCGAAGGACTTCGACTTCGACATCAACGAGTTCACCATCACCGACCAGCGGAAGAAGGCCGTCGACTTCAGCTCCTCCTACTACGACGCCACCCAGGCCGTGGTCGCGCTGAAGTCCGCTCCGATCGCGAAGGCGAAGTCCGTCCCCGACCTGAAGGACGCCAAGCTCGGCGCGCAGGTCAACACCACGAGCTACGACGTGATCAACGACGTCGTGCAGCCAAGCAAGCAGGCGCAGGTGTTCCGCAGCAACGACGACGCCCGCCAGGCGCTGTCCAACGGCTCGATCGACGGACTGGTGGTCGACCTGCCCACCGCCTTCTACATGACCGCCGCGCAACTGGAGAACGCCACGATCGTGGGCCAGCTGAAGCAGAAGTCGGGCACCCCGGAGCAGTTCGGACTCGTGCTGGACAAGGGCTCCCCGCTGACCGCCTGCGTCACCCGCGCCGTGGACGCGCTGCGGACCGACGGCACCCTGGACGAACTGGCCAAGACCTGGCTGGCCGACGTCGCCGGCGCGCCGGTCCTCAACTGAGCTGACGGGACCGACGCGCCGATGTCGTCCACCACCGCCCCCGGCCGCCCACCTGGCGCCGACCCGGATCCGCGCCGCGACGGCGGCCACACGCCCAGCCCGCTGCAGGTCTCTCGCGACCGCTACCGCACCCGGCAGACCGTCCGGTCGGTGCTGGTCGCGGCCGGCTCCACCGCGGTGCTCGGCCTGGTCCTCTACCTCGCCCTCACCGGCGCGCCCGGCTGGGAGCGGGTGCGGTCGTCGTTCCTCGACCCGCAGGTTGCCCGGCAGGCGCTGCCGCACATCCTGTCCGGACTGTGGCTCAACCTCCGCCTACTGCTCGCCTGCGCGGCGTGCTCGCTGCTGCTCGGGTTGCTGATCGCCTTCCTGCGTACGCTCCGCGGCCCGGTCGCGTTCCCGATCCGGGCACTGTCGACTGGCTACACCTACGCGTTCCGCGGCGTACCCCTCATCATCGTCATCTACGTCATGGCGCTCGGCGTCCCCGGACTCCGCCTGCACGGCACGCCCGGCGTCATCGTGCTCGGCGCGGCCGCGATCATCCTCACCTACAGCGCCTACCTCGCCGAGGTGTTCCGCGCCGGCATCGAGTCGGTGCACCCGAGCCAGCGGGCGGCCGCGCGTTCGCTCGGGCTGAGCTACCGGCAGACGATGCGGTACGTCGTACTCCCGCAGGCCGTGCGCCGGGTCAGCCCGCCGCTGCTGAACGACCTGGTGGCGATGCAGAAGGACGTCGGGCTGATCTCGCTCGCCGGCCCGATCGACGCGGTGCGCGCGGCGGAGATCTCGGTCGGCACGACGTACAACTTCACGCCGTACGTCGTGGCGGGCGCGTTGTTCGTCGCACTGGCCATCCCGCTGGTTGCCGTCACCGACGCGGTGACCGTACGCGCCGCCCGCCGGCAGTCCGCGGAGGGATCGGCGTGAGCGCGGTGCTGGAGTGCCGCGACCTGTGGAAGGTGTTCGGCCGCCGGTCGGCCACGGTGGAGGTGCTGCGCGGCATCGACCTGACCGTCGCCGAGCACGAGGTCGTCGTCCTGATCGGTGCGTCCGGTTCGGGCAAGTCGACGTTGCTGCGCTGCGTCAACCTGCTCGAACGCGTCAGCGACGGCACGATCCACCTCGACGGCACCGACATCACCGACCCGCGAGTGGACGCCGACGCGTTCCGGCAGCGGATCGGGATGGTGTTCCAGTCGTACAACCTGTTCCCGCATCTGACCGTGCTGGACAACGTGACCCTGGCGCCCCGCCGGGTGCACCGCCGGTCGAAGGAGGAAGCCGAGCAGTCCGCCCTCGAACTCCTCGCCCGGGTGGGGCTTGCCGACAAGGCCCGCGAGTATCCCGACCGGCTGTCCGGCGGGCAGCAGCAGCGGGCCGCGATCGTGCGGGCGCTGGTCAACTCGCCCCGGCTGATGCTGTTCGACGAGGTGACATCCGCCCTCGACCCCGAACTCGTCGGCGAGGTGCTCGCCCTGGTCTCCGACCTGCGCCGGGACGGGATGACGATGGTGATCGCCACCCACGAGATGGGCTTCGCCCGCCGGGTCGCGGACCGGGTGTGCTTCCTCGACCGCGGCGTCATCGCCGAGCAGGGACCGCCCGAGCAGGTGCTGGACGACCCGGTGCAACCGCGCACCCGGCAGTTCCTGCACCGCCTGGTCGACGCCGACCAGCCCTGACCCGTTTTCGGTGGGCGGCTGGACCTGCAGAACTGGCAAGTTAACTTGTCGTCGACTGTGAGTGCGAGGTAGCGTCAGCACGCGATGTCGGCTCGGCTGAAGTTCCGGAGGTAGTGCAATGCCTCGCAGTATTCGGCAGATCATCGAGCAGGCCGACGAGTTCGCCCGGCGGTTCGAGGACTTCGAACCAGACGCTGCCAACATCGAACACGCGGAGGCGTTGGCGGTGTTGCGGCGAAGCGCTCTGGCCCGGTACCAGGCAGAAGCGGTCCTGGCCGAGGCGGTCCAGGCGGCCCGCCGACAGGGCCTGAGTTGGGCGGCGATCGGTTCGGCGCTGGGCACCTCGGGTGAGGCGGCCCGGCAACGCTACCGCGCATCCGCCTGACCGCCGGCCGGGGCGTTCTCCCGTCCCACCGAGAGGGGATCCCCTCCTGGGCGCAGGTAGCCTCGATCGTGGCCGGGGCGACGCCGACCGGGCCCCGCACTTTCCGGATCCCTGAGCTTGGCTACACCAGGCGCTGCGACGAGAGCTGTTCCGTACGGTCGAGGAATTTGCGGAATCCCCTCGCGTCTCCGACCGACCTGCACCGCAGCGCCTCCTTCACACAGCACGCGAAGGTCCAGCCGGCGATGCGTCGCGCATCAAGATCCAGACGATCGGCAAAGAAGGCGACCTGCTCCCGCGCGTCTCGGAGATCACGCAGCGACAGAACCTGCTTCACGTCGAACGCGCGATCACCCAACATCGGATACGGATCGATCGCCAACCATCCACGCTGGGAGAGCACCACGTTCCCCGGCCCAAGATCGCCGTGTAGCAACACGATGTCCGTAGAGGATGAGGTCAGGGACGTGAACAGCTCGTCCGCCTGCGCGACGACACCTCGATCCACCGGCCGCTCACACCGATCGAACCTGTCCCACATCGTCTCGCGGAAGCGCTCCACCAACATCGCGAGTGGCTCGAACTCGTCCTCTGCAGGGGGTTCGACCGCATGCAACTCGGCGAGTACCGACGCAACGACCTCGTTCCCGGTCGCGACGTCGAGCTCATCACCGTTCGTGCCGGGCACGCACCGCTCGAGCAGCAGGACCTGACTCGCCTCGTCGGAGTCGAGAAGTCGCGCCGCTCCGCGACCAGCCCAGTGGTGCAGGCCCCTTGCCGCCCAGGGATTGCGATGTCCCGGACACTCCACCTTCAACGCCGCGTCGCTGCCGTCCGCTCGACGTACGGGAGCAACCCACCCGACGTTGCCGCCCGGCTCGAACGGGGCGCCCACCTGCAGCTGCCAGGCACCCGCCGCGTCAGCGACCAGCCTCGGTAGTCGCGCCAGCCAGTCGCGTCCGACATCACCGAACTCCGAAACGACGATGTGCGCCAACCGATCCGGAATTCGAAGCGCGGTCGTCATTCCCGTCAGCGTCCCGAACCAGGCGCGTCCTCGGCCGCGTGCTCCAGTGCCTGGGCGAGCCGGCGTACTCCCTCCGCGACCTCACTCGCCGGCACCGGCGCGAACGACAGGCGCAGGCTCGAGGAACCGCCCTCGAGCATGAAGTCGGGGCCCGCCACGAAGGTGACGCCCAGCTTCTTCGCGTGGCCGAGCAGCGCCTTCGAGTCGACGTCCTTGAGGTCGAGCCAGAGGAAGTAGCCGCCTGCCGGGATGACGAACTCCGCCCCGGGGATGTGCGTGCGCAGCGCCTCCACCAGCGCGTCCCGGCGCTCGCGAAGCGCGGTGTTCACCACGTTGAGGTTCTCGTCGAGGCCACCCGATCGGCAGAGTTCGAAGACGATCGACTCCGCCAGCATGTTCGGCGAGATGTACTGCTCGTTGGCACTCTTGGCGAGGGTCGCGATCCGCGCAGCCGGCCCGACCAGGTAGCCCACCCGCACGCCGGGGCTGATCGACTTCGAGAAGGAGGAGGCGTGGATCACCCGGTCCGCGCTGTCCAGGTCGAGCATCGTCGGCCCCGGGGCCTCGTCGAAGGAGATCAGCCGGTACGGGTCGTCCTCGAAGAGGGTGAAGCCGTTGTCGGCCGCGAGCTTCACCAGCCTGGAGCGCTTGTCCATCGAGAGGGTGCAGCCGGCCGGGTTGTGGAAGTTCGGGATCACGTGGGCCAGTCGGACCTCGCCCTGCGCGCAGGCAGCCTCGATCGTGGCCGGGTCGATGCCGTCGGACTCCAGCGGCGCGCCCACGAGTTCGGCGCCGGCCTGCTTGAGCAGCAGCAGCGTGCGGTCGTAGGTGGGCTGTTCGACCACGACACGATCGCCGGCGGAGACGAGGTGGCGGAAGAGGAGCGCCGCTCCTTCCATCGAGCCGTTGGTGATCATCACCTGCTCGGGGCCGACGCCGTGTCGCTCGGCGATCCACTCGCACAGCCCCGGATGCCCTCGCCCTGTTCCGTAGCTGAGCGCGTTCTCCCAGTCCTTCTCGAGGGCATGCGCGGCCGCCTCGCGTACGGCCTCGTGCGGGAGGATGTCGGCACTCGGCGCGCCGCGGGCAAAGCTGATCGTCCGTTCGGCCATTGGCGCAGTATATGAACGGCTCACCGCTGCTGGAGGTCGCCGGCGCCTGGGTGGCCGGCCATCGTCACGGTGCCGGTAGCGAACCGCAGCCGATACCAGCCGCCGCGGCCGACCACCTCCGGCAGCGGCCGGTCGTACATCCCGGACAGCAGAGTCAGGAAGACCGGGATGACGTCTCCGTGCGAGCACGCGACGACCCGCCCGCCGGGATGCTCGCGGGCCATCACGGCAAGGGCCCGCGTCACCCGGCCGGCCGCCCACGCCGCTCCGATCGCGGCACCCATCGGCGCGTAAACACCTTCGGTCCATTCACCCGGCTCCCCGAACCCGGCCGCCTCGTCGAGTTCGGGGAGTTCGGTGACCGCAAGGCCGACGGCGCCGGCCAACGGCGACACCGTCTGCCGGCACCGCACTGCCGGGCTGCTGTAGACCCCGTCGACGTCGGTACCGAACGCAGCCACCAGGGCACGTGCCTGCGCATGGCCTCCCTCGCTGAGAGGGCGGACCCGGTGCGCACCGGTCCAGCCCTCCCGGGGCACCGAGGAACAGTGCGGCACCAGGTCCAGCGTGAACCCGTCGAGCGTGGGAAGCATGCTCGCGATCGTACGGCGGAAGTCCTACCGCGCCGGGTGTGCCTCGAAGGCCAGGCATCCCGCCTCGACGCTGCGCACGTGCACGAACGCCACCTCCGGCCGGCCCAGGAGTTCGGCCAGCGTGTCCTCGTACGCGTCACCGGGCGAGACGAACGTGATGTGCTCGTAAGCCCGGTTGCCGTCTGCGTCGAACGTGTTGAACATGCACTTCCCGCGGCCCATGTTCTCCGGATAACGGTCCCGCGTCAGGTAGCCCGCGCACCGCTCGGCGTGCACGAACACCGGACCCGCCTCCATCCACGGGCTCGGCTCGGTCCACGGGGTGTAGCAGATCAGGGCGACGGCCTCACCTGGTACGGACTCGTTCAGGCAACACCGCAGCGGCTCCCAGCCCCCCGCCGGATAGGGCTTCCAGGGGTTGCCGAACTCGTCCTCCCCCTTGGCGCGCATCGCGTCCAGCTTTTCGGGGGCGATCGGAACGATCTCGTATGTGCTCATGCCGACAATCGTGTCCCGGCACGGCCGCGACCACCGGCGGGATTCGGACGTCGCGTGCCGCCACACCGGCGCAAGCCGACCTTGCCTCGCCGCCGGCGTGTCAACCCGTGCTTGCGCGGGACCTATCGCACGTAGACCTGGCTGAAGTCCGGCATGCCACCCACCGAGTCGATGATCACGTTGCCCACCCGCGAACCGTGCAGCACCGTCGTACCGCCCTCGCCGAGGGGAACCGCCGGGAGGTACTTCTCCATGATGGTCTTGTCCAGTTGGCCCCACGCGGTCAGCGCCTTCTGCGCCGGCAGGTCGCTGATTCGGTCGATCTCGTCGTTGACCGCACTCACGTCGAGGAACGACGGAACCGGCGCGCCCGGCAGGTCGGCCTTCTTGCCGTCCAGGATCGCCGGCAGCACCGAGTCGCCGCTGGCCCAGTCCATGCACCAGCTGCCCTGGCGCAGGTTGGCCGGGCGGATCGAGTCGTCGGACAGGTCCCGCGCCAGCGACGACGGCGCCGCCATCGTCTTGACGGTGAAGCCCGCCCGGGTGAGCGCCTTCTTGCGTACGGCCGCGATCTTGGCCTCGAGTTCGTCGTCGGAGGAGTAGTAGAACGACAACTCGAAGCCGAGCTGGCCCGCGTCGGTGAGCAGCTTCTTCGCGGCCGCGGGGTCGCCGTCGCCCTCGCCCTTGTTGCCGATCACGTCGAAGTCCTGCCAGCCGGGCGTGGCCGACGGCATGATCGTCGTGGCCGGGCGCCAGGTCAGCCCGGGGATCTCGCCGCCGGCGCGGTTCTCCGAGGTCAGCGGCCACGCCCTGGCCACCGCGCGGCGTACCTCCAGCGGGATCTTCCGGGTGTCCATCCACATGTAGTTGCTGCACGGGCTGGGTCCGGTCACCAGCCGCCTGCGGGCGTCGGTGCCCCGGATCTCGTCGTAGTTCGAAGCCAGGATGTCGGCGTAGGTCAGCGCGGTCTGGTCCTCAGCCTTGTCGGCGATGACGCGGCGCTGCACCTCGTTGGTGTCCAGACCGAAGTCGAACACCATCTGGTCGACGTACTGGTGACGGTTCGGGTCGGTCTTCGGGTCCCACTCGGGGTTCTTCACCAGCACGAGCTTCTTGCCCGGGTCGTAGCTGCCGAACTTGTAGGGACCGGTGGCCAGCGGGTGGTTGCCGTAGTCGTCTCGGGTGTCCTTGGCCTTAGGGATCGGCGTGAACGTCGGCAGCGAGGTGTAGTAGCGCATCGACGGAAAGGGCTTTCGCATCTTCACGACGACGGTCTTCTCGTCGGGGGTGTCCACCCCTTCGAAGTCGTCGCCGCTCTTGTAGGGGCCCTTGTAGGAGTCGCCGCCGAGGTAGTAGTCCAGACCGTACGTCGGACCGCCGGACAGCTCGTCCTGCGCCAGTTGGCGTTTGATCGCGTACGCCACGTCGGCCGCCTTCACCGGCGACCCGTCCTCGTACTTCACCCCGTCCCGCAGGGTGAACTCCCACCGGGTGAAGTCGGCGTTCGGCCGCCCGAGGTCGGTGGCGAGGTCGGGCACCAGCACCGGCTTGCCCTTGACGTACTTCGTCTGGGTGAGGCCACGGGTGACCATCCGCATGATGGCGAGCGTGTCCAGGTGATAGACCCGCGTCGGGTCGAACGTGTGCGGCGTCGCCGAGGACAGCACGTGCAGTGTCCCGCCGCTGCGCGCGTCCTGCACCGCCGCTGCGGGCGCCTTCGCCTTCGCGTCCTGCGCCTCGTCGTAGGTCGACACGTTCCGGGGCGCCGACGAATCGTCGGAGGACCCGCCGGGCAGCAGGCTGCACGCGGACATCGCCGACGCCATCGCCACCGCGGCGACCGAGGCCGCGCAGACCCCGAACCGGCGTGGCCGACCGAATCCGGACATTGGTCGACGTGCGGGTCGGCTGGGTCGGCTGGGTCGTCGCATCGAGGGGTCCTCCCTGTGGCAGACCGAGGGTGAGCCGGCGAGAACACCCGAGGTTGCCGATCCGGCACCTCTTCTCGAACACCGAGAGCTACAGTCGACAAGCGCACTGCAACGATGTTCCACAGTGCGGTCGCCCCCACGGCACACCACGGCCCGGACGTAGCATAGAAGTACCAAATGGGATTGCGCCGCACAGGACGGCGGAGAACATTCCTGCGCGGGCGTCGAGGAGGTCGTTCACCCAGTGACCAAACAGGTCCTGCAGGTCGACCGTGTCATCATCCGATTTGCCGGGGACTCCGGAGATGGGATGCAACTGGCCGGTGATCGGTTCACCCAGGAAACCGCGTCGTTCGGAAACGATCTTTCGACGCTCCCCAACTTCCCGGCCGAGATCCGGGCTCCTGCCGGCACCCTGCCGGGAGTCTCTTCCTTCCAGATCCACTTCGCGGACCACGACATCCTGACGCCGGGCGACGCCCCGGACGTGCTGGTGGCGATGAACCCCGCGGCGCTCAAGGCCAACCTGCCGGAGCTGCCGCGCGGAGCCACCCTGATCGTCGACTCCGACGAGTTCACCAAGCGCAACCTCGCCCGGGTCGGCTACGACGCCAACCCGCTCGAGGACGGCTCGCTGGACGCGTACCAAACGCACTCCTTCCCGCTGACCGGCGCGACCGCCGAGGCGGTCAAGGAGTTCGGGCTGACCCGCAAGGACGCCTCGCGGTCCAAGAACATGTACGCCCTGGGCCTGGTGTCCTGGCTCTACAACCGCCCGACCGACTCGACCCTGTCGTTCCTGCACGCGAAGTTCGCCCGCAATCCCGCCGTCCGGGACGCGAACGTCGCGGCCTTCCGGGCGGGGTGGAACTTCGGCGAGACCGCGGAGGCGTTCGCCGTCTCCTACCAGGTCAAGCCGGCGGAGATGAAGGCCGGCCGCTACCGCAACATCTCCGGCAACCTCGCCCTGGCGTACGGCCTGATCGCCGGCGCCCGGCGCGCCGACCTGCCGATGTTCCTCGGCTCCTACCCGATCACCCCGGCCAGCGACGTCCTGCACGAGCTGAGCAAGCACAAGCGGTTCGGCGTCACGACGTTCCAGGCCGAGGACGAGATCGCCGGCGTGACCGCGGCACTCGGTGCGGCGTTCGGCGGCGCCCTCGGCGTCACCACGACGTCCGGGCCGGGCATGGCGCTGAAGGCGGAGACGATCGGCCTCGCGGTGGCGCTGGAGCTGCCGCTGGTCGTCTGCGACATCCAGCGCGCCGGCCCGTCCACCGGCATGCCGACCAAGACCGAGCAGGCCGACCTGCTGCAGGCGATGTACGGCCGCAACGGCGAGGCGCCGCTGCCGATCGTCGCGCCCCAGTCGCCGGCGGACTGCTTCGACGCCGCGATCGAGGCCGTCCGGATCGCGGTCACCTACCGCACCCCGGTGATCCTGCTGTCCGACGGCTACCTCGCCAACGGCTCCGAGCCGTGGCGGATCCCGAAGACCGCGGAGCTGCCGGAGATCCGGGCCGACTTCGCCACCGAGCCCAACCACCAGACCGAGGACGGCGACAGCACGTTCTGGCCGTACAAGCGCGACCCGGAGACCCTCGCCCGTCCGTGGGCGGTGCCCGGCACGCCCGGCCTCGAACACCGCGTCGGCGGACTGGAGAAGGCCGACGGCCACGGCAACATCTCCTACGACGCGGCCAACCACGAGCTGATGGTGCGCACCCGGCAGGCCAAGGTGGACGCCGTGACCCGCTCGATCGCGCCGCTGGAGGTGGACGACCCCACCTCCGACGCGCGGATCCTGGTGCTCGGCTGGGGTTCGACGTACGGCCCGATCGGCGCCGCCTGCCGGGCGGTGCGCGAGCACGGCATCCCGGTCGCCCAGGCCCACCTGCGCCACCTCAACCCGTTCCCGCCCGACCTCGGTGAGGTCCTGCGCAGCTACGACCGCGTGCTGGTCCCGGAGATGAACCTCGGCCAGCTGTCGATGCTGCTGCGCTCCCGCTACCTGGTCGACGTCGTGAGCTACAACCGCGTGCGCGGCATGCCGTTCAGCGCGAGCGAGCTCACCGGCGCCATCACCGAACTCGCGGGATCGCTCGACCTCGAGCAGACGGAGGAGTCCCCCCGATGAGCGCAACCGACCTGCCCGTTCCCGGTCTGCGCGGCGTCACCACCACCGACCTGCCGCAGAACCGCAAGGACTTCACCTCCGACCAGGAGGTGCGCTGGTGCCCCGGCTGCGGCGACTACGCGATCCTCGCCGCGGTGCAGGGTTTCCTGCCCGAGCTGGGCGTTCCGCGCGAGAACATCGTGTTCGTGTCCGGGATCGGCTGCTCCAGCCGGTTTCCGTACTACCTGAACACCTACGGCATGCACAGCATCCACGGCCGGGCGCCCGCGATCGCCACCGGTCTGGCGACGTCGCGGCCCGACCTGTCGGTGTGGGTGATCACCGGTGACGGCGACGGGCTGTCCATCGGCGGCAACCACCTGATCCACGCCCTGCGCCGCAACGTCAACCTCAACATCCTGCTGTTCAACAACCGCATCTACGGACTCACCAAGGGGCAGTACTCCCCCACGTCCGAACGCGGCAAGATCACCAAGTCGACGCCGATGGGTTCGCTGGACGCGCCGTTCAACCCCGTCTCGCTGGCGCTCGGCGCGGAGGCGACGTTCGTGGGGCGGACGCTGGACACCGACCGCAAGCACCTCACCTCGGTGCTGCGCTCGGCCGTAGCCCACCGGGGCACGTCGCTGGTGGAGATCTACCAGAACTGCAACATCTACAACGACGGCGCGTTCGACCTGCTCAAGGACAAGGACACCCAGGACGAGGCGGTGATCCGGCTCAAGCACGGGCAGCCGATCCGGTTCGGCGCCGGCGGCGAGCTCGGCGTGGTCCGCGACCCGGCCTCCGGGGCGCTGCGGGTGGTGCCGGTCGCCGAGGTCGGGACCGACGCGCTCCTCGTCCACGACGCGCATTCCGACGACCCGGCGACCGCGTTCGCGCTGTCCCGGCTGTCCGACGCGCAGACGTTGGCGCGTACGCCGATCGGCATCTTCCGCGACGTGGACCGGCCGTCCTACGACGACCTCGCCCGCGAGCAGGTCCGGCTGGCCCAGGACCAGCACGGCACCACCACCGACACCGGCTCCGAGGTCGGCAACGCCGACCTCGACCAGCTTCTGCGCGGGTCCGACACCTGGACCGTCGGCGCGGACGCGTGAGTACGGGCCTGTCGGAGGAGTCCGCCGGCTCGCCCTCCCACCGCACCGCGTCACCCACGCAAGTCCAAGGCCAGGCCCCCGTCGACGAGAACCGGCGGGGGCTGGTCTTCGGGGCTGCGGCCTACGCCGCGTGGGGCCTCTTCCCGCTGTACTGGCCACTGCTGCAGCCCGCCGGGTCGCTGGAGATCCTCGCCCACCGGATGGTGTGGTCGCTGCTGTTCGCGGTGGTCGTCCTCCTCGTCCGGCCCCGCCGGGGCTGGTGGGCCCGGCTGCGGAGAAGCCCGGCGACCGTCGGCTACCTCGCCGTCGCCGGCCTGGTCATCACGGTCAACTGGGGCACCTACATCTGGGCGGTCAACCACAACCACGTGGTGGAGACCGCGCTCGGCTACTACATCAACCCGCTGGTGATCGTGCTGGTCGGCGTGGCGCTGTTCGGCGAACGCCTCAACCGCGTGCAGTGGACGGCGATCGGCCTGGCCGGCATCGCGGTCGTCATCCTCACCGTGTCGCACGGCCGGCCGCCCTGGGTGGCGTTCATCCTCGCGCTGAGCTTCACGACGTACGCCTACTGCAAGAAGAAGGCGAACGTCGCCGCCATCGAGAGCCTGATGGTGGAGACCTCGGTGGTGACGCCGCTCGCCCTCGGCTACCTGCTCTGGCTGCAGGTGCAGGGGACCGCGGCGTTCGGGCACCACGGCGCCGGGCAGGCGGTGCTGCTGGCCGGAGCCGGAGTGGTGACGGCGATTCCGCTGCTGCTGTTCGCCGGTGCGGCCACCCGGGTGCCGATGACGCTGCTCGGCATCCTGCAGTACCTCGCGCCGACGCTGCAGTTCCTGCTCGGCGTCGTCGTGTTCCACGAGCCGATGCCGCCGGACCGGCTGGTGGGCTTCGGTTTCGTATGGTTGGCAGTGATCGTCTTCACCTGGGACGGGCTGCGCCGGCGGCGCCGTACGGCCGCCGGGAAGGCCGTACGATCCGCCGTTCCGGTGCCGGTCACCGAGCCGGACTGATGGAAGAACCGCGACGAGGGGCGGAACGCATGGACCTGAACGCGACGGGTGCGCCCGGTGAGGCGAGCATCGGTAACGGTGTCGTACGAGCGGTCAGCAGCAGCGGGAAGCACACGTTCAACAAGCCGGGCCGCGACCGCATCCGGCTGCTCGCCGGACTCGGCGTGGAAGGCGACGCGCACCTGGGTACGACCGTGAAGCACCGCTCTCGGGTGGCCCAGGACCCGACCCAGCCGAACCTCCGCCAGGTCCACCTCATCCACGCCGAACTCCTCGCCGAGGTCAACGCGGAGGGGTACGACGTGGCGCCGGGTCAGCTCGGGGAGAACGTCACCACCGAGGGCGTCGACCTGCTCGGCCTGCCGACCGGCACGCTGCTCCGGCTCGGCGACGAGGCCGAGGTCGAGGTGACCGGCCTGCGCAACCCCTGCGTGCAGATCGAGAACTTCCGCACCGGACTGCTCGCCCGGATGGTGGGCCGCGCCGAGGACGGTTCGATCGTCCGCCGCGCCGGCATCATGGGCATCGTGCGGACCGGCGGCGAGGTGGCGCCGGGCGACCCGATCGTGGTCACCCTTCCGCCGCCACCCCACCACCCGCTCGAACGCGTCTGACGCCTCAGGAGCCGGACTTGCGCAGGTCCTCCAGGGTGAGGCCGTCGGGGATGTCGCCGGTGCGCGCGCGTTCGGCCATCCGCCGCATCGTGTCGCCGTCGTTCAGGTGCGGGTAGCCCGAGTCCGGCTCGGGCACGCCGAGGAAGTCGCACAGCGGCTCCCACCCGTCGCGTGCCTCGTGCACGAGCAGCCGGTCGGCGGGCACGGTCTCCCGTACGGTCGCGATGTGGCGTTCGAACACGTCCACCGCGTGGTCCTCGGCCGGCATCTCCTCCCCCATCTGCTCACCGAACGTCCCGGCCCACAGGCGGCCGAGCACCGGCGCGATCGGGTTCGGCGGCCGCTGCCCCGCCTGCTCGGCGCGCGCGCCCTCGCGGGTGAAGGTGAAGATCGTGTCGCGCACGCTGGCATACCACCGGTGCGGGTCGCGCACCGTCAACAGCACCTTGGCGTCCGGGTAGGCGGCCATCAGCTCCCGCCAGTAGTACGAACTCGGCCAGTCCACCGACGACTGGTAGCCCTCCAGCGCCCAGCCCCAGTCGGCCCGGCCGTCGCTCTCGATGACCTGCCGCCACTTCCCCTGCTGCGCCGGAGACTGGATCACCTCGAACATGTGGTGGCAGGGGCCCAGGCCCAACTGCTCCAGCGCGGCCTTCATCGACGTGGTGCCGGTCCGCGGGAACCCCGCACCGATGACTTTCAGCATCGCCCACCTTCCCCGTGCCTGCCTGGTTCGCGGTCTGCTTCCGTCCGGACAACGAGACCGACCCCGGCGTGGGTGCCCACACAGTGGGGCGAATCGGACCGGTCGCGGACATCCGGTCCGACCTCCGCTCCCCACCACGCCTGCTCGCACCCGCCCGTACGGTGGAGGGGGAAGCGCACCCCACAACCCCACAGCCCCACAGCCCCATAGCCAGGACGGAGATCACCGTGGCCGTACGCAACTTCCACCAGGTCAGCGTCGCCCCGAGCAACCGGCACGTGCGGATCGAACGCGACGGCCAGGTCGTCGCGGAGACCGACCGGGCGCTGGTGCTGACCGAGACCGGGCTGGCCGACCGCCTCTACATCCCCGCCGAGGACGTACGGGCGGACCTGATGGCGGCCACCGACTCGCACACGACCTGCCCGTTCAAGGGGGTCGCGTCGTACTGGGCGTTCGCCGACGACGAGTCGGCCGGGGACGTGGCCTGGGCCTACCCCGAGCCGATCGAGGACGTGGCGCAGATCAGGGATCACCTGTCGTTCTACGCCGAGGCGGTCCAGACCTACGTCGACGGGGTACGCCAGTAGGGGTACGTCTTTAGGGGTACGCCGGCACGACCCCGTCCGTTCAGCTTCGCGCCGTTGGCCGGCTGCCACGGGCGCCTACCGTCGCGATCGGTGTCACCCCGATCCGACCTGGAGGCGCCCGGATGAACCCCCTGTCGTCCCTGCTGCCGCGGCAGTTCTCGCGGGCCTCGGTGCCCGGCTCCGCCGGTGACGGCACGGCCGTACTGCCGCTGGAGTGGTCGAGCGGCCGAAGCTGCCACCGCGGCGCCGGCCAGGCCCTGATGGTGGTGGGGCGCGAGGCGGCCGGTGCGTCCGCCGGCGCCCTGACCGGACTCTGCGAGCTGTCCGTGGTGGCGGTCCGGCGGGCCGGCCCCGACGACCCGGCCGGGCAGTGGCAGGAGGTCACCTCCGGCGACCGGCCGTACAACCGCCGGTTCACCGAGACGGCGCCGTTCGTCCTCACCGGGCCGGCCGCCGGGCACCGGCTGCTGCGTACCGTCGCCGACCCCTCCGGCCGCCGCGTGGTGGGCACGTCGGCTCGCCGGTGCCTGGCCGTGACGCACTGGGGTACGACGCTGCACGGTGAGCGGGCCATCCACACCGGCGCCGACGTGGACCCGCACGAGGCCCACCGGTTCGGCTGGCTGGTCGAACTCGACCCCTACGACCCGGACGCGACGCCGCGCAAGCGCACCATGCTGGGGCGGTTCGAACGGGACCGGGTGGCGATCTCGCTCACCGCGGACGGCCGGGTCGTGGTCGACATGGTCGACATGACAGGCACGGCCGGCACCGCCGACTCGATCGGCATCGCCGACCCGGACGGCGCGCGCTACCGGTTCGTGTCCCGTGATCGCGTGCGGGGCGGCACCACCGCCGCCGAGCACCGCCACAACATGGCCCTGCTCGACCACGGCACGTTGTCCGCCGGCCGGCCCGGTACGGACACCTGGGTCCCGCTGTGTGACGACGCGCGGTCGTTCGTGCCCGGCCGGTCGGTCACCGAGGTCCTGCTCGACCCACGGTCGGCGGCACAGTCGGCGGCACAGTCGGCGGCGCAGTCGGAGGACCCGCTGCGGCTACGGTGACGTCATGACTGTGGCCGGGCTGCTCCTCGCCGCCGGCGCCGGGAAGCGGCTGGGCCGTCCCAAGGCGCTGGTCGACCTCGGCGAGCGGCTGCTCGTCGAGCGCGGGCTCGGCACCCTGACCGCCGGCGGCTGCGCGCCGGTCCACGTCGTCCTGGGCGCGGCCCACGACGAGGTGCTCGCCACCGCCGACCTGACCGGCGCGACCGTCGTACACAACCGGGACTGGCGTACCGGCCTCGCGTCGTCCCTGCGTGCGGGCCTCGCCTCCCTGCCGCCGGAGGCCGAGGCGGTCGTGGTCGCCCTGGTGGACCAGCCGCTGGTCACCCCCGAGGTTGTTCGCCGGCTGCGGCAGGTGTACGACAGCAGCTCAGCCGACTCAGTCGGCTCAGCAGAGGCGGTCGCCGCCGTCGCGACGTACGACGGAAAGCCCCGCAATCCCGTGCTGCTCGCCCGGGCCAGCTGGGCCGACGTCGCCGCAAAGGCGTCCGGGGACACCGGCGCCCGGGCCTACCTTCGCGCGCACCAGGGGATCGTCACGAGGGTTCCCTGCGACGGCGCCGGCGCGCCCGACGACGTGGACACGCCCGAGGAACTGGCCACGCTACGGCGACGCCTGTTGGCTCAGAGTCGCCCTTGACCAACTCCGGGAGTCCGACCGTGCCAAACCGGTCCAACCACTCCTACACTGGGCCGCCGTGCCAAACCGACCAGGCGGAAAACACGCGGTGTTCGTGGACGACTCCGGACGCCGACATCGTCGTGTCCGCAGGGCGGGGCTGATCCTCGGCGGGGTCGTGGTGGTGTCGCTGGCGCTGCTGTGCATCAGCCTGATCAGCGGGTCGGGGCTGCCGTCGACGCCGTGGAGCCTCGGCCGGCCCGCCTCGGTGCCGGAACGCACGGCGACGCCCACGCCGTCCCCTTCCACGAGTTCGCAGGTGTCCGAACGCACCCGGAAGACGCGGTCCCCGGCGCCGGACGCCCGCACCACCGACAAGGCCACGCCGTCGCCCCTCCCGACAGCGACCCGGCCGGTTCCCCGGCCCACGCCCACCGTCACGAGGGCGCCGACCACGCGACCCGCGCCGACGCCGGTGCCCACCCGCACGTCCGCGCCCACACCGACTCCCACGCCGACCGCGACGCCACGCCGCAGCAACACGCCGACGCCGACCTCGAAGCCGCGCGGGCGAGAGTCACACTCCCCCACGCCTCGGCCCAAGCCGTAGCCCCCCGCTGACGTGGCCAGGCACCTACGGATCCGCGAACCCCGCCACCACTGGCTCCTGGTGGGACTGCTGCTGGCCACCCTGGTCGGCGTCCTGCTGGTGCAGGGGTACGTCCAGCGCAGCTGGAACGACGTCACCGGCGCGCCACGGACGACGGCCGGCGGCGATCGGGCCCCGCGGGAGGTCCTGCGGGACGACCGGCCGGTCCTCGACCTCAGCGGTGACCGTCCGAACGCCGCGGCGATGCCCGACCGCACCGTCGCCCTCACCTTCGACGACGGGCCGGACCCGCGATGGACGCCGCGGATCCTGGAGGTGCTGCGCCGCCACCGGGCCAGGGCGACGTTCTTCGTCCTCGGCTCCAAGGTCGCCGCCCACCCGGCGCTGGCCCGGCGGATCGTGGCCGAGGGGCACGAGGTCGGGTCGCACACGTACACCCACGTCGACCTCGCCCGTACGCCCACCTGGCAGCGCGGGCTGGAACTCGGCCTGACCCAGAAGGCCCTCGCCGGCTCGCTCGGCCTGCACACGCACCTGCTGCGGCCGCCGTACTCCGCCAAGCCCACCGAGCTCACCGGCGCCGACTACGCCGCGGCGCGAGACGCCGGGCGGGCCGGCTACCTCGTGGTGCTCGCCGACCGCGACACCAAGGACTGGTCCGGCCTGACCGAGGGCCAGATCGTGGCGCGGGCAACGCCGTCCGGACAGCGGGGCGCGATCGTTCTGATGCACGACGGCGGCGGTGACCGGTCCAGGACCGTCGCCGCCCTGGACACCCTGCTGACCCGCCTGGACGAGCGCGGATACCGCGTCACCACCGTCTCCGACGCGCTGCACCTGCGGCACACGGCCGTGCCGGTGAGCCTCCCGGAACGCATCGCGGGAGGCACCGTCGTCGCCGCCCAGCAGGCCGGCCGGATCGCGGCGGTCGGGCTCACCTACGCACTGGCCGCCGCCGGCGTGCTCACCGTGGGCCGAGTGGTGATCCTGGCCGCCATCGCCCGGCTGCACGTGGGCCGGGCCCGCCGCAACCGTCGCCGGCCACCGGCCAACGAACCGGAGTGGTACTACCCGCCGGTCTCGGTCGTCGTGCCCGCGTACAACGAGGCGGCCGGCATCGCCGCGACGGTCGGCTCACTCGTGCGGACCACCTACCCGGGTCCGGTGGAGGTGGTCGTGGTCGACGACGGCTCGACCGACGACACCGCCCGGATCGCCCGTGAGCTCGACCTGCCCGGGGTGACGGTCCTCTCCCAGGCCAACGCCGGCAAGCCGGCCGCGCTCAACACCGGCATCGCGTACGCCCGGCACGAGATCCTGGTCCTGGTCGACGGCGACACGGTGTTCCAGCCGGACACCATCGCCCACCTGGTCGCCGCGTTCGCCAACCCCACCGTCGGAGCGGTCAGCGGCAACACCAAGGTGGGCAACACGGGCGGGATCCTGGGTCGCTGGCAGCAGATCGAGTACGTCGTCGGCTTCAACCTCGACCGGCGGATGTACGACGTGCTGGAGTGCATGCCGACCGTGCCGGGCGCGATCGGTGCGTTCCGCCGGCAGGCGCTGGCCGACGCGGCCGACCCCGCCGGGCCGGGGAGCACGTACGCCATGACCGGCCCGGTGAGCGTCGACACCCTGGCCGAGGACACCGACCTGACGATGGCGGTGTGCCGGGCCGGCTGGCGGGTGGTCTACGAGGAGACCGCGGTGGCCTGGACGGAGGCGCCCAGCTCGCTGCGGCAGCTGTGGCGGCAGCGCTACCGCTGGTGCTACGGGACGTTGCAGTCGATGTGGAAGCACCGCCGCGCGCTCGTCGAACGCGGACCCTCGGGACGGTTCGGCCGCCGGGCGCTTCCCTACCTCGCGGTCTTCCAGGTCGCGCTGCCGCTGCTGGCTCCGGCCGTCGACGTGTTCGCGCTGTACGGCCTGTTCTTCGGCGAGGCGGTGCGGGTGGTCGGGGTGTGGGCCGCGTTCGTGGCGGTGCAGGCGCTGGTGGGGGCGTACGCGCTCCGGCTGGACGGGGAACGCCTCACGCCCCTGTGGACGCTGCCGCTGCAGCAGTTCGTCTACCGCCAGCTGATGTACCTCGTGGTGATCCAGTCGGTGGTCACGGCGGTGGCGGGTGCCCCGCTGCGCTGGCACGCGATGCGGCGGGAAGGTACGTTCGCGCGGCGCGACCCGGCCTCGGCGGTGTGAGCTCGGCGGGAGACCCTCAGCCGGTACGCGAGACCACGAGGTCGCACAGCCCGGCCAGCGCGTCCCGGGCGGGAAGGTCGGGCAGGTAGCCCAGCGTCGCCCGGGCCTCGTCGGCCCACTGCTGCACGATCGCCCGGGCCTGGTCCATCGCCGGGTGCGCCCGCAGCAGGGACAGCGCCTCGGCGTGCCGGGCGTCGTCGGGCAGCGGGCCGGACAGCAACTCCAGCAGCCGCGCGTCGGCCGGGTCGGTGGACCGCTGCGCCAGCAGCATCGGCAGCGTCGGGATGCCCTCGCGCAGGTCGGTGCCGGGTGTCTTGCCGGACTGGTCCGCGTCGCTGGCGATGTCGATCACGTCGTCGGAGAGCTGGAACGCGATCCCGATCTTCTCGCCAAACTCCGTCACCACGCGTTCGATGTCGCCCGGGGCGCCGGCGACCTTGGCCCCGAGCCGCGCCGAGGTGGCGATCAGCGAGCCGGTCTTGTCGGCGAGTACGGCGAGGTAGTGCTCGAGCCGGTCCTCGTCCTCGGTCGGCCCGAGCGTCTCCCGGATCTGCCCCTCGACCAGCCGGGCGAACGTCTGCGACTGGATGCGGACCGCCTCCAGGCCGAGGTCGACCATCCGGTCCGAGGCCCGGGCGAAGAGGTAGTCGCCGGTGAGGATCGCGACGGTGTTGTCCCACCGGGCGTTCGCGCTCGGGGCGCCGCGGCGCAGCGCCGCCTCGTCCATCACGTCGTCGTGGTGCAGCGTCGCCAGGTGGATCAGCTCCAGCGCGGTGGCCACCGCCACCACGTCGCCGGCCGAGGAGGAGGGCTTGCCGAACTCCGCCCCCAGCACCACCAGCAGCGGCCGGAACCGCTTGCCACCTGCGTGGATCAGGTGCTGGGCCGCCTCGGTGACGAAGCCGAACTCGCTGGCCGCCACCCGGTCCAGCTCGTCCTCGACCTCGGCCAGCCGGCGGCGTACCCGAAGGTCGAGGTCGCCGTCGACCGAAGGCAACGTGAGACCGGCCATGCTCATCGACGTCCCCTCCCTCCGAGTGTCGCACTGCTCCAGACCGAACGGGTTGGCCGCCCGGCTCAGCCCACCAGGTGGGCGGCGCGCGCCGCGAGGTCCAGCAGCGGACCCGGCAGCAGGCCGAGCACGAGCGTGGCGGCGACACCGACCGCGACCGCGACGGACGTGAAGATGCTGGGCACCGCGATGGTCGGTCCCTCCGCGGCCGGCGTGGAGAAGAACATCACCACGATCACCCGGACGTAGAAGAACGCGGCCACGACACTGGCCAGCACGCCGAACACGACCAGCGGCCACGCACCACCCTGCCACGCGGCGCTGAACACTGCCCACTTACCCATGAAACCGCTGGTCAGCGGGATTCCGGCGAACGCGAGCAGGAACAGCGCCATCGCACTGGCCAGCAGCGGGGACCGCCGGCCGAGCCCGGCCCAGCGGGACAGGTGGGTCGCCTCGCCACTCGCGTCGCGGACCAGCGTCACCAGGCCGAACGCGCCGATCGTGGCGAAGCCGTACGCGGCGAGGTAGAACAGCACGCCGGACAGGTTGGCCGAGATCGCCTCGCGTACCCCGACGAACCCGACCAGCAGGAAGCCGGCGTGGGCGATCGAGGAGTACGCCAGCATCCGCTTGATGTCGGTCTGGGTGAGAGCCAGCACCGCGCCGACCGCCATCGTGAGGATGGCGACGACCCAGATCATCGGCTGCCAGTCCCAGCGGGCGGCGCCGAGAGCGACGTAGAACAGCCGCAGCAGGGCGCCGAACGCGGCGATCTTCGTGCAGGCCGCCATGAACGCGGTGATCGCGGTCGGCGCACCCTGGTAGACGTCCGGCGTCCACATGTGGAACGGCGCGGCGCCGATCTTGAACAACAGCCCCACCGCGACCAGCGCGGTCCCGGCCAGCAGCAGGCCGTCCGTGCCGACCTTGGCGCCCACCGCGGTGGCGATGCCGCCGAAGCTGATGGTGCCGGCGAAGCCGTACAGCATCGCCATGCCGTAGAGGAAGAACGCCGAGGCGAACGCGCCGAGCAGGAAGTACTTCATCGCGGCTTCCTGCGACAGCAGCCGGCGCCGGCGGGCCAGCCCGCACAGCAGGTACAGCGGCAGCGACAGCACCTCGAGCGCGACGAACATCGTCAACAGGTCGTTGGCAGCCGGGAACAGCAGCATGCCGCTGACCGCGAACAGGAACAGCGGGAACACCTCGGTCTGCTCCAGCCGGCGGCCCAGCGACTCCCGCTCGGCCTCCGTCCCGGGCAGTGCCGAGGCCTGCGCGGCGAACGCGGTCACGCCGCCGTCGACGGCGCGTTCGGCCAGCAGCAGCACCGAGATGATCGCCATCACCAGCACGGTGCCCCACAGGAACAGCGTGAAGCCGTCGACCGCGACCGCCCCCTCGGCGGCCACCTGCGACGTGCCGGCCAGCCCGATGGTGGTGGCGAGTGCCGCCACCAGGGCGAGCAGCGTCACCGTCACCTGGGCGGCGTAGCGCAGCCTGCGCGGAAGGAACGCCTCGATGAGAATGCCGACGATCGCCACGCCGAAGATGATGAGCAGCGGCGCGATCTTGGCGTACTCGATCGTCGGGCTCTTGAACTCCTGGGCCAGGATGATCGGAGTCACTTCGTACCTTCCGAAGGAGCCGTGACGGGGACCTTGGGTGCCGGGTCGGTGACACCGACCCGCTTCATCGTCGCGTCGACAGCGGGTGAGATGACATCGAGCGCCGGCTTGGGGAACACCCCGAGCGCGATGATCAGTACGACCAGCGGAGCGATCGCGAGCTTCTCCCGGCCACGCAGGTCGGGCATCTTCGCCACCGCCGCGGCGGTCGGGCCGGTCATCGTGCGCTGGAAGAGGATCAGCATGTACAGCGCAGCCAGGATGATGCTGCAGGTGGCGATGATCGCCGCCACCTCGTACCGCTTGAACGTGCCCGCCAGTGCCAGGAACTCACTGACGAACGGCGCCAGCCCGGGCAGCGCGAGCCCGGACAGGGCGGCGAACAGGAACGTGCCGGACAGCACCGGCGCCACCTTGTCCACCCCGCCGAAGTCGGCGATCCGCGACGAGCCGCGCCGGCTGATGAGGTAGCCGCCGACCAGGAACAGCGCCGCCGTGGACAGGCCGTGGTTGAGCATGTAGAGCGTCGCGCCGGTCTGGCCCTGGCTGGTCATCGCGAAGATGCCGAGCACGATCACCCCGAAGTGGGAGACCGAGCTGTAGGCGATCACCGTCTTGATGTCCTTCTGCCCGATCGCGAGGACCGCGCCGTAGATCACGCTGATCACCGCCAGCACGATGATCGCCGGGGTGGCCCACTGCGAGGCCTCCGGGAACAGCTGCAGGCACAGCCGGATCATCCCGAACGTGCCGATCTTGTCCAGGATCGACACCAGCAGCACCGAGGTGCCGGGGGTCGCCTCCCGGGCGGCGTCGGGCAGCCAGGTGTGCAGCGGCCACATCGGCGCCTTGATCGCGAACGCGATGAAGAACCCGGCGAACAGCCACTTCTGGGTGGCCGGGTCGATGTTCAGCTCGGTCAGCGAGTGCAGCAGGAACGACGGGTCGCCCTTGGTCTGCACGGTCGACAGGGCGTACAGGCCGATCACCGAGGCCAGCATCAGCAGGCCGCCGACGAGGCTGTAGATCAGGAACTTCACCGCGGCGTAGCTGCGGCGCGGACCGCCGAACCGGCCGATCAGGAAGTAGATCGGGATCAGCGTGGCCTCGAACAGCACGTAGAACAAGAACACGTCGGTGGCCGCGAACACGCCGAGGGCCAGCGTCTCCAGCGCCAGCATCAGCGCGAAGAACGTCTTCACGCTGCTGCGCTCGCGCTCCGGCTGCTCGGCGTCGGTGGGCTGCCCGGTCACGTCGACCGCCGCGCCCGCCGCCCGGGCCGGTGCGTCGGCGTCGTTCCACGAGGCCAGGATCACCACCGGCGTGAGCAGCGCGGTGAGCAGGAACAGCACCAGGCCGATGCCGTCCAGGCCGAGGGCGTAGTGGACGCCGAACTGCGGGATCCAGCTGTGCTGCTCGGCGAACTGGAACCTGCCGCCGCTCGCGGCCGCCGGGTCGAACCGCACCGCCATCACCACGGCGAGCACGAGTGCGACCGTGGAGAAGGCAAGCGCGGTCTGCTTCGCGAGCAGGTCGCGCCCCTTCGGGAGCAGCGCCACGACGAGCGCCCCGACGGCGGGGAGCACGCCGATGACGGTCAGCCAAGGGAAGTTGTTCACGACAGCCTCACCAACAGCATGGACACGACGACGAGGGCGGCGCCCCCGATCATGACGAGTGCGTACGAACGGACGAAGCCGGTCTGGACCCGCCGGACCCGGCCGGACACGCCACCGAAGAAGGCGGCGAGGCCGTTCACCACGCCGTCGACTCCGCGGTTGTCGAAGCCGACCATCCCGCGGGTCACCTCCTGACCGGGACGCATGAGGACGACCTCGTTGACGGCGTCGCCGTACAGGTCGCGACGGGCGGCGGTGGTGATCGGCGAGACCTTGACCGGCGCGACCGTCGGCACCTCGCGGCGGGCCACGAACAGCCAGGCGACCGCGATGCCGAGCAGCACCACCAGCAGGGTGACGATGGTCAGCAGGACCAGCGGGAACGGCAGGTGGGCTTCCTTCTCACCGACGACCGGCTCCAGCC
This sequence comes from Actinopolymorpha cephalotaxi, assembly GCF_013408535.1. Classification (NCBI taxonomy): domain Bacteria; kingdom Bacillati; phylum Actinomycetota; class Actinomycetes; order Propionibacteriales; family Actinopolymorphaceae; genus Actinopolymorpha; species Actinopolymorpha cephalotaxi. Next base: position 4,850,126 of record NZ_JACBZA010000001.1, read on the forward strand.
ACTTCACGATCCCGCCGCCGAGGTAGGCCAGGCCGGCACCACCCACGAGGCTGAGGAACGCCAGCAGGATCAGCGGGACGGTCATCACCGACGGCGACTCGTGCGGGTGCGTGTCCTTGGCCCAGCGCTTGTGACCGAGGAAGGTCATGTAGACCAGCCGGGTCATGTAGAACGCGGTGACGCCGGCGCCGAGCAGCGCGCAGAGCCCGATCCAGAAGTTCGAGGCGAACGCCACCTCGATGATCTTGTCCTTGCTGAAGAACCCGGCGAACGGCGGGATGCCGATGATCGCGAGGTATCCCACGAAGAACGTGCCGAAGGTGATCGGCATGAACTTCCGCAGGGCGCCGTACCGGCGCATGTTCACCTCGTCGTTCATGCCGTGCATCACCGAGCCGGCGCCGAGGAACATGTCGGCCTTGAAGAAGCCGTGCGTCAGCAGGTGGAAGATCGCGAAGGCGTACCCCACCGGCCCGAGCCCGGCAGCCAGCATCATGTAGCCGATCTGGCTCATCGTGGAGCCGGCCAGCGTCTTCTTGATGTCGTCCTTCGCGCAACCGATGACCGCACCCATCAGCAGCGTGATCGTGCCGACGAGGACGACCGCGGTCTGCGCGACCGGCGCCTGGTCGAAGATCGCGTTGGAGCGGGTGACGAGGTAGACGCCCGCGGTCACCATCGTCGCGGCGTGGATCAGCGCCGACACCGGGGTCGGGCCCTCCATCGCGTCCAGCAGCCAGGACTGCAGCGGGAACTGCGCGGACTTCCCGCACGCGCCCAGCAGCAGCAGGAATCCCAGCGCGGTGGCGATGCCGGTGCCGGCGGCGCCCACGTGGGAGAAGACACCGGCGAACGAGGAGGTGCCGAACGTCGCCAGCATCAACATCACCGCCAGCGACAGGCCGACGTCACCGACGCGGTTGACGACGAACGCCTTCTTGGCCGCCGTCGCCGCGGAGTGCTTGTGCTGCCAGAAGCCGATCAGGAGGTACGACGCCAGGCCGACACCCTCCCAGCCGATGAAGACCACGAGGAAGTCGTTGGCCAGCACCAGCAGCAGCATCGCCGAGACGAACAGGTTGAGGTATCCGAAGAACCTCTTCCGCCGCTCGTCGTGGGCCATGTAGCCGAGGGAGTAGATGTGGATGATGCTGCCCACGCCGGTGATCAGCAGGACGAAGCACACCGACAGCTGGTCCAGCAGCAGCCCCGCCTCGACGTGGTAGCCGGGCAGCGGGATGAACGTGTACAGCTGCTGGGCGACCGCCCGGTCCTCCGGGCCGCGGCCGACCATGGAGAAGAACATGACCGCGCCGAGCACGAACGACGCGATCGGTGCGGCGCAGCCGAGGAGGTGTCCCCAGGCGTTGCCGGCCCGGCCGCTCAGCAGGATCACCGCTGCCGAGACCGCCGGGATGGCGACGATCAGCCACAGCAGCGAGAAGACGCCGCTCGCGTGGGCCGCTTGCTCGCCGGCCAGCGCCAGGGCGCTCACAGGGGTGGTCACGTGAGTCTCGCCTCTCGGATCGAAACGGGCCGCTCGGGGCCGTGGTCGGGTGTCGGCCGCATCAGAACTTCAGCAGGCTCGCGTCGTCGACCGAGGCCGAGCGACGGGTCCGGAAGATGGTCATCAGGATCGCCAGACCGACGACGACCTCGGCGGCGGCCACCACCATCACGAAGAACGCCACGACCTGCCCGTCGAGGTTGCCGACCTGGCGGGCGAAGGCCACGAACGCCAGGTTGCCGGCGTTCAGCATCAGCTCGACGCACATGAACACGACGATCGCGTTGCGGCGTACGAGCACGCCCAGCGCACCGATCGTGAACAGCAGCGCCGACAGCACGATGTAGGGACCGGCGGTCATGCGTCACCTCCGTGGGAAGTACCGCCTCGGGAGGAACCGCCTTCGGGTGAACCGCCCTCGTGGGAGCCGGCCGTGCCGTTGCCGTTGTGCGCCGTCCCCGAGTAGTCGGTGCCGTTCTCGGCGGCCGTCTCGTCGGTCGGGCGGCCGTCGGCGCCGCGGGTTGCCCGCGGCTGCGGCGTGCCGGTGTACGGCTCGAGGCCGGGCACCTGGTTGGTGTAGCGCTCGGGGTCGCGGACCGTGCCCCGGGCGATGAGCACCCGGGAGACCGAGGACTGCGCCGCGGTCCCGTCCGGCAGCAGGGCCGGGGTGTCGACCGCGTTGTGCCGGGCGAACGTGCCGGGCGCCGGGTGCTGACCGGGGTGGCGGCCCTTGTCGGCGTACAACCGGAACCGCTGTTCGGCCAGCTGCTTCTGGGTCACCTTCTCGGTGAGCTGCTCGCGGTGGGCCAGGATCATCGCACCCACGGCCGCGGTGATCAGCAGGGCGCTGGTGACCTCGAACGCGAAGACGTACTTGGAGAACAGCAGCGACGCGAGACCGGGGACGTTGCCGTCGGGCGTGGCCGCGGCCAGGCCGACCGGCTTGCCCAGGGTGACCTGGCCGAGTGCGACCAGGATCAGGATCCCGAACAGCAGGGAACCCCCGACCGCCATCCACCGCTGCCCGCGCAGGGTCTCCACCACCGAGTCGGACGCGTCCACGCCGACCAGCATCAGGACGAACAGGAACAGCATCAGGATGGCGCCGGTGTAGACGATCACCTGGACGGCGAACAGGAACGGCGCGTCCAGGCTGGCGTACATGATGGCGAGGCACATCATCACCGCCGCCAGGAGCAACGCGCTGTGCACCGCCTTCCGGACGAGCACCATGCCCAGGGCGGCGAGCACCGCGATCGGTGCCAGCACCCAGAACGTCGCGGTCATGAGTGCGCCGCCTCGCTCTCCACGTTCGTGTCGTTCCCGTCCTTCGTGTCCTTCTCGTCCTGCTCGGACCCGCCCCGGCCGGACCAGCCGGGCAGGCCGGCGCCCATGTAGTAGTCCTTCTCGTCGTCACCGAGCCGCATCTCGTGCGGCGGCTCCTCCATGCCGGGCAGGAGCGGTGCGAGCAGGTCCTTCTTCTCGTAGATCAGGTCGGCGCGGTTGTCGTCGGCGAGCTCGTACTCGTTGGTCATCGTGAGCGCCCGGGTGGGGCACGCCTCGATGCACAGCCCGCAGAGGATGCAGCGCAGGTAGTTGATCTGGTAGACGCGGCCGTACCGCTCACCGGGCGAGAACCTGCCGCCCTCGGTGTTGTCCGCGCCCTCGACGTAGATCGCGTCGGCCGGGCAGGCCCAGGCGCACAGCTCACAGCCGACGCACTTCTCCAGCCCGTCCGGGTGGCGGTTGAGCTGGTGCCGGCCGTGGAACCGCGGCGCGGTGGGCTTCTTCTCGAAGGGGTACTGCTCGGTGAAGACCTTCCGGAACATCGTCGTGAAGGTCACCCCGAACCCTGCGATCGGGTCCCAGAGCTGCTGCTTGAGACTAGCCACGGGAGTCCTCCTGGCCTGCGCTGTCTGTCGATCGGCCGGCGGTGCCCGAACCGCCTGGCCCGGTCTCGCGGGCGGCGCCCGCGTCGGCGGACACGGCCACCGCGGCGGGTTGCAGACCGGGCACCTTCTGTCCGGGCATCGGCGGGACAGGGTATCCACCGCTGAACGGGTCGAAGTCCACCCGGTCGGCTTCCTCCCTCGCGGCCTCCTCCGCCTGCTCCTTGCGGGCCGCCCTCGCGTCGTAGACGAAGGACAGCGCCAGGACCACGAGGATCACCGCGCCGATGCCGTAGAAGAACTGGCGCTGGTAGCCCGCGCTCAGGGTGGCCCGCGCGGTCGCCACGAAGACCGTCCACACCAGCGCGATCGGGATCAGGAACTTCCAGCCCAGTCGCATGAACTGGTCGTACCTGAACCGCGGCAGGGTCCCGCGCAGCCAGATGAACACGAACATGAAGACCAGCACCTTGCCGATGAACCACACGAACGGCAGCCAGCCCTCGTTGGCACCCGACCACATCGACAGCGGCCACGGCGCCCGCCAGCCGCCGAGGAACAGCGTGGTCGCCAGCGCGGAGACCGTCACCATGTTGACGTACTCGGCGAGGAAGAACAGGAGGTACTTCATCGAGGCGTACTCGGTGGCGAAGCCGGCCACCAGCTCACCCTCGGCCTCCGGCAGGTCGAACGGCGCCCGGTTGGTCTCGCCCACCATCGACACGAGGTAGATGAGGAACGACGGGAGCAGCACGATGGCGTACCAGCTGGGCAGCTGGATGGTCAGCCCGAAGATGTGCGCCGCGCTGCCGTGCGCCTGCGCGTTCACGATCTCCGACGTCGACATCGAGCCGGAGTAGAGGAACACCGCGACGAACGCGAGGCCCATCGCGACCTCGTAGGAGATCATCTGCGCCGACGAGCGCAGACCACCCAGCAGCGGGTACGTCGAACCGGAGGACCAGCCGCCGAGCACGATGCCGTAGATGCCGAGCGAGGCCACCGCGAGCACCAGCAGCACCCCGACCGGAAGGTCGGTCAGCTGCAGCGGCGTGCGGTGTCCGAAGATGCTCACCTCGGGCCCGAGCGGGATCACCGAGAACGCCGTGAACGCCATCGCCGCGGAGATCACCGGCGCCATCACGTAGATCACGGTGTCGACGTTCTTCGGCTTGATCGTCTCCTTCAGCGACAGCTTGACGCCGTCGGCGAGGCTCTGCAGCAGACCGAAGGGGCCGTGCACCTTGGGCCCGGTGCGGTGCTGCATCCGGGCCACGACCTTGCGCTCGAACCACACGTTGAAGATCGTGAACACCAGCAGCAGCACCGTGATGCCGAGCGCCTTGATGAGGACGATCCACCACGGGTCCTTGCCGAACGCCGCCAGCTCACCGGCGGCGAGTGGCAGCACAGCGGTGGTCATGCCGTACCTCCCTGACTGGCGGTCGAGCCGGCGGCCGACCCGTTCGGAGACTGATGGTCCGTCGCGGTGCTGTCGACCGGCTGAGGTGCCCGCTCGGCCCGGGCGACGTCCACGAGCGCGCCGGCGTCGGCGCCGAGCGTGTCGTACACGTGCGACCCCGTGGAGTGGGTGGGAACCCACACCACCTGGTCGGGCAGGTCGGCGACCTCGACCGGCAGGTGCAGCCGGCCGTGGGTCGTGGAGACCTCTACCGCGTCGCCCTCGACGACCCCGAGGGCCGTCGCGGTCGTCGCGGACAGGCGCGCCCGCACCGGGCGGGCGGTGCCGGCGAGGTTGGGCTCTCCGGCCAGCAGGGCGCCGTCGTCGATCAGCTGCGGCCAGGTCGCGAGGACCGCCTCGCCCGCGCTCGGCTGGGCGGGCTCGGGTGCGGGCAGCCGCGGCGGCACCGCGCGGGTGCCGTCCCAGGCGCCCAGCTCGGTCAGCTCGGCGCGGGCGCCCTCGACGGTGGTGAAGCCGAGCGGCGCGTCGAGCTCGTCGGCGAGGCCGGCCAGCACCCACAGGTCGGGCTGCTGCCCGCCCTCGGCGAGTGCCCGCTCGAACGGGCGGGCGCGGCCCTCCCAGTCGACGAACGAGCCGGCCTTCTCGGCCACCGCGGCGACCGGGAACACCACGTCGGCGTACTTCGTGACCTCGGTCGGGGACAGCTCCAGGCTGACCACGAACGCGGCTCGCTCCAGCCCGGCGCGCGCGGCGGCCGGGTCGGGCAGGTCGTCGATCTGCACGCCGCCGACCACCAGCGCACCCAGCTCGCCGTCGGCGGCCTCGGTGAGCATGGTCGAGGCGTCCCGGCCGGGCTCGATCGGCAGCTCGCCGACGCCCCACGCCGCGGCCACGTCGACCCGGGCGGCGGCGTCGAAGCTCGGCCGGCCACCGGGCAGCAGGTGCGGGAGGCAGCCCGCGTCCACCGCGCCGCGCTCACCCGCGCGGCGGGGAACCCAGGCCAGCCGCGCACCGGTCTCCTCGGCCAGCCGGAGTACGGCCGACAGGGCACCGGAGGACGCGGCCAGGCGGGACCCGACCAGGATCACGGCGTTCGGGCCGCGCAGCGCCTCGGCGGCGGCTCGGCCGGCCTCGTCCAGACCGCTGTCCGTGCCGCTCACGCTGAGGGCGTCCAGGAACTCCGCCTCCGTGCCGGGTGCGGCCCGCAGCAGCGAGCCGGACAGCTTCTCCAGCCCGGACGTGGTGTACGGCGCCATCGAGGTGACGGTGGTGCCGCCCTTGCTGACCGCCTTGCGCAGCCGCAGGAAGACGATCGGCGCCTCCTCCTCGACCTCCAGGCCGACCAGCAGGACCGCGCTCGCGCGCTCCAGGTCGCGGTAGGTCACGCCGAGGCCGGAGCCGGCGACGGCGGCGCTGAGGAAGTCCGCCTCCTCGTGGGAGTGCGGCCGGGAACGGAAGTCGACGTTGTTGGTGTTCAGCGCCACCCGGGCGAACTTGGAGTACGCGTAGGCGTCCTCCAGCGTCACCCGGCCGCCGGTCAGCACACCGGTGCGGCCGCGGGCGGCGGCCAGCCCCTCGGCGGCCACCCGGAACGCCTCCGACCACGAGGCCGGGCGCAGCTCACCGTCGTCCTCGTCGCGGACCAGCGGGTGGGTGAGGCGGTCGGTGGTCGCGGCGTACCGGAAACCGAACCGGCCCTTGTCGCAGATCCACTCCTCGTTGACCTCGGGGTCGTCGCCGGCCAGCCGGCGCATCACCTTGCCGCGCCGGTGGTCGGTACGGATCGAGCAGCCGTTGGAGCAGTGCTCGCAGGTGCCCGGCGTGGACACCAGGTCGAACGGACGCGAGCGGAAGCGGTACTGCGCGCTGGTGAGCGCGCCGACCGGGCAGATCTGGATGGTGTTGCCGGAGAAGTAGCTGGAGAACGGCTCCTTCTCGTAGATGCCGACCTGCTGCAGCGCGCCGCGCTCGAGCAGCTCGATGAACGGGTCGCCGGCCACCTGCTTGGAGAAGCGGGTGCACCGCGCGCACAGGACGCAGCGCTCGCGGTCGAGCAGCACCTGGCTGGAGATGTTGATCGGCTTGGGGTAGGTGCGCTTCACCTCGGTGAAGCGGCTCTCCGGCCGGCCGTTGCTCATCGCCTGGTTCTGCAGCGGGCACTCGCCGCCCTTGTCGCAGACCGGGCAGTCCAGCGGGTGGTTGATCAGCAGGAACTCCATGATTCCCTGCTGCGCCTTGTCCGCCGTACCGGATGTCAACTGGGTCTTGACGACCATGCCCTCGGCGGCCTCGATCGTGCAGGAGGCCTGCGGCTTGGGGAAGCCGCGGCCGTTGCCCGCGTCGGGGATGTCGACCAGGCACTGCCGGCAGGCACCCACCGGGTCCAGCAGCGGGTGGTCGCAGAACCTCGGGATCTGCACCCCGATCATCTCCGCGGCCCGGATCACCAGGGTGCCCTTCGGCACGCTCACCTTGACGTCGTCGATGGTGAGCGTGACGAGGTTCTCCACCTCGGCCGACGTCTGGTCGGACGCCTGCACTGTCATACGCCAACTCCTGCGGTCGCAGTCTCGGCCCCGAACAACGTGGCGGCGGCCGGGTCGAACGGGCACCCGCCGTGTTCGAAGTGCGCGACGTAATCGTCGCGGAAGAACTTGATGGACGACATGATCGGGGCGACGGCGCCGTCGGCCAGGGCGCAGAACGACCGGCCGGCGATGTTGTCGCACAGGTCGAGCAGCGTCTCCAGGTCGTCGGTGCTCCCCTCGCCCCGCTCCAGGCGTTCGAGGATCTGCACCAGCCACCAGGTGCCCTCCCGGCAGGGAGTGCACTTGCCGCACGACTCGTGCTTGTAGAACTCCGTCCACCGCAGCACCGCCCGCACCGCGCAGGTGGTGTCGTCGAACATCTGCAGGGCGCGGGTGCCGAGCATGCTGCCGGCGCCCATCATCCCCTCGTAGTCGAGCGGCACGTCGAGGTGTTCGTCGGTGAGCATCGGCGTGGAGGACCCGCCCGGCGTCCAGAACTTCAGCCGGTGCCCGGCGCGGATCCCGCCGGCCAGGTCCAGCAGCTCGCGCAGGGTGATGCCCAGCGGCCCTTCGTACTGTCCCGGCCGCTCGACGTGCCCGGACAGGGAGTAGATGACGTGGCCCTTGCTCTTCTCGGTCCCCATGCCGGCGAACCATTCCGGTCCGTTGGCGACGATCGCCGGAACCGAGGCGATGGACTCGACGTTGTTGATGACAGTGGGCGAGGCGTACAGACCCGCGACGGCCGGGAAGGGCGGCCGCAGCCGAGGCTGACCCCGGCGACCCTCCAGGGAGTCGAGCAGGGCGGTCTCCTCACCACAGATGTAGGCGCCCGCGCCCGCGTGCACCACGACGTCGAGGTCGTAGCCGGTGTCGAGGATGTTGCGGCCGATGTAGCCCGCGGCGTAGGCCTCCTGCACCGCCTGCTGCAGCCGGCGGATGACGTGCAGCACCTCGCCGCGTACGTAGATGAACGCCTGCCGCGCGCGGATGGCGTACGCCGAGATGATGACGCCCTCCACCAGCGTGTGCGGGCTGGCCATCATCAGCGGGATGTCCTTGCAGGTGCCCGGCTCGGACTCGTCGGCGTTGACGACGAGGTAGCGCGGCTTGTCACCGAGCGGCGGCAGGAAGCCCCACTTCATCCCGGTGGGGAAGCCGGCGCCGCCCCGGCCGCGCAGGCCGGAGTCCTTGACCATGGCCACGACCTCTTCGGGCTCGCGGCCGAACGCCTGCCTGAGCGCTTCGTACCCGCCCTGGTCGGCGTAGGCGCGCATGGTCCACGAACCCTGCCGGCCCCAGTTGGCCGTGAGTACCGGCGTCAGCGGATCGGTCATCGCTGTCCCCTCTCACCGTCGGCACCGTCGGCACGGCCCGCGTTGTCGGCGTTCTCCGCACCGCTCTCGGGCGTCTCGGGCCGGTTGCCCGGGCCCTTGCCGCCGCCACCGACGCCGGCCTCGGCGGCCCGCGACTCGCTCTCGGCGCGGGTCGTGTCGGTCTCGGCGGCGGTCCGGGTCGCCTCTGCGGGAGTGGAACCCCGGGTGGTCAGGTCGGGTGCCGCCGTGGCGACGTTGCCGCCGGCGGTCCAGCCGCGCTCGTGCGCGAGGCGCAGACCGACCAGCGACGCCTCACCGGCCGAGGGACCCTCGTCCGCACGGCCGTCGGGGAAGCCGGCCAGCACCCGCTCGGCCTGCCGCCAGGTGCACACCCGCGCACCCCGGTCGGCCTCCACCTCGGTGCCGGCCCGCAGGTCGTCGACGAGCTTGCGGGCCCGGTCGGGGGTCATGTTGTCGAAGAACTCCCAGTTGACCATCACCACGGGGGCGAAGTCGCAGGCGGCGTTGCACTCGACGTGTTCGAGGGTGACCTTGCCGTCCTCGGTGGTCTCGTCGTTGCCGATCCCGAGGTGGTCCTTCAGCCCGGCCATGATCTGGTCGCCGCCCATCACCGCGCACAGCGTGTTGGTGCACACGCCGACGTGGTAGTCACCGACCGGGCGGCGCTTGTACATGGTGTAGAAGGTCGCCACCGCCGCGACCTCGGCCGCGGTGATGTCGAGCAGCTCGGCACACACCTCGATGCCGTCGGGGCTGACGAAGCCCTCCTCGCTCTGGACGAGGTGCAGCATCGGCAGCAGCGCCGAACGCGGCTGGGGGTAGCGCGCGATGATCTCCCGCATCTCCGCACGCGTCTTCTCGGTGATCAACGGTCCACTCCACCCATCACGGGGTCGATGCTCGCGACCGCGACGATGACGTCGGCCACCATGCTGCCCTCACACATGGCCGCCGCGGTCTGCAGGTTGACGAAGGACGGGTCCCGGAAGTGGGCCCGGAACGGGCGGGTTCCACCGTCGGACACCAGGTGACAGGCCAGCTCCCCGCGGGGGGACTCCACCGCGAAGTAGGCCTGGCCGGCCGGCACGCGGAAGCCCTCGGTCACCAGCTTGAAGTGGTGGATGAGCGCTTCCATCGACTCGCCCATGATGTGCTTGATGTGCTCGAGGGAGTTGCCCATGCCGTCGGAGCCGATCGCCAGCTGGCTGGGCCAGGCGATCTTCTTGTCGGCAATCATCACCGGGCCGGGCGTCTCCAGGCGTTCGACGCACTGCTCGACGATCTTCAGGCTCTCGTGCATCTCGTCCAGCCGGATGCGGAACCGGCCGTAGGAGTCGGAGGTGTCCCACGTCTTCACCTCGAAGTCGTAGGTCTCGTAACCCCAGTACGGCTGGGTCTTGCGCAGGTCCCACGGGTAGCCGGTCGCCCGCAGCACCGGACCGCTGGCGCCGAGCGCCATGCAGCCGGTGAGGTCGAGGTAGCCGTTGCCGGCCAGGCGGCCCTTGAAGATGGGGTTCTCGTTGCACAGCGCGGCGTACTCGGGCAGGTGCTTGCGCATCCACACGATGTAGTCGCGGATGGCGTCCAAGGCCCCGTCGGGGAGGTCCTGGGACACACCGCCGGGACGGATGTACGCGTGGTTCATCCGCAGGCCGGTGATCAGCTCGAACAGGTCGAGCGTCTTCTCCCGCTCGCGGAAGCCGATCGTCATCACCGTGAGGGCGCCGATCTCCATGCCGCCGGTGGCGATCGCCACCAGGTGGGAGGAGATCCGGTTGAGCTCCATCATCAGGACGCGGAGGACCTGGGCCCGCTCGGGGATGTCGTCCTCGATGCCGAGCAGCTTCTCGATCGCGCCGACGTAGGCGGCCTCGTTGTAGAACGGCGAGAGGTAGTCCATCCGGGTGCAGAACGTGACGCCCTGCGTCCACGTCCGGTATTCCATGTTCTTCTCGATACCGGTGTGGAGGTAGCCGATGCCGCACCGCATGTCCTTCACGGTCTCGCCGTCCAGCTCCAGGATCAGCCGGAGGACGCCGTGCGTGGACGGGTGCTGCGGGCCCATGTTGACCACGACGCGCTCGTCGTCGGCCTCGGCGGCGCCCTGCACCACGGAGTCCCAGTCCTGACCGGTGACGGTGAAGACCTGGCCCTCGGTGGTGTCCCGGCTGCCGGCGTAGGGGTCCTGCTGCTCGGAGTGCTGGGTGTGCTCTTGTTGCGTAGTCATCAGCTGTATGACCTCCGCTCGTCCGGAGGCGGAATGGTCGCGCCCTTGTACTCGACGGGAATGCCGCCCAACGGGTAATCCTTGCGCTGCGGGTGCCCCGGCCAGTCGTCGGGCATCTCGATCCGGGTCAGCCCCGGGTGCCCGTCGTAGACGATGCCGAAGAAGTCGTACGTCTCGCGCTCGTGCCAGTCGGCGGTGGGGTAGACGCCGACGACCGACGGAACGTGCGGGTCGGCGTCGGGGCAGCTCACCTCGAGCCGGATCCGGCGGTTGTGGGTCATGGAGAGCAGGTGGTAGACGGAGTGCAGCTCGCGCCCGGTGTCGCCCGGGTAGTGCACGCCGGAGACCCCGCTGCAGAACTCGTACCGCAGCGCGGGGTCGTCACGGAGGGTGCGTACGACGCTCAGCAGGTGCGTGCGCCGGACGTGGAACGTGATCTCGCCCCGGTCGACGACGACCTTCTCGATCGCCTCCTCGAACGCCGGGCCGCCATGGTCCGGCAGCGCGGAGTCCAGCCGCTCGGCCAGCTCGTCGAACCAGCCGCCGTAGGGCGGTGCGGTTCCGCCGGGCAGCGCGACCGTGCGCACCAGCCGGCCGTAGCCGGAGGTGTCACCGGTGCCGTGCGAACCGAACGAGCCGTGGCGTACGCCGATCACCTCCGGAGGTGTCGGCTCCCTGCGGCTCGGGAGGTTCTCCTGCGCGTCGTCGGGCTGCTGCCCGCCGGCAGGCCGTCGTTCGTCGCTCACCGAAGCAGCCCCTTCATCTGCGAGGTCGGCGCGGCCTCGAGGGCGAGGCTCTCGTGCTCCTCGAGCTCCTGCCGCTTGTGCACGCCGAGCTTCCCGGCCTGGATCTTCTCGTGCAGCTTGAGGATCGCGTCCAGCAGCATCTCCGGCCGCGGCGGGCAGCCGGGCAGGTAGATGTCGACCGGGACGACGTGGTCGACGCCCTGCACGATCGCGTAGTTGTTGAACATGCCGCCGCTGGAGGCGCACACGCCCATCGCCAGCACCCACTTGGGCTCGGGCATCTGGTCGTAGATCTGGCGCAGCACCGGGGCCATCTTCTGGCTCACCCGGCCGGCGACGATCATCAGGTCGGCCTGACGCGGGGAGGCACGGAAGACCTCCATGCCCCAGCGGGCGGTGTCGTAGCGGGGACCGCCGGTGGTCATCATCTCGATGGCACAGCAGGCCAGACCGAACGTCGCGGGCCACACCGACGCCTTGCGGAAGTAGCCCACGATGCCCTCGACCGTGGTCAGGGCGACCCCGGCGGGCAGCTTCTCTTCGATGCCCATGGCTCTCAGCTTCCTTCCGTACGACGACGGCGGCGGACCGGCCCGGTGACCTGGATCAGTCCCATTCCAGGCCTCCGCGGCGCCAGACGTACGCGTAGGCGACGAACACGGTCAGGATGAACAAGACCATCTCGACCAGGCCGAACATCGCCATCGAGTCGAAGGCGACCGCCCAGGGGTAGAGGAAGATGATCTCGATGTCGAAGACGATGAACAGCATCGCGGTGATGTAGTACTTCACCGGGAAGCGGCCACCACCGGCCGGCTGCGGGGTGGGTTCGATCCCACACTCGTACGACTCGACCTTGGCCCGGTTGTAGCGCTTCGGTCCCATGACGGAGCCGGCCACGGCGGAGACAACCGCGAAGCCGCCGCCGAGCAGAAGCAGAATGAGAATCGGCACATAGGGGTTCACGCCGACCTGCTCCCCTTTCTGGCTGTTGTCGTACCGGCCCCCGGGGTGGTCATCCTAGGACTCCCTCGCCCGGTGGGTTTCGGCCGGCCGTGCCGGTCGGCCGGCCGGATGTCTGGGTGGAACGTGGTGTGGAACTCGCATGATCACTACGCCGCCGGGGCGACCTTGCCGAGCGCGTTGATGAGCCGGTCCATGGCGTCACCTCCGCGCGGGTCGGTCAGGTTGGCGAGCAGTTTGATCGTGAAGCGCATCAGCACCGGGTGCGGCAGGCCGTGGCGGGTGGCGATCTTCATCACCTGTGGGTTTCCGATCGCCTTCACGAAGATCCGGCCCATTGTGTAGTAGCCGCCGTACCTCGCCGAAAGCGCCCGCGGATAACTCTCCAGCACCCGCTCGCGCTGCGCATCGTCGGGGCGGGCCAGGGCCTGGGCGACGACCTCGGCGGCCATCTCCCCCGACTCCATGGCGTAGGCGATCCCTTCGCCGTTGAAGGGGTTGACCATGCCGCCGGCGTCGCCGACGAGCATCAGTCCGGAAGCGTAGTGGGGCTTGCGGTTGAAGCCCATCGGGAGTGCCGCTCCGCGGATCGGGCCGACCTGGTGGTCGTCCACGAAACCCCACTCCGGCGGCACCGACGACAGCCAGGCCTTCAGCAGGCCGCGGTAGTCGGCGTTCTGGAAGCCGGTGGCGGTGTTGAGCATGCCCAGGCCGACGTTGCTGGTGCCGTCGCCCATGCCGAAGATCCAGCCGTAGCCGGGAAGCAGGTTGCTCTGGCCCGGCTTGCCGTCCCACAGCTCCAGCCAGGACTCCAGCCAGTCGTCGTCGTGCCGGGGGCTCTCGAAGTAGGTGCGGACGGCGACGCCCATCGGGCGGTTCTCGCGGCGCATCCGGCCGGTCGAGACCGACAGCCGGGAGGAGTTTCCGTCCGCCGCGATCACCACCGGCGCGCGGTAGGTGACCTCGGTCCCGGCGCCGCCGCCGGAGCCGGGCTCGCGGACCGGCTTCGCGGTCACGCCGACGACCCGGCCGGTGCGCTCGTCGGTGACGGGACCGGTGACGGTGGTGCGCTCGTGCAGGCGGGCGCCGGCCTTCTGGGCCTGGCGGGCGAGGGTCTCGTCGAAGTCGGTGCGCTTGCGGACCAGGCCGTGCGGGGGGTACTCCGCGAGGTCGGGCCAGGGCAGCTCCAGCCGCATGCCGCCGCCGTAGATGCGCAGGCCCTTGTTGTGCAGCCAGCCGGCCTCGGTCGAGGTGTCGATGCCCATCGCCACCAGGGACTTCACCGCGCGGGGAGTGAGGCCGTCGCCGCAGACCTTCTCGCGCGGGAACGCCGTCTTCTCCAGCATCAGGACGTCGAGTCCGGTGCGGGCGAGGTGGTAGGCGGTCGTAGCGCCCGCCGGACCGGCTCCGACGACGATGACGTCCGCGTCGTGATCAGCGCTGTTGCGGCTCATGGCCCTTGCCTGGGAAGAGAGATTCGGGACCTGATGCGGTGGTGCTGAGGTGTCTGCTGCGCGCACTTGTGAACACCTTCACGAGTCCGCGACGGTCACAGTCTACGAGGTTCCTCGCCATCCGCACGCAAGCCCCCATCCCCGGGTTGACCTGGGGATTTAAGCGACGTTTCGGTTGTCAAAAACCTGCTGGCCGGTGCCGGACAATCGCACCGCCGCTCACCTGCCCTTTCAGCCCGGCGGAGCCGGCCTTCAGCCCGGCGGGAGCCGCCCTCAGCCCAGCGGGAGCCGCCGCACCCGGATGCCGTGGGCCCCGAACGCCACGATCGCCCCCTGCCGCAGGTCGTGCGCGACGAGGTCCAGGTGGGCGAGGAAGTAGTCGGCGAGTACGGCCGCCGGAGCGACGCTGATCTCCCTGGTCAGCAGCACCGACGGGCCGTACGAGCGCTGGGCGGCCAGCAGCAGGCCGAAGTCGGTGAACGCGGAGACGACCACCCGCTGGTCGAAGCGGGCGTGCTCGAGCAGGTCGGCGTCCCCGGCGTCGTACAGGCCCACGTGGTCGACGTGCACCGCGTCGTGCCCGGCCGCCCGGAGGTGATCACACAGCCGGACGGAGATGTTCTTGTCGGCGAGGAACCTCACGCGAAGTCCCGCAGCGGCATCGTCGTCACGTCGCTGGCGGCCGCGGCGTACAGCAGCGCCTGCCGCAGGTCCTCCGCCTCGACGAAGGGGTACTCGTCCTGGATCTGCTCCAGCGTCCAGCCGGCCGCGACGAGGCGGATCAACTGCGCCACCGTGAACCGCAGTCCACGGATGCAGGGCCGGCCCTCCATCTTCCCGGGCTCGACCGTGATCCGGTCCCACACCTCGTCGCTCCTTCACCTGGTCAGCGCCGGCCGCGGCCGGAGTTCTGGGCTGATGTCGCAGGGGCACGCCCCGGGAAAGGGCGTACGGAACGTCAGGGGCGGTAGGCCCGGTGCAGGGCGACGATGCCGCCGCTGAGGTTGCGCCACTCGACCCGGTCCCACCCGGCGGCGGCGAACTCGGCGGCCAGGCCGGCCTGGTCGGGCCAGGCCCGGATCGACTCGGCGAGATAGACGTACGACTCGGGTTCGGACGCCACCCGTCGGGCGATTCCGGGCACCGCGCGCATGAGGTACTCCACGTACACCCGGCGGAACGGCTGCCACACCGGGTGGCTGAACTCACACACCACGACCCGCCCACCTGGCCGGGTGACGCGCAGCAGCTCGGCCAGCCCGGCCCGCGGGTCGACCAGGTTGCGCAGGCCGAAGGAGATGGTCACCGCGTCGAAGCTCTCGTCGGCGAACGGCAGCGCCAGCGCGTCCCCGCCGACGAACGGCAGCTCCGGCCGCAGCCGCTTCCCCCGGCCGAGCATTCCGACCGAGAAGTCGCAGGGGACGACGAACGCCCCGTCGCGTTCCATCGGCTCGCTGGAGGTGCCGGTGCCGGCCGCGAGGTCGAGCACGCGTTCGCCCATCCGCGGGTCGACCGCCTTCACCACCGCCCGCCGCCACCAGCGGTCCTGACCCAGTGACAGAAGGTCGTTGGTCAGGTCGTAACGCTCGGCGATCTCGTCGAACATCGCCGCCACTTCGGCCGGCTGCTTTGCCAGGGATGCACGTGCCACGTGTCCAACCTCTCACGGCCGCACCCGCGCCTTAACCTCGGCCGACACCTACTCTGGTGAGCCGTGACGGAATCATCGGCCATCCCCACGGACGAGTTCGCGGCCCCTGACGTGCCCCGGCTGGTCGTACGCACCACCGAGCTCGACCCCGACGTGCACGCCGGACTCGATCTCCTGCAGACCCTGCCCGCCGAGGAGGCGACCGCCTGGGTGCGGCGCGGCGAGGGCCTGGTCGGGCACGGCGAGGCGGCCCGGCTGGACGTCGCGGGCCCCGACCGGTTCGCGATCGCGGTGCGATGGTGGGACAAGCTGGCCGAGTCCGCCGCCGTACGGGACGAGATCGGCGAACCCGGCACCGGGCTGGTGGGGTTCGGCTCCTTCGCGTTCGCCGACGATCCGGGCCATTCGGCGCTGGTCGTACCCCGGGTGGTCCTCGGCCGCCGCGGCGACCGCCGCTGGCTCACCACCATCTCCGTCGAGCCCGCCCTGCCGACGGTGCCGTCGCTGCCCTCGCTGTTCGGCACCCCTCCCCCGCCGGAGCGCCCGCAGGGAGTGGTGTTCGCCGACGGGGCACTGACCGGCGCCCAGTGGGCGAGCGCGGTCGCCGATGCCGTACGCCGGATCGACGCCGGCGACCTGGACAAGGTGGTGCTTGCCCGCGACCTGCTCGCCGTCGCGGAGAAGCCGGTCGACTTCCGGTGGCCGCTGGCCAGGATCGCGCGGGACTACCCGGCCTGCTGGACCTACGCCGTGCGCGGCCTGATCGGCGCGACGCCGGAGATGCTGGTCCGGCTGGAGAACGGCCTGGTCACCTCGCGGGTGCTCGCCGGGACGATCCGCCGCACCAACGACGACGCGCGCGACCTGGCCCTGGCCGCCTCGCTGGCGCGGTCGAGCAAGGACCTGGAGGAGCACGAGTACGCCGTACGTTCGGTGGCCGACTCGCTGGCGCCGCACTGCACGAGCATGAACGTTCCGGAGTCGCCGTTCGTCCTCCACCTGCCCAACGTCATGCACCTCGCGACCGACCTGGCCGGGGTGCTTGCGGACGGCTCGAGCGCGCTGGAGCTCGCGGCGGCGCTGCACCCGTCCGCGGCGGTCTGCGGAACCCCCACCCCGGTCGCGCTCTCGCTGATCGCGGAGCTGGAGCACATGGACCGCGGGCGGTACGCCGGGCCCGTCGGCTGGGTGGACGCCGCCGGGAACGGCGAGTGGGGCATCGCGCTGCGGTGCGCGCAGGTGGACTCCGAGGACCCGCGCCGGCTGCGGCTGTACGCCGGGTGCGGGATCGTGGCCGACTCCGTACCCGAGTCCGAGCTCGCCGAGGCGCAGGCGAAGCTGGTGCCCGTACGCGACGCGCTCACCCCGGACCCCAACGACACGTCGGCTTCCGCGCCGGCCCTCGACCAGCCGTAGGTGTACGGGCCCGGGCGCGGCGTCTCGGCCTTTCTCCGCGAGACAGACCCCTTTTCAAGGGCAGTGGCTTGTCCTCGGACAGGGCCGATTTCGTCGGGCTCGTACCCTGCAGTCGTGGTGGTCGGCGGCACCGAACCGTCAGCGCCGTAGGCGTCCGCTTGGCTGGAGCAGGGAGTTGAACGTGCAGGACATTGTCGACCCGGCTGCCCACAATCGGGCGGCCTGGGACAAGTACGTCCAAGAGGGCAACGAGTGGTCGACGCCGGTGAGCGCCGAGGCTGTCGAGCGCGCCCGCACGGGCGACTGGTCGATCGTTCTCATCGGGCATGAGCCGGTCGACCGCTCCTGGCTGCCGGCGGACCTGACCGGCAAGGACGTGTTGTGCCTTGCCTCCGGCGGTGGCCAGCAGGGTCCGATCCTCGCCGCCGCAGGGGCGCGCGTCACGGTGTTCGACAACTCACCCGGCCAGCTCGGCCAGGACCAGCTGGTGGCGGCGCGCGACGGACTCGAGCTGCGCACCGTCCTGGGCGACATGCGCTACCTCAGCGCCTTCGGCGACGCAACGTTCGACGTCGTGTTCCATCCGGTCTCCAACCTGTTCGTACCAGACCTGGCACCGGTGTGGCGTGAGTGCTTCCGCGTCCTGCGACCGGGCGGAACTCTGCTCGCGGGCTTCCTCAACCCTGATGTGTACCTGTTCGACCACGAGGTGCTCGACGAGCGCGGCGAGCTGATCGTGGTGCACAAGCTGCCCTACAGCGATGTCACGCAGTACTCCGCCGAGGAACGCGCCGCGAAGTTCGGCGCGGATGCCCCTCTCGAGTACAGCCACACCCTCACCGACCAGATCGGCGGGCAACTCGCGGCCGGGTTCGTCCTCACCGGCTTCGCGGAAGCGCCGCACCACTCCGACGCATCCGCTCAATACCTGTCGGCCTACTTCGCGACGCGGGCTGTCAAGCCGGGCTGACCCGGTCCGGCAGGCCGACGCCCACCAGCACACCGCCCCCGGTCCGCGAAGGGGCGCATCGAGTTCGCGAAGAGCAACGGGAAGTGGCTCGTCCGGTCGCAGACTTTCGACGACTGAGCGATTCTTCCGCGGAAGAATCGCGTCCCGCACGGGCCCGGGAAACCCAAACGCCGCGAGCTGGGAAGACTTACAGGGCCTAGAGCACCCAAGAGTCTTCCCAGCTCGCCATGTGCGTGAGTGACTCGGCTCCTCAGCCCGCAGCGAGGCCGTCGCGAGTGCGCCGTCAGGGCGGGTGCCCGAAGATACGATCCCGCCATGAGCAAGCCGAAGACCGTTCCGACCGCGAGCGACGTGGGCGACTACCTGGCCGGCATCGCCGACGACGGCCGGCGCCGGGACGCGGCGGCACTGTGCGACCTGATGCGAAGCGCAACGGGCGAACCACCGGTGATGTGGGGACCGAGCATCGTCGGGTTCGGCCGGTACCACTACAGGTACGAGTCCGGGCGCGAGGGCGACAGCCTGCGCGTGGGGTTCTCGGCCCGCAAGCAGGCACCGGCGGTGTACGGAATCGACCCTGAAGATCCGGCGACAGAGCAGCTCGGCAAACACAAGACCGGCAAGGGCTGCCTGTACGTCAAAACACCGGCGGACGTGGACACCAGGGTCCTGTCCGACCTGGTGAGAGATGCCTACGCCAGGATGGCCTGACGTCTCGCGAAAACTCCCGGTCGCGACCGGGAGGGTCGGCGGCAGCGAGCGACCGTACGCCAAACCCTCAGGAGTACACGGTCAGTGACACACCGACGTAGTGGGCGATGAACGCCAGCACCGTGAAGGCGTGGAAGACCTCGTGGAACCCGAACCAGCGCGGCGACGGGTTCGGCCTCTTGGTGGCGTACACGATCGCGCCCGCGGAGTAGAGCAGCCCGCCGGTGAGGATCATCGCGAAGACCACGCCCCGCCCGTGGTCGAAGAAGTCCGGCAGCCAGAACGCCGCCGCCCAGCCGACCGCGATGTACACCGGGACGTACAGCCAGCGCGGTGCGCCCAGCCACAGCACCCGGAACGCCACCCCGAGCAGGGCGCCGCCCCACACGATGGCGAGCAGCACCTTCGCGTTCTGCTTGTCCAGCAACAGCAGGGTGAACGGCGTGTAGGTGCCGGCGATGATCAGGAAGATGTTGGCGTGGTCCAGCCGGCGCAGCACTCCCGCCGCGCGCGGCGACCAGTGCCCGCGGTGATAGAGCGCGCTCACCCCGAACAGCAGGCTGGCCGTGAGGGCGAAGATCCCGGTCGCGATCTTGGCCTCGGTGCTCGGCGCCAGGACGACGATGACGATGCCCGCCACCACCGACAGCGGGAAGGTCCCGGCATGCAGCCAGCCCCGCAACTTCGGCTTGACGGTCTGGGCGACGTCGTGGACTGCCTCCTGCACGGAGCTTCCGAGGTCTGGAGCGTGCATGGGCCCTCCACGGTGCGGATCCGATGGTGGATCAAGTCCGGTCCAAATGCTACGGGTGAGTAACCAACTCTAGTCTTACGGGCATTCGACGCTGATGTGCCCGTCCAGCACATGAACTATGTGCGTCGGGTGGACGGCTTCGACCAGCTTCCGGTCGTGGCTGGCGAGCACGAGCGTACCGTCGTAGTCCGCGAGCGCCTGTTCGAGCTGTTCGACCGCCGGCAGGTCGAGGTGGTTGGTCGGCTCGTCCAGCACCAGCAGGTTGGCCTGCCGCGCGACGAGGAGTGCCAGGTCAGCGCGGGTCCGCTCCCCGGGCGAGAGCGACCCGGTCTGCCGTACGACGTCGTCCGCGCCGAGTCCGAACTTCGCCAGCAGGGTCCGCGCCTCGGTCTCGTCCTGCCCGGACGACTGCCGGAAGGCGTCCAGCAGCACGACGTCGGCGGCCACACCCCGGCGCACCTGGTCGATCTGGCCGAGCACCACGCCGTGCCCGATCCACCGCTCCCCCGCCGTCGGCTCCAACTGGCCGAGCAGCACCGAGATCAGGCTGGACTTGCCGGCGCCGTTCGGCCCGACCACCACCATCCGGTCGGCGTAGCGCAGGTCGAGGTCGACCGGCCCCAGCCGGAACGCCCCCCGTTCCACCACCACTCCGGCGAGCCCGGCGACCCGCGCGCCGCTGCGGGACCCCTGGTCCAGCTTCAGCCGCAGCTCCCACGGAGTGCGCGGCTCCTCGACCTCGGCCAGCCGGTCGGCCGCCCGCTGCGCGCGGGCCGCGCCGGCGCCGGTGCCCTGGGCCTTCTGGATGTGGAAGTGCCGGACGAACTTGTCGTTGTCGGCGGGCTTGCGGGCCGACCGCTGGGCACCCGAACGGGCCCATTCCTGTTTGCGTTTCGCCTGTTCCAGCAGGGCGTCCCGCTGGGAGGAGTAGGTGTCGTACGCCTCCTGCGCGGCGGCGTGAGCGCGCTCGCGTTCGGCCAGGTAGGAGCCGAACCCGCCACCGTACGTGCGACCCAGCCGGGCGAACTCGTCGATCTCCAGTACGTCGGTCGCCACCCGCTCCAGGAACGTGCGGTCGTGGGAGACCACCACCAGCGCACCGGACCGGCCGGTGAGGAACTCCTCCAGCCTGGCCAGCCCGGCGAGGTCGAGGTCGTTGGTGGGTTCGTCGAGCAGGAGTACGTCGAATTTCGCCAGCAGCACCGACGCCAGCGCCAGCCGGGCGAGCTGCCCGCCCGACAGGGACAGCACCGGGTCGCCGAGCCGCTCCGGCGGCAGGCCCAGGTCGGCGAGGACGGCGGGCGCGCGGGTGTCGAGGTCCGCGGCGCCGAGGGCGAGGTAGCGGTCCAGGGCGAGCGCGTACCGGTCGTCCGCACCCTTCGCGCCCTCGGCCAGCGCCGTGGTCGCGCCGGTGAGCTCGGCCTCGGCCGCGGTGACGCCGGTGCGCCGCCCGAGGTAGCCGGCGAGCGTCTCACCCGCGCGGGCGTCCCGCTCCTGCGGCAGCAGCCCGACGGTGGCCGCGGCGGGCTGGCGTTCGACCGACCCCTGGTCGGGGGCGAGTGCGCCGAGCATCACCTGCAGCAGCGTGGTCTTGCCGACGCCGTTGGGCCCGACGACGGCGTACCGGTCACCGGGCGTGACGGTGGCGGAGATGCCCCCGAGAACGAGCTGGGGACCGAGGTGAAGCGCAACGTCGCGAACGACGAGGGTGGACATAGCCGACACGGCGGACATGGCTGCTCCGGGGGCGACGTGGCCAGAGATCTGGCCGGCATGGTGCGCGGCTGTTCAGCAGGGCTGTTCAGCAGAAAGCGCGCGCGAGGGCCGAACGTCGGCGGACTCCCGGGTGGAACGAAGGCGTTCCACTCAACGGACGAAGCCCGCGGATCAGCTGCGCATCGGTCGGATCACTCCCGGATCGAGGGGACGGGCCAACCCTACCCGGGCGGGGCAACCGGTTTGGGTGCGCGTGGTTCCGGGTCCGTCCGGCTCGGTCGGCTCGTCCGGCTCGGTCGGCTCGGCTCGTGGGAGGGCAGGGTCAGGCTCATCACGGCCAGGGCTGCGCCGAGGCAGACCACCGGCAGCGCCCACCACACCAGGTCGTACCCCGCCAGGAAGTACGCCAGGACCAGCCCGCCGATCGCGACCAGGGCGCCGATGTCACGCACCGCCGGCCTCGGCAGGCGCGGCCGGCGGGCGAGGAGTACCAGGCCCACGACCACCGCCGCCATCAACAGCGCTGCAACCGCCCACACGACACCGGCGGGCAGGCCGGCCGTCGCGCCGGGGCCGGCGAGATTGCTGCGCATCGTCGCCCTCACGCCCGGCAGGATCGCGGTGGCGTTCTCGGCGTGCACCCCGGGGAGTGCGGTGTAGGTGGTCACCGGGCTCCTGCCCGGCAGGTCGGCGGCGGTGAAGGTGACCGTCGAACCGCTGACCCTGGCCCTGCACGGCGTGGTGTTGTCGCCGACGGTGCAGGACGCCCGGGCCGGCTCCTGCGGCGCGGTCAGCGTCAGCCGCATCCGGTCGATCGGCTCCTCGTGGGAGCTGATCGCGTTCCACCACATCTCCGCGCTGCGGGGGACGTTGGTGCCGCGCAGCTGGGGATTCGGTGCGGTGACCAGTCCGCGCAGGACGTAGCTGACCTCGTAGCTGTGCCGCCCGGCCGGCGTGGTGCCGTCCGGTCCGATCCACACGGAGTACCACCAGGCCTGATGGTCGTGGTACGTACGCACCGGACGGCCGTCCATGCGTACCGCCAGGTCCTGCACCGACACCACCTGGCCGGTCGCCTGGTCGCGGGCGTCCGCGCTGTCGCCGGCGGAGGTGAACCGGATCGGCACCGCCCAGTTCAGCGGCGTGGCCCGGGCTGCCGCCAGGTCGTAGGTGAACCGTTCACGGACGGTGACCGACCCGTCGGTGCCGACCCGTGCGGTGAGGTCGTACGCCGGGATGCGGTCGCCCTCGGTGGCGTCGGCTGCCTTGGCGGTCCCGGCTGCGGCCGCGTGGGCGGGCGCCGGATGGGCCGGGCCGAGGGCGGCCAGCACCAGCCCCGCGAGGAGCGGAGCCAGGAGGAGTACGACCGGGAACCGGGTCCGGCCGCCGTACGCCGTCGTCATGACGGGTCAGCCTGCCAGCACACGCTGAGCCATCGCACCGTGCGCCCACAGTCGCGCCCCGCACCGGGTGGCCGCACACCGGTCGCCCTCACACCGGTCTCCCTCGCGCGGAGCCTCACCGGGCTGCCGGTTCGAAGCGGTACGCCGTGACGTCGCGCACCGGCCGGTAGCCGACCGCGGCGTAGATCTTGTTCGACGTCGGGTTGGCCAGGTCGGTGAACAGCGCGCACGTCCTGGCGCCGGCAGCCAGCTCGTGCCGGCTCACCGCGGCGACCAGCGCGCTGGCGTACCCACGACCGCGCCGGTCGCGAGGGGTGTAGACGGGGCCGATCCGGACGACGCCGTGCACCGGCGTGGTGACGCCGAGGTGCGACACCGCTCCGTCGTGGTCCCACACCCACGAACGCCGTTCGGCCAGCCGCAGGTCGACCGCCTCGGTCACGCGGTGGCGCTCCACCTCGGTCAGCGCGTTCACCGGCCGTCCGGCGGCGTCGGCGGCATCCGCCTCGAAGGCGAGGCACCAGGCCAGCAGCGTGTCCCGGTCGGCGGTGGTGGCCGGCCTCGCCTCGCCCGGAACCGCCGCCGCCGGCGGTGTCACCGCGTCCAGTGCGTGCAGGCGTTCGGCCATCTCCGGCACGGCCGTCGCACCGGTGAGGTGTTCCCAGGTGCGAACGAAGTCGGCGACGTACGGATGCGTGCCGACCACGCCGGCCGCGTCCGGGCAGGCGCCGGCCAGGAGTTTCGCGGCGAGTTCGGCGGCCGGGCCGGACTCCGCGGACAGCCACACCCGCTGCGGTGGGGTCCGCATGGCGACGGCCGCCACCTCACCGCCCGCACCGCCACCGTCGCCACGCTCGTCGGCGCCACGCTCGTCGTCGTCGGTTCGCACCGTGAGGTACGTCGCCGGCGCGGGGTCGATGATCACTCCGGCCGCCCGGCCGGTGACGTTGGTGACCAGCACGTTGTTGACCACCGGATCGGCCGCGAGGAAGTCCGCGGCCGAGGTCAGGAAGGTGGCTGGGTCGTCGGTGAGTTCGCCGTGCACCGGCCGATCATCCCACCGAAACCGCCTCGCGTACCCGGGCGTGCAGGTCCCGGGTCCGCGTCCGGTCGACCGGGACCTCGACCACCCGCAGGCCGCGCGACCGGGACAGCGCGCCCCGCAGTTCCTCCCGCGTCGTGGCCCGGACGAAGGGCGTGTGGGTGGCCGCGACGAGGGAGCCGAGGTCGACGCCGTGCGGCGTACCGAAGATCCGCTCGAACGCGTCGGCGTGGTCGGGCCCGCCCTGTTCGAGGGTGCAGAAGATGCCGCCGCCGTCGTCGTTGACGACCACGATCGTGAGGTCGGGCCGGGCTTCGTACGGGCCGCGGACGAGCGCGTTCGCGTCGTGCAGGAACGTGAGGTCGCCGACCAGTGCGTACGCCGGACCGGACCGGTGCACCAGCGCCGCCCCGATCGCGGTGGACAGGGTGCCGTCGATGCCGGCCAGGCCGCGGTTGCTCAGCACCCGCCGGTGGTCGCGCGGGTCGATCCGGCCGGACTCGTCGACCAGCCGGTTGCTCCACGGCGCGCCGGCGAGGTCGAGGTCGCGGATCGGGTTGGAGGACCCGGCCACCAGCAGGCCTCCGCCCGGCAGGACGCCGGCGACCTCGCAGGCGACGTGCAGCCCGGTGAACCCGGGCTCAGCTGCCAGGACATCGTCGACGGCGGCACGAGCGGCCCGGTCCGCGGCCAGCCAGGCGGCCAGCCACTCGTCCGGCTCGCGCCGGCCGGCGCCCTCTACCGTGCCGTCCAGCGCCGCGGTCGTGGTGACGCGGTACGCCTGGTGACCGGCGTCGGGCCAGGACGGCCGTCGGGACACCACGACCACCTCGACGTCCGGGCGGGCCAGCAGCCGGGTCACCGGACGGGACAGGGTGGGCCAGCCGTGCACGACCACGCGTTCGATGCCGGCCTCGAGGTCGGGCCGGGTGTCCAGCAGCAGGCGGTAGGGGCCGAGCGCGTTCGGGCCGGACCGCGCGCCGCTGGAGGGCTCGGCGAGCAGCGGCCAGCCGGCCGTCTCGGCCAGCCAGCGGGCCTGCGCGTCGGCGCCGTCGCCGGCGACCACCACCGTGCGCGGCCCCTCCTCCAGCCAGGCGACATGGTCGGTGGACAGCCGCTCGATCCGGGTCCACCGGGCGTTCCCGGACCGACCGGAGAGGGACTCCGGCCAGACGTCGCGCAGGCGGGGATCGTCGAGGTCCACCGGGTCGGCCGGGTCGGGCACCAGCGGGTCGCGGAACGCGAGATTGAGGTGCACCGGGCCGGGGTTGCGGTCGCGGAACCCGCGGGCCACCGAGGTCGCACGGCCGACGAGCTCGCGCCAGTAGGCGTTCTGGCCGGGCCGGGCCTCGGGTACGCCGACCTCGTGGAAGAGCCGCACCGCGTCGCCGTACAGCTTGATCTGGTCCGTCGTCTGGCTGGCGCCCACGCCGCGCAGGTCCGGCGGCCGGTCGGCGGTGAGCACCAGCAGGGCCACGCCCGCGTGGTGGGCCTCGAGCACCGCCGGGTGCAGGTTGGCCGCGGCGGTGCCGGACGTGCACACCACCGGGACCGGGCGGCGGCCGGCCTTGGCCAGGCCGAGCGCGAGGAACCCGGCGGTCCGCTCGTCGACGCGTACGTGCAGCCGGATCCGGCCCTGGGCGTCGGCGGCGTGCAGGGCGAACGCGAGCGCGGCGTTGCGCGATCCGGGCGCGAGCACCGCCTCGCGTACGCCACACCGCCACAGCTCGTCGACGATCACCCGGGCCAGTGCGGTGGACGGGTTCACGCCAGGCCCTCCACCCGGTCCAGGCGCTCCAGCCAGCGCTGCCGGGTCGCCTCGTCGGCGGCCGCCGCTGCCAGCCGGGCGGGTTCGGGTTCGGGGCGTACGACGGGCAACGCGCCGTCCACGGGGACGAGCGGGTCGGCCACCACGTCGGCGGTCAGCATCGAGACGGTGGCCAGGCCGCAGGCGTACGGCAGCTCCGGCAGAGCGGCGGCCAGTGCGACCCCGGCAGCGATCCCGACCGAGGTCTCCAGCGCGCTCGACACCACCACCGGGAGGCCGATCTGCTCGGCGATCCGCAGCGAGGCGAGCACCCCGCCGAGCGGCTGGGCCTTCAACACGGCGATGTCGGCGGCCTCGTGCCGGACCACGCGGTAGGGGTCGGCCGCCTGCCGGATCGACTCGTCGGCGGCGATGGGCACCTCGACCCGGCGGCGTACCTGGGCGAGCTCCTCGACCGTGGCGCAGGGCTGCTCGGCGTACTCCAGACCGCCGGCGGCCTTGTCCAGCCAGCTGATCATCCGGACCGCGGTGTCGACGTCCCAGCCGCCGTTGGCGTCCACCCGGATCCGGCCGTCGGGGCCGAGGGCGTCGCGGACCGCCTCCACCCGTGCCAGGTCGTCGGACTCGGGTTGGCCGGGTTCGGCGACCTTCACCTTGGCGGTACGGCAGCCGGCGCCGCGGCACACCACCGCGTGCGCCTGCTCGGGGCCGACGGCGGGGACGGTGCAGTTGACCGGGATCGCGTCGCGGACGGGGGTGGGCCACACGTCGTAGGCGGCCTCGCGGGCCGCGCGCAGCCAGGGGACGCAGGTGGCGTCGTCGTAGTCGAGGAACGGGCTGAACTCCGCCCAGCCGGCCGGGCCGCGAACCAGGATCCCCTCGCGGACGGTGATGCGGCGGAAGCGGTTGCGCATGGCCACCGCGAAGACGTGGAGATCGCCGTCCGCCCGGATGATCATGGCCGCATCCTCCGTCTCAACTTCCGCGTCCCCCCGTCAGGGCGTCCCGGTAAGGTCCCGAACTTCACGGTGACACAGTGTCACGAGACCGGGCTCGTAGCCTAGTCACGTGCCCACCGACTCCCACCGCCGACTGGTCGCCGTCGAACTCGTGGACGAGCCCCCTCCCGATCCGGGCGGCAGCTCACCTGGGGCCCTAGTCGATCATGCCGACCACGGCGTCGTGCGGGCCGGTGTCGGCGGACTGCTCGCGCTGCTCGCGGACCGGCTCGACGGCGAGGGTCCTGCGCTGGCGCCGCTCGCGCCGGGACCCGAGCGCGAACAGATCCTGACCCTACTCCGCACCGATCTTCCGCTGGAACGCGACGACATCGCCGTCGTGCTGCCCACGTCCGGATCCACCGGAGAGCCGAAGGGCGCGCTGCTGCCCGCGGCGGCGCTGCTGCACTCGGCCCGGGCGACGCTGGACGCTCTCGGCGGTCCCGGCCGGTGGCTGCTGGCGTTGCCGCCGACCCGGGTGGCCGGCCTGCAGGTGCTGGTCCGGTCGCTGGTCGCCGGTACGACGCCAGTGGTGATGCCGGGCCGGTTCACGGTGGAGGCGTTCACGGCGGCGACGTCACGGCTGGGATCCGGCTCGTCGGGCTCGTCCGGTCGCCGGTACACCGCGCTGGTGCCGACCCAGCTCGGCCGGCTGCTGGACGCCGGACCGGCGGCGGTGGACGCGCTCCGGTCCTACGACGCGGTGCTGGCCGGCGGCGGGGCGAGTTCGGCGGCGCTGCTGGAGCGGGCCCGGTCGGCCGGGGTACGGGTGGTCACGACGTACGGCATGACCGAGACGTGCGGCGGGTGCGTCTACGACGGGCGGCCGCTGGCCGGGGTGGACCTGGACATCGACGAGGCGAGCGGCCTGGTGCGGATCGGCGGCGCGACCGTGTTCGCCGGCTACCGCCGCCGGCCCGACCTCACCGCGCAGGCCCTGGTGGACGGTCGGCACGTGACCAGCGACCTCGGCCGGCTGCGCCCCGACGGGACGCTGGAGATCCTCGGCCGGGCCGACGACGTGGTGGTCTCCGGCGGTGTCAACGTGCCCTTGCTCGCGGTGGAGCGCGCGGTCGCGTCCTGTCCCGGGGTGGCCGAGGCGGCGGCGGTGGGGATCCCGGACGCCGAGTGGGGTTCCCGGGTCCGGGCGTACGTCGTACTCCGGCCGGGGGCGGGCGCGCCCGGGCTGGCCGACGTCCGCGACCACGTGAGCGCGGCGCATCCCCGCGCCTACGCACCGCGCGAACTCGTGGTGGTCGACGCGCTGCCGCTGCTGCCCTCGGGCAAGGTCGACCGCTCGGCCCTGCGCGCCGCCGACCCGGACCAACCCGGACCGACCCGGGCGCGGTGAACCACACCGCCGTTGAAAGAATCCGGCCGTGGCAACTACCGCACAGTGGTGGGACGGCGCCCGTCCGCGCACGCTGTCCGCGTCGATCGCACCGGTCGTCGTGGGCTCCGGCGCGGCCGCAGCGGCCGGCTCGTTCGTCGCCTGGAAGGCCGTGCTCGCGCTCGTCGTGGCGGTGGCCCTGCAGGTCGGCTCCAACTACGCCAACGACTACTCCGACGGCATCCGCGGCACCGACGACAACCGCGTCGGCCCGCAGCGCCTGGTCGGTTCCGGTGCCGCCCGGCCGAAGACGGTGAAGGCCGTCGCGTTCGGCTGCTTCGCGGTCGCCGCGGTCTGCGGCCTGGTCCTCGCGCTCACCACCGCCTGGTGGCTGCTGCTGGTCGGCGTGGCCGCGGTGGCCGCCGCGTGGTTCTACACCGGAGGCAGCAGGCCCTACGGCTACTACGCGCTCGGCGAGATCAGCGTGTTCGTGTTCTTCGGCCTGGTCGCGGTGATCGGCACGACGTACGTCCAGACCGGCCGGGTGACCTGGCCCGCCGTCGCGTGCGCGTTCGGCGTCGGCGCGCTCACCTGCGCGCTGCTGGTGGCCAACAACCTGCGCGACATCCCGACCGACCGGGAGAGCGGCAAGCGCACCCTCGCGGTGGTGATGGGAGACCGCGGGTCCCGCCTGCTGTACGCCGGGCTGCAGGTCGTGGCGTACGTCGTGGTGGTGCTGCTCGCGGTGACGGTGACGCCGTGGACGCTGCTGGCCCTGCTCTCGCTGCCGCTGGCGATCCGGCCGGTGGCCACGGTGCTTCGCGGGACCACCGGCCGGGCGCTCATCCCGGTACTCCGCGACAACGGAGTGGCCGAACTCGCCTACGCCGTACTGCTCGCGGTCGGGCTCGTCCTCGCCTGAGGCCGCCAGGCCTCCGACCTCGCCGTCAGGTGCGCTCGGTGGGGTCGTTCGTACTGGACGACGTACCCATCTCGTCCTCGGACTCCGGCTGAGGATGGGTCACCTGCCGGCGCTCCTGGAGCCGCCGGACGTACTCCGGGGTGATCTGTTCCTCGTCGATGTCACGCGGATCCTCGCCTGGCGTGGCGCCTTCCTTGGCCCAGCGAGACTTGTCCTGCGAGTCGCGGCGCGGTTCGTCGGTCATAACTGCCCGCTACCCAGGTGCACCGCCCGGAAACGCCGGGGCCGCCCACGCGGAGTCGCCGCGTGGCCGACCGTCCAGCCGCGGCTACCGAGCGTCGCCGGACTCGAGCGTTCCGGCCGAGGTGAAGGCCGCCAGCCGGCGGGCGTACGGCGCGAGGTCCAGCCCCTGCGCGGCCACCCAGGCGTCGTCGTAGTAGGTGTGGGCGTACCGGTCGCCGCCGTCGCAGATCAGCGTCACCACGCTCCCCCGCTCCCCTGCCGCGCGCATCCGCCCGACCAGGGTGAGTGCACCCCACAGGTTGGTGCCGGTGGAGCCGCCGGCGCGCTGGCCGGTCACCCCGAGCAGGTGCCGCATCGCCGCCACCGACGCCGCGTCCGGCACCCGCAGCATGGTGTCGACGACGCTGGGGACGAACGAGGGTTCGACCCGCGGGCGGCCGATGCCCTCGATCCGGGATCCGACCGCGGTCACCTCGGCGTCGCCGCGCGTCCAGCCCTCGAAGAACGCCGAGCCGTCCGGGTCGACGACGCACAGCCTGGTCTCGTGCCGGCGGTAGCGGACGTACCGGCCGATGGTGGCGCTGGTGCCGCCGGTCCCGGCGCCGACCACGACCCACCTGGGCACCGGGTGACGTTCCAGCCGGAGCTGCTCGAAGATGCTCTCGGCGATGTTGTTGTTGCCTCGCCAGTCGGTGGCGCGCTCGGCGTAGGTGAACTGGTCCATGAAATGGCCGCCGGTCTCCTCGGCGAGCCGGTGCGACTCCGCGTAGATCCCGCGCGGGTCGTCGATCAGGTGACAGCGGCCGCCGTAGAACTCGATCAGCGCGATCTTCTCCGGGCTCGTACACGCCGGCATCACCGCCACGAACGGCAGCCCGAGCAGTCGCGCGAAGTACGCCTCGCTGACCGCGGTGGAGCCGCTGGACGCCTCGATCACCGGCGTGTCCGGGCCCAGCCAGCCGCTGGTCAGCGCGTACAGGAACAGCGACCGCGCCAGCCGGTGCTTGAGGCTGCCGGTCGGGTGCACCGACTCGTCCTTGAGGTAGAGGTCGATGCCCCATCGCGCCGGCAGCGGGAACACGTGCAGGTGGGTGTCGGCGCTGCGGTTGGCGTCGGCCTCCACCCGGCGGACGGCCTCGGCCACCCAGTCGCGGTCGGGCATCGGCCGGGGCGGGACGGGCAGTACCGGCGGTGCCGGCGGTACCGGCAGTCCGGGCGGCGTGGGCAGGTCGGACGGCGCTGACATGGCCGCACCCTAACCCCGTCTCGGCGGAGGATCCGCCGTCGACGTCCTGTCAACCCACCCTTGCCGCCGCCGTACGAGCCAGAAGACGAGCGTCGACAGCGCCGCCCACCCGCCCAGCACGAGGAACGGCAGGACGTGCAGGTGCCCGGGAAAGTAGACCTCGGTGTGGATCGCCGCGATCGCGGCGCCGGACGGGAGCCAGGGCCCGATGACCCGCAGGAACAACGGGAGCAGCGGCCAGGAGACCACGCCGCCGGAGGCGGGGTTTCCGAGCAGGACGATGATCGCCCAGGTCGGGATGATCGCCCACGGCCCGATCAGGACCAGGAACATGAGGAACAGCGCGCCGGCGACGTACATCGCGAGCGCCAGCGTCAGCCAGACCGGCACGAACGGCAGGTGGAGCGCGCCGAGGAGCCAGTCCACGACCGCCACGATGGCGAACGCGCCGAGGAGCGAGTACGCCGCGGTGAACGCGATCCGCACGCCGGGACCGAGGTCGCTCGCGTGCATCCAGAGCTGGGTCGCCCCGACGAAGCCGACCACGACCGCCGCCAGGGTGACGTAGAAGATCACCAGGCCGCGCGGATCGCCCTGCTGGGTCGGGTTGAGGTCGCGTACGACGACCTCCACGCCGACCGCCCTGCCGACGGCCGGCGCCGCCTGCTCGAGGAGTTGGGCCACGGACGCACCGGACGCCGACGACACCTCCACCGTCACCCGCCGTTCCTGCCGAAGGTCGAAGATCGCGAAGACCGTCTGCTCCTCGATCGCGTACTGGGCCCACGCGGTCGTGGCGAAGGAGTGGGGCACCAGCGCACCGTTCAGCGCGTGGTCCATCCCGGCCACGAAGGCGCGGTGCTGCGTCCCTTCCCAGCCGACGACGGCGACCGGAACCTCCTGCGGGCCGGGGTTGGCGAACGCGTAGGTGTAGGACCAGGCGAAGAAGCCCGCCGCCGCGGCGATGAGAACCACCAGGCCCGCCGCCGTGAGGTAGGGCGAGCTCCGGTTTCCCTCCGCCATGGCGACGATGCTAGGTCAGCAGAAGGTGACCGGACGGGAACTCGGCGTGTACGAGACCGCCGGTCATCGGTCGCCGAGGAGCGGCGCGAGCAGGTCGGTGGCGACGTCGCGGGCGTCACCGCGGCCCTCCGACAGCGCGCTCACCGCGGCGCCGTCGACGACCGCGAGCACCACGTCGGCGCTCACCAGGCCGGACCGGCCGGTGCGGGCGAGCAGGTCGTCGATCACCTCGAGGAACGCCGGCCGCATCCCCCGCAGGACCGCGGCGACGGCGGGATGGCGAGCAGCGGCGAGCAGTTGCTCGTACTGCGCGAGGACCGCGGCGCGCCCGCCCGGCAGCACCGCGCGGGCCAGCCGGCGGGCGGCCTCGCGTTCGCTGTAACTTCCCTTCGGGACGGAGGCGGCGGAGCGGGCGGCCCGGCGTACCCAGCGCTGCGCGAGGGCGCCGGCCGCGGCCGCCCGCAGGTCGTCCAGCGAGGCGAAGTAGTAGGTCGTCGAGCCGAGGGGTACGCCGGCCCGGCGGGCCACCGCGCGATGGCTCACCGCGTCCACCCCGGCGTCCTGGAGCAGGTCGGCGGCCGCGGCGATCAGGGCGTCCCGGCGCCGCTGGCCACGCTCCTGCCGGGGCTGCTGGCGCGGCTCCTGCCGGGCGGTCAGTGCCCCGCCCCGGACAGGTTGAGCCCGACCACCCCGGCGATGATCAGCACCAGCGAGACGAGCTTCAGGACGGAGAAGCCGTCACCCAGGAACACCATGCCGATCACGGCGGTCGCCGACGCGCCGATGCCGGTCCAGGCGGCGTACGCCGGACCGACCGGGATCTGCTTCATCGCCCAGGCGAGTCCACCCAGGCTGGCTACCGCGCAGACGGCGAACACCACCGACGGCACCAGTCGGGTGAAGCCGTTGGACAACTTCAGCGAGATCGCCCAGCCCGCTTCGAGAAACCCCGATCCGACCAGCACCAGCCACGCCATCGCACACTCTCCCCGGGACTCACGTCGAATCTGTACGTTCGTGCAACTTTACTTGGACGAGAGTACACGTTTGCGAAGCGGACGGGGTGCGAAGTGACCAGGATTGTGAACACGTGAACGCGGGGCAGGAACGATCGAACGCGCGCGGGCCGGGACCAGATCGGATCGGATCGGCCCGGTCAGCCGTCGACGTCCTCCCGGCGGGTGGACGTGTCCAGGCGCCCCCGCACGGACCGCAGCCCGGAGGTGAGCGCCGCACCGGCCTCGACGCCGCGCTGACGCAGCAGCAACCAGGACAGACCGGACGTGAGGAGCACGGCGGGCAACGCGATCAGCCACGCCGACACATGGGCGCCGAACAGCAGGTACAGCACTCCGAAGCACGCCAGGAAGACGACGAGCCGGAGCAGCGTGTAGACGAGGAAGGTACGCACGACGTTGGCAGCGTACGTCAGGAGCCGAGCAGCTTGACGAGCAGGTCGGGCTCGATGTTGCCGCCGGACACCACCGCCACGACCGGGCCGGCGGGCAGCTCGCCGGAGCGGCTGAGGTAGGCGGCCGTGGTCACCGCACCCCCGGGCTCGGCCACCAGCCGGGACCGGGTGGCGAGCACCCGCACCGCTTCGGCGATGGCGTCCTCGGTGACGGTGAGCACGCCGTCCGCGTGCTCACGCAGGTGCGCCCAGGTGAGCTCGCCGAGCCCGGTCCGCAGCGAGTCGGCCATCGTGCGGTAGGTCCGCTCGACCGGCCACACCCGGCGTTCGCCGAGACGCATGCTCTCCGCGGCGTCACCGGCCAGCTCCGGCTCGCAGCCGAGCACCGTGACGTTGGGCCGCAGCGCCTTGACCGCGGTGGCCACACCCGACAGCAGGCCACCTCCGCCGACCGGCACCAGGACGGTCGCCACGTCGGGCAGGTCGGCGAGGATCTCCAGCCCGATCGTGCCCTGACCGGCGATCACGTCGGGATGTTCGTACGGCGGGACGTAGGCGTAGCCGTGCTCGGCGACGAGTTCGGCGGTGCGCGACTCCCGCTCGGCGGCCGGCACCATCACCACCTCGGCGCCCAGCGCGCGAGTGGCGGCGATCTTCACCCCGGGCGCGGTGTCCGGCATCACCACCGTCACCTGCGCGGCGTACTCCCGGCCGGCCAGCGCGACCGCCTGCGCGTGGTTGCCGGAGGAGTGCGTGACGATGCCGTGCGCGCGCTCCTGCTCGGTCAGCGCGCCGACGGCGTTCAGTGCGCCCCGGACCTTGAAGGCCCCGATGACCTGGAGGTTCTCCGGCTTCAGCCACAGCGGCCGGTCGGGCTCGCCCCAGGACGTCGCGACCAGCGGGGTGCGCAGCACCTGGTCGGCGATCCGGTTGGCGGCGGTGCGTACGTCGTCCAGCGTCACCAGTGCGCTCTCGGCCATGTGCGAAACGCTACCCGGCACCGGGGTCGGCGCCGGCGTCCGCGTCGGGCTCGGCACTGCTCGCGTCCGGCAGCCCGCTCATCGGCAGCCGCCCCTCCCACTTCGTGGACAGGACCAGGGTGGTGCGCGTACGGCTGATGCCCTCGACCCGCAGCAGCCGGCCCAGCAACTCCTCCAGCGCGTCGACGTCGGCGACCCGCACCTTGACGACGTAGGACTCGTCACCGGCGACGAACCAGCAGTCCTCGATCTCGGGTACGCCGACGAGCCGCTCCACCACCGCGTTCTGGTCGGCGTTGTCGGACAGCAGCAGCCCGATCAGCGAGGTCACGGTGAGGCCGACGGCGTTCGGCCGGACCAGGGCGCGGTAGCCGGTGAGCACGCCGCGTTCCTCCAGCCGGCGGACGCGCTCCTGGACGCTCGGGCCGGACAGGCCGACGAGCCGGCCGAGTTCGGCGTACGACGCGCGGGCGTTCTCCCGCAGGGCGGCGACCAGGCGGCCGTCCAGCTCGTCCATCACATTCCTCCGTCGTCCCGGGCAAATGATCAGTGTTTCGTTGGCGTTTTGCGCATCAAAGCCATAGAATCATCGGCGTACATCTAGATACACCAACGATCCAAGGGGCACAACCACCACGATGTTCATCGGTTCCCCGGAGTTCCCGACGCTCCGTCAGCTTCCGCACCTCGGCACCACCTCGCTCGCGACCTCCCGTCGCGTCCCCACACCCTCGCAGGGTTCGCTCGCGGCCGACCTGCAGGCGTCCGCGACCGCCGGCCGCATGGGCCACCGGTTCCGCCGCTTCACCCGCCGGCCGCGCTGAACCCGCCCACGCCGAGCCAGCCGCTCCGAACCAGCCGCTCCGACCGGCAGCGCTGAGCCGGCCACCCGCCGGACCACGGGCCTCGAACCTTCCGGACGGCTACGCTCGGGGGTAACTTCACCCCACAGCCGTCCGGGAGGGGGTCCGGTGCTTCGCGTGCTACCAGTCCTCATCGCCCTGGTCCTGCTCGTCTACTGCCTGGTCGACCTCGCGCAGAGCCGATCCGACCGGGTCCGCGCCATGCCCCGCTGGGCGTGGGCGCTGGTCGTCACGTTCCTTCCGTACGCCGGACCGGTCGGCTGGCTGACACTCGGCCGACCCGCCGAGGGCGGCTCGTCCAGCCGGCCCGCGGTCCGGTCCGGCCGGCCACCGGCGCCCGACGACGACCCGGAGTTCCTCGCCCGGCTCGCCCGGATGCGGCAGAAGTCCGAGGACGACCGGCTGCGACAGTGGCAGGCCGACCTCGAACGCCGCGAACGCGACCTCGGCGGTGACGAGGGAGAGACCTCCGGCCCCGCCGGCAGCAGCCGCACCTGACGCGGGAAATCCGCTACCGCCGGTGGCTGCCGGGGCCTACTCTGCGGCGATGATCCCGCCGTCGTCGAAGGCCGCGCCCGACGAGCCCATGGTCGACCAACCTGTCACCGACGAGCCCGTGATCGATCGGCCTGGGCCAGATCAGGCCGCCGAGGAGTCCCTCGACGTCCATCTTCCGGCCGGGATCGCGGCCCGCGCGTCCGCCCTGCTGAGCGAGCACCTCGCCACACCTGTCCGGGTGACGGGCTACGAGCCGCTGCGCGTGGACGGCCACGCGCACGTCGCCCGGCTGGTCCTCGACGGCGCGCCGTTCCCGTCAGCGGTGGTGAAAGTGGCGCATCGCGGCGACGACGGGGAGTTCGACCGGGCCGCCACCGATTTCTGGAGCCCCGCCCACCGGCTGTGGAACGAGTGGTGCGGACTGGAGTTCCTGTCCTCCACCCCGAGCAAGGGCGGAACCCCCACCTTTTACGGCGGTGACGCCGACCTCGGGTTCATCCTGATCGAGGACCTCGGCGCCGACCACAGCCTCGCCCACATCCTGCTGCGCGAGGGCGCCGAGCCCGCCCGGGCCGGGATGGCCGGCTACGTCGACGCCCTGGCCCGCGTCCACCTGGCCTCCTTCGACCGGAACGAGGAGTACGACCGGTTGCGCGCGCGGTTCGGGGTGCCGGCCAAGGAGGAGGGCATCGGGTACGACGTCCGCACCAAGCTCGTCCCCGCGCTGGCCGACCTCGATCCCGGCCTCGCCACCGCCATCGACGAGGCCGCCCTGGCCGCGGTCGACTGGATCGAGGAGACCCTGGCCGTGCCCTCCTGGCAGGCGTACAGCCCGAACGACTGCTGCCCGGACAACAACCACGTCGACGACGACGCCACGGTGCGGTTGTTCGACCTGGAGTTCGGCGGCTTCCGGCACGCGCTCCTCGACCTCGCCTACGTCCGCACGGTCATGCCCACCTGCTGGTGTGTACGCCGGTTGCCGGAAGGGCTCCCCGACGTGCTGGTCGGCCGCTACCGCCAACGGCTCGCCGAGGCCGGCCGGGACGTGACCTGCCCCGACAGCACGGACGGCACCGGCACCGCAGACTTCGACGCGGCGCTGGACGCATGCGCGGCGTACTGGGCGCTGTGGTCGCTGGCCTGGATGACGCCTCGGGCCCTCGCGGCCGAAGGCGCCGAACGGAGACGGTTCGACGAGTGGTCGTTCGACCTGCCATCGCACCGCGAGTTGTTCGTACTCCGGTTGGAGAATCTCGCCGACGCCGCCCGCCGTCAACCCCGCCTTGCGGCGCTGGGTGACCTCGCCGACACGGTTCGGGCGACAACCACGAAGGCCTGGCCGGGTGTGGGACTGCTGCCGATCTACCCCGCGTTCGGCTGAGCATCGTTCGGCAGGAAGGTCACTCCGGCCGGGCGACTCGGCGTGGCATGCCGGGCAGGTCGATCCGATCGTTTGCGGCCAGCACCCGCAGCGCGCGTACGGTGACGATCCCCCGCCACTCCAGGTCGGAGAGCTCGGAGAACGGCGCCCAGTCGACCGTCCAGCCGCCGTCGGCGCGCTGACCCGCCGCCAGCCGGGAAAGGTCACGGTCGACCGCGCGGGGATCGAACAGCACGCGGGACGCCGAGTCCGGTAGCGGGCTGAGGTCGGTGGTCGTCTGCCGCTCCCCCTCGGCGCCGCCGGCCACGGCGAGGTCACCGGCCGCGGGCACGTTCGGGCGGAT
Organism: Actinopolymorpha cephalotaxi; assembly: GCF_013408535.1. Lineage (NCBI taxonomy): Bacteria > Bacillati > Actinomycetota > Actinomycetes > Propionibacteriales > Actinopolymorphaceae > Actinopolymorpha > Actinopolymorpha cephalotaxi. Next base: position 4,886,872 of record NZ_JACBZA010000001.1, read on the forward strand.
CGACGACTCCAGCACCGCGCGGGCACGCTGACGGTCGGGCACCGCGTCGAGAAACTCGACGACGTAACGGAGTTCGATGGCATGCGCGGGCCGGTAGCCGTCGGTGAGCTGGGCCCAGCAGTAGTCGGTCGCCCGGCGCAGCCACGGGTGGGCGGCCACGCCGGAACCCGCGTCGGAACCCACCTCGGAGTTGGTGTCGACTCCCGCGATCCGGTGCGCGGCGGCGGCGACCGCGGCGGTCAGGTGCAGCGAGGAGGCCGGATCGGGTTCGGGCGTCCACTGGGGCGCGTGCGCGGCATCGGCCGCGGTGGGCAGGACGAACGGCACCCCGCCATCGGGCCCGGTCACCGAGTCCAGCCAGTCCATCGTCCGCGCCACCAGGCCGGGCTCGACGACCGCACCGGCTGTCGTCGCGACCTCACCCAGCACCTCGAACGCCCCCAGCGCGCCCACCGGCTGACTGCTCGCCGAGCGTAGGTCGGGCTCGAGGCCGGAGCCGAATCCGCCGTCGGGATTGCGGTAGGCGACCAGCGCGGTCACCACCTGGTCGGGCGTGGCCTGCCCGGTCAGCAGGCCGAACCGGCGGCGCTCGAGCAGCCGGGCGTGAGTGGCGACGAAAGAGCTCGCGGCGGACAGATCAACCATGAGACGAGTCTGCCCCGGCGGGACGCCGGCAGGCTTGTACGGATCGGACCTACTTGGCGTAGGAGTGCAGGCCCGCGATGAAGAAGTTGACGCCGACCAGGTTGAACACCAGCGCGGCGTAGCTCACCAGCGCGATCCCCGACACCTTGGTCCGCCAGCCGGCGGTGGACCGCGCGTGCAGGTAGGCGGCGTAGCAGACCCAGGTGATGAACATCCAGGTTTCCTTGGGGTCCCAGCCCCAGTAGCGGCCCCAGGCCGCCGCCGCCCACACCGCGCCCGCGATCAGCGCGAACGTCCAGATCGGGAAGGCGAACGCGTTCAGCCGGTACGCCACCCGGTCGATGACCTGAGCGGACGGAAGCTGGGCGAGGTAGCCGCCGGAGGTACGGCCACCGGCGGCCACCCGGCGTTCGTAGCGGGCCTTGACGATCTGCAGGGCGCTGGCCACCGCGCCCAGGGTGAAGATGCCGGTGGCCAGACAGGCAGCGGAGACGTGGATGGCCAGCCAGTACGACTGCAGCGCGGGGATCAGCCCGGTCACCGGAACGTAGAGCACCGAGATCGCCACCGTGAGCAGGACCAGGACGAACCCGGTCAGCGGCAGCCCGAGGAAGTTGGTGCGCAGCTTCCGCAGGGACACGAGGTAGACGACCAGGATCACGAAGCTGCCGGTGATGGAGAACTCGTACAGGTTGCTCCAGGGCACCCGGCCGGCCGCGAAACCGCGGCAGAGCACGCCGATACCGAGCAGGCCGGTGGAAAGGATCGTCAGCGCGACGCCGATCCGGGCGAACAGGTCGGCCCGATCCACGCCACCCTCGACGTCCTCGCCGCCATCGCTCTCGTCGCCCGCGCCACCGTCGCCCGGCTCCTGCTCGCGTTCGAGAACGGCGACACCGCCACCTGACTCCTCGCCCGCTGCCGACTCCGCCTTCGTGGTGGCCGCCCCGGTGCTCGACTCGCCGCCGACGGCCGCGGTCTGCTCCACCTGACCGGAGGTACGGCGTTCGCGGCGGAACGCCCACTCCGCCGCGTGCGCGAGCATCGCCAGCGCGATGACCGCCGTCGAGGCGTAGACGAAGTTGTCCGACAAGCTCGCGAGCACCGAACTCACGTCTCCTCCCCGGCCGGGGCCGCTCGACCTGGAAGGTCCGCGGCGATTCTGTCGATCTCGACGGCGAGGTCGCGGGTCTCGTCGTCAGCGGCGCCGGCCGGGCCGGGCCGCCCCTCCCGTTCGGTGCGGTCTCCCTCGTCGGGAGCCGCCCGGGCCACGCCCGGTGCGCGGGAGCTGAGCCGCTCGCCCTTGTCCATGCCGGCGATCGCGACCACGGTACGCCCGTTGTCCGTGGCGACCCGCACCCACACCCGGCGGCGACGTACTACAAGGGATAGTAGCAACCCGGCCAGGGCGAGCACCGCGCCCACCAGCGCCACCGGCGCGCCGGGATTGCTGCTGATCTGGAGGTTGACCCAGCGGGTGTAGCCGTCGAAGCGGATGCTGCCGCCGCCCGGCAGGGGGGCGGCCTGCCCGGGCTCCAGCGATTTGCGCCAGGGACCGTCCCCGCCCTTGAGCTGGGTCAGCCGGGTCTTGTCCAGGCTGTAGACCGACTGCGGCACACCCTCGTCCAGGCCGAGGTTGCCGGCGTACCCGGTGAGGAACACCATCGGCCGCAACGCGTCCGGGAACGCCGAGATCGGGCCGCGCTGCTGGTCGACCATCCCCGTCGGCAGGAAGAAGCCCTCGAAGCCGAACTGTTTCGGCCGGGCGTCGGGCACCTTCACCACGCCGGTGGAGGAGAAGTTCGGGTCCTGCGGCAGGAACGGCACCGGCCCGGAGAAGGCCACCTTGCCGGTGCCGTCCCGGACGGTGAACCGGGGCGCGTACCCGTGCCCGCTCAGGTGGATCTGCGTACCGTCGACGTGCAGCGGATGGTTGATCCGCAGGTGGTAGTCGCGGGCGGAGGCACCCGGTCGCGGGGTGTAGGCCAGCGCCGCGTCGAACGAACGCGGCGAGCCGCTCTCCTCCCCCTTGGTGGCGAACTTCACCTTGAAGCTCTTCACGGTGAACGAGAACGGCGCCAGCTGGCTCTCCTTGAACAACCCGCCGCCCTGGTAGCCGTCGTACTGCGTCACGGTGTTGGCGAAGCCGTTGCCGACGACGACCAGCACGGTGCCGCGGAAGCCGAACAGGCTGCCGATGGCCACGCCGACCAGCACCACCACGATCGCCATGTGGAAGAGCAGGTTGCCGACCTCGCGCAGGTAACCGCGTTCGGCGGACAGCGAGGATCCGGAGGATCCAGCCGGCCCGGCTGATCCGGCCGCCCCCTCGTCGGCCACCACGCGGTACCGCGCCGCGCGCAGGCGTTCCCGCGCGGCCGCGAGCACCTTGTCCGGCGGGGTGTCGGTGGTCCAGGACCGATGCACCGACAGCCGCTCCAGGCGGCGCGGCGCGGCCGGCGGGCGGGACCGGACCAGCCGCCAGTGCGCGAGCGTGCGAGGCAGGATGCAGCCGAGCAGGGACACCAGCAACAGCAGGTAGATCGCGCCGAACCACGGCGAGCCGAACACGTCGAACAGCCCGAACTTCTCGTACCACCGCGACAGCCCGGGGTTGTTGCGGATGAACTCCGCCACCGTCACCGGGTTGATCCGGCGCTGCGGGATGAGGGTGCCGGGGATGGACGCCACCGCCAGCAGGAACAACAGGATGAGGGCGGTACGCATGGACGTCAGCTGCCGCCAGACCCAGCGGGTCAGCTCCCACGGGCCCAGCGGCGGCGCGTCCCTGGGCGCCGTCGTCTCGCGTTCGCGTTCCTGCGTCGAAGTCATCCGTCACACCACCGTCAGGAAGTTTCCGGCCCACTGCCGCAGCGGGCCGATCACGGCGTCCCAGACACCGGTGACCATGGCCAGGCCGACCAGGATCAGCAGCGCGCCACCGGCTCGGGTCACCCACACGTGGTGACGGCGCACCCAGGACAACCCGCCCAGCACCCGGCGGAAGCCGAGCGCCACCGCGACGAACGGAATGCCGAGACCGAGGGCGTACGCGAGCATCAGCAGCGAGCCGCGCCCGGCGGTCCCCTCGTTCACCGCGAGCGTCGCCGCCACGCCGAGCGTCGGGCCGACACACGGCGTCCAGCCCAGGCCGAACAGCACACCGAGCAGCGGCGCCGCGGCCAGCCCGACCGCCGGCACCTTGTGCACCCGTACGTCGCGCTGCAGCCAGGGCACGAGGCCGACGAACGCCAGCCCGAGCAGGATCGCCACCACGCCCAGGATCCGGGTGAGCAAGCCGGCGTTGACAGCGAGGAAGTTGCCCACCACACCGAACACCGCACCGATGGAGACGAACACGGCCGCGAAACCGAGGACGAACAGCAGCGCGCCGGCCAGCATCCGGCCCCGCCGCGCCGAGGCCAGGTCGGCGCCGGTGAGCCCGGTGACGTAGGACAGGTAGCCCGGCACCAGCGGCAGCACGCACGGGGACAGGAACGACACCAGGCCGGCCAGTGCCGCGATCGGGATCGCCAGCATCAGCGAGCCGTTCAGCGCCGTCCGCGCGAAACCGTCACCCACCGAGGTCGCGGCCAGGGCGAACATGCTCACCGCAGCCCCGTCACGTCGGTGGTGAGTTGTTCGAGGGTGCGGCGGCTGACGCTGCCGAGCACCCGCGCGGCGACCCGGCCCTGCTTGTCTATCACCAGCGTCGACGGGATCGCGCTCGGCGGCAGGGTCGCCCGGAACCCCAGCAGCTGGTCGCCGTTCGGGTCGTAGATGCTCGGGTACGGCACGCCGAAGGTCCGCACGAACGCCTGCGCCGGCTGCCGGGTGTTGTCCCGGGTGTTGATGCCGAGGAACTCCACCCCCTTGGCCCGCAGGGCGCGGGAGGCGGCGGCCAGGTCGGGCGCCTCCTTGCGGCAGGGCGCGCACCAGGAGCCCCAGACGTTCAGCACGACGACCTTGCCGCGGTAGTCGGCGAGCGAGACCCGCCTGCCGTCCAGCGTGGCGCCGGCCACCGCCGGCGCCTGCTTGCGTTCGCCCGGCGGCATGGTGGTGACGGTGCCGCTGCCGGAGACGAACCTCGTGGTGGCGTTGGTCGAACGCGAGCCGTCGCCGCCCTCGCCGCCACCGCCGGTGCCGTCGTCGGAGGAGCACCCGGCGAGTCCGGCCACGCCCACGACGGCGAGCGTCGCCACCGCGGCGAGCGCACGCGACCGTGCGCCCCGCGAAGGTTTCGGTGCCCTGGAACCCATACCGCCGTTCATCCTCAGCTGCAGCTCACGCCCCGGCGACGAACTTCTTGCCCGCCAGGCCGCCCGGCAGCAGGTCGGCCGCCGGCTCGGAGTAGTCGACGGACACGATCCGCCCGCCCTCGTAGGTGAAGGTCGTCAGGCTGGCAAGCGTGCATTGACGCTTGCGCGGGTCGTGCCACAGCCGGCGGCCCTCGACGTAGGAACGCACCGTCCAGATCGGCAGCTGGTGGGAGACGAGCAGCGCCTCGTCGCCCTCCGCGGCGGTCCGCGCGTCCGCCATCGCCGCCAGCATCCGCACCACGATCGCGCGGTAGGGCTCGCCCCACGAGGGGCGCATCGGGTTGCGCAGGTGCTTCCACGAACTCGGGCGGCGCAGCGAGCCGTCGCCCACCCCGAACGTCAGCCCCTCGAAGAGGTTGCCTGCCTCGATCAGGCGTTCGTCGGTGTTGATCGGCAGGCTCAGCTTGTCCGACGCGGGCTGCGCGGTCTCCTGCGCGCGCTCCAGCGGGGACGCCACCAGGTGGGTGATCGGCCGGGACGCGACCGTCTCCGCGACGCGTTCGGCCATGTCCCGTCCCAGCTGGGACAGGTGGTAGCCGGGGAGCCGGCCGTAGAGAATCTTCTGCGGGTTGTCGACCTCGCCGTGGCGCAGCAGATGGACGAGGGTGCGGCTTCGGCTCACGAACGCTCCTGCTGAGTCGGGTCGGCTGTCTCGGCTGTCGGGGCCGGATCGGGTTCGGCGGCAGCGGCGGCCCGGGCCGCGGCCGGCAGGGCGGAGGCGATGCGCTCCAGCGCCTCCTCGTCGTGCGCGGCGCTGACGAACCACGCCTCGAACGCGCTCGGCGGCAGGTGCACCCCGCCGTCGAGCATCGCGTGGAAGAACGCCCGGAAGCGGTGCTGCGCCTGCGAGCGGGCGTCGTCGAAGTTGCGGACCCGCGGCACCTCGGTGGGGTCGACGAAGAAGATGCTGAAGAGGTTCCCGGCGAACTGCGGCAGGTGGGGTACGCCCTCCTTGGTCAGCGCCTCACCGACCAGTCCGGCGATGGTGGCAGCCGTCCTGTCCAGGTGTGCGTAGACCTGCGCGTCGGCCAGCCGCAGCGTGGTGAGCCCGGCGGTGGTGGCGACGGGGTTTCCGGCCAGCGTGCCGGCCTGGTAGACCGGCCCGGCCGGGGACAGCCGCTCCATGTGCGCGGCCTTCCCGCCGAACGCCGCGGCCGGGAAGCCGCCACCCATCACCTTGCCGAACGTCACCAGGTCGGCGGCCACGCCGTCGATGCCGTACCAACCGGAACGGCTGACCCGGAAGCCCGTCATCACCTCGTCGGAGATGAACAGCGCCCCGTGCTCGTGCGCGGTCGCGGCCAGGAACTCGTTGAACCCGTCCTCGGGTGGGACCGCTCCCATGTTGCCCGGCGCGGCCTCGGTGATGATCGCCGCGATCTCCTCGCCGTACCGCGCGAAGACGTCGCTCACCGCCGCCCGGTCGTTGTACGGCACGACCAGGGTGTCGCCCGCCTGGGCGCCGGTCACGCCCGGGGAGTCCGGGTGCCCGAACGTCGCCACCCCCGACCCGGCGGAGGCCAGCAGCGCGTCGACGTGACCGTGGTAGCAGCCGGCGAACTTCACCAGCTTCGCCCGGCCGGTGACGCCCCGGGCCAGCCGGATCGCCGACATGGTGGCCTCGGTGCCGGACGAGACGAATCTCACCTGCTCGATCGGCGTACGGGCGACGATCTCCTCGGCCAGCTCCACCTCCGGGCGGGTGGGCGTGCCGTAGGACGTGCCCGCCGACACCGCGCGGGTGACCGCGGCGATCACCTCCGGGTGGGCGTGACCGAGGATCATCGGCCCCCACGAGCCGATCAGGTCGACGTACTCGTTGCCGTCGGCGTCCAGGAGGTACGGGCCGCGCGCGGAGGTGACGAACCTCGGCGTGCCGCCCACCGCGTGGAACGCCCGGACCGGTGAGTTGACGCCACCAGGAGTGACGACGCGGGCACGGTCGAACAACGCCTGCGAGGCGGCACTTCCGTGCGTGGCGGGGTTTCGCGGCTCGGTCACCGCGTCATTGTCCCTCGCCCGGCTGGGCCGCCCGCAGGGGTGGGGGGTCGGCCGTCCGGCGGGGCAGGCGGGGAGGTCCCCGGCGTTCCGCGACCAACGAAATCCCATCGGTCGAAACTCGGCAGAAGCCGGGCGTAACCTCCGGCTCGCACAGTCGTTGATGGAGACGGCACCGTGCCAACACTTCAAAGACTCGGAGTAGGGACGTAAGGTGAGGCGTGCGCCGGGGAGGTCGAGACCACGCGGGGGTCCTGTGACGGGCCGGTTCCACCCGCGCGGACAAACACCGGAGTCGGGCCCATCGGGGTGGGGTCGCGGGCAACCGACACGGCACACCCATTGTCGAGTCCCTGACCTGCTCGGCTCCCACGACGGCCTCGCCCACTGACCTTCCGCTCCACCGACTTCCCGCTCCACCGGACGACCACCGAACAGGACAGCACCCACAGCACAGACCACCGACTTCCTCCACGAGCCCACAGCCGCGACGTGCGCGACCCGCGCACCGGGCTCCCCAAGCCGGCTCGGCGCCTCCACCCCCCCGGGCGCGCCGAGCCTCCTCGGCCGCCGCGGTGCCTGGTTACCTCCCCCCCGACCGGGCGCCGTGGCGGCCCCTCCTTTGTCAGGTGGTCCGCCGATGCCCGGCCAAACGCGGGCTCGGCACATGACGAGGCCCGCCGTCCGGAGTCGGACAGCGGGCCTCGAGGTGGTACCGGTCGAGGTACGAGAACGTACGGGTGATCAGCGCAGCCGGCGCGCCGCCTCCACCGCCCAGTAGGTCAGCACGATGTCGGCGCCGGCCCTGCGGATCGAGGTGAGGACCTCGAGGATCGCGCGGTCACGGTCGATCCACCCCTGGGCGGCGGCCGCCTCGACCATGGAGTACTCACCGGACACGTTGTACGCGGCGACCGGAACATCCACCGCGTCCCGGGTCCGGCGGACCACGTCGAGGTAGCCCAGCGCGGGTTTGACGAGCACCATGTCGGCGCCCTCGGCGAGGTCGAGCGCGACCTCCCGCATCGACTCGGTGGCGTTGGCGGGATCCTGCTGGTACGTACTCCGGTCGCCCTCGAGGCTGGACTGCACCGCGTCGCGGAAGGGACCGAAGAACGCCGAGGCGTACTTCGCGGAGTAGGCCATCGCGCTCACGTCGGTGTGCCCGGCCCGGTCGAGGGCAGCGCGGATCGCCCCGATCTGGCCGTCCATCATGCCGCTCGGCCCGACCACCTGCACCCCGGCCTCGGCCTGCGCGACCGCCATGTCGGCATACCTCACCAGCGTGGCGTCGTTGTCCACCCGCCCGTCGGCGGTGAGGACGCCGCAGTGCCCGTGGTCGGTGAACTCGTCCAGGCACAGGTCGGCCATCACCACGGTCGCGTCACCGACCTCCGCGGCGACCTCGCGGATCGCGACGTTGAGGATGCCGTCCGGGTCGGTCGCCCCGGAGCCGATCGCGTCCTTGGCCCGCGGGATCGCGAACAGCATCAGCCCGCCGACCCCCGCCTCGGCGGCCTCGACGGCCGCCTTGCGCAGGGAGTCCAGGGTGTGTTGCACCACGCCGGGCATGGACGGGATCGGGACCGGCTCGGCCGCGCCCTCCGCGACGAAGACCGGCAGCACCAGCGAGCGCGGGGGCACGTCGGTCTCGGCGACCAGCCGGCGCATCGCGGGCGTCGTACGAAGGCGCCTGGGGCGCATCTCCGGATAACCCATGCCGTCCAGCCTAGCCAGGACGTGCGAAGGGGCCGCCGGTCCGGCGGCCCCTTTCGACGTACTCCTCGGCGCGTACGCGGCTCGGTGCGACGTACTCCCCGCGCGTACGCGGTTCGGCCCGTTCGTCCCGTTACTTGGTGGTGGCCCGGCGCCGGGCACCCGCCTTGCGCTCCGACGGCTTGGTCACCGGGTCGCCGGCCTCGATCTGGGCCGCGCGGCGCGCCTCGCCGAAGTCGGCAAGCGCCTCCGCCAGCGCCTCGATCGACGTCTCCGTCGGCTGCACGTCGACCCGCAGGCCGTGCTCCTCCGCCGTCGTCGCGGTCTGCGCGCCGATCGTGGCGATCACGGTGGTCGTGTGCGGCTTGCCGGCGATGCCGACGAGGTTGCGCACCGTCGAGCTGGAGGTGAACGCGACCGCGTCGAACTTGCCGGACTTGATCGCCTCCCGGATCGGGGCGGGCGGCGGCGCGGCGCGCACCGTGCGGTACGCCGTCACGTCGTCGACCTCCCAGCCGAGCTCGACCAGTCCGGCCACCAGCGTCTCGGTGGCGATGTCGGCACGGGGCAGGAACACCCGGTTGATCGGGTCCAGGACCCGGTCGTAGGGCGGCCAGTCCTCGACCAGCCCGCGCGCGGAGTGCTCACCGGAGGGCACCAGGTCGGGCTTGATACCCCAGGACTGGATCGCCTCGGCGGTCTTCTCCCCCACCGCGGCGATCTTCAGGCCGGCGAACGCCCGCGCGTCCAGGCCGTACTCCTCGAACTTCTCCCGCACCGCGCGCACCGCGTTGACCGAGGTGAACGCGACCCACTGGTAGCGGCCGGTGACCAGCCCGGTGATGGCCCGGTCCAGCTGCTGGGGGTTGCGCGGCGGCTCCACCGAGATGGTGGGCACCTCCTCCGGCACCGCGCCGTACTGCCGGAGCAGCTTGGACAGCACGCCCGCCTGCTCCTTGGTCCGCGGCACCAGGATCCGCCAGCCGAACAGCGGCTTGGTCTCGAACCACGACAGCTTGTCGCGGTGCGCTACGGCCGAGCCGACGACGAGGACGAACGGACCGGCGAGCCGGGACGACTTCACCTCGGCCGCGATCGTCTCCAGCGTCCCGGCGACGGTGCGCTGGTCGGTGGTGGTGCCGGCGGTGGTCGCGGCCACCGGCGTGGAGGGCTCCCGGCCGGCCTTGACCAGGAACGCGGCGATGTCCTTCAGGCCCTCGGTGACGTTGGTGAGCACCAGGGTGGCCGAGCCCTCGGCGAACGTCTCCCAGGCGGGCTCGCCGCCGCGGAGGTCGACGAACCGGGTCTCGCGTACCTTCGTACCGGTCAGCGGGATCCCCGCGTAGGCGGGCACCGCGGTCGCCACCGGCAGACCCGGCGTCACCTCGAACGGCACGTGGTGCCGGACGAACGCGGCGACGTGCTCGGCGGCGTTGCCGTCGAGGAAGGGGTCGCCGTGGTACAGGCGGACGACGTGCTTGCCGTCCTTCCCGTGCTTGGCGAGTACCCGGCCGGCCTCGGCCGCGGTCACGGCGTCCTCGGTCAGCTCCAGCCGCTCGGCGTCCTCGGGGACGTGAGTGCTGACGACGGCCTCGAAGGCCGCGAGCTCACCGGCGATGACGTCGGCACGGCCCAGGAGCTCCTTCGCCCTGGCGGTGACGAGAGCGGGGTCGCCGGGGCCGACCCCGACGAACGAGACCGATCCCTGGAGTTTTTTGGTGGTCTTTGTCTTGGCGGTCACGTGACGCGTTCCTCGATCAAACGACTGGCGCCCTCGGCGAGCAGGGCGGCCGCCAGCTGACGGCCGAGCTCCTCCGCATCGCCCAGAGACCCCGAGGTGGACAGACGGACGCTTGCGGAGCCGTCGACGGCGGCCACGACGGCGTGGAGGGAGAGCGTGTCCCCCTCCGCCCCGGCGGTGGCCTCGGCGAAGGCTCCCATGGGTGCGCTGCAGCCGGCCCCGATTCCGGCGAGTACGGCGCGTTCGGCGGTAACCGCCGCCCGGGTGCGGGTTTCGTCGAGCCCGGCGAGGGCGCGCACCACGTCCTCGTCGGCGTTCCGGCACTCGATCCCCAGTGCGCCCTGGCCGGGGGCCGGGACGAACGCGGTGGGATCGAAGCTGTCGGTGATCTCCTCGCTGCGCCCGAGTCTGGTGAGACCCGCGCGGGCGAGAACGACGGCGTCGAGCTCGCCGTCGCGTACCTTCCTGATCCGGGTGTCGACATTCCCCCGGATCTCGACCAGCTCGAGGTCGTACTCTCGCAGCAGCCGGAGCAGAGCCAGCCGCCGTGGTGAGCCGGTGCCCACCCGCGCACCCGCCGGCAGGTCCGCCAGGCGCAGCCCGTCGCGGGCGACGAGCGCGTCGCGGGGGTCCTCGCGCGGGGGTACGGCGGCGAGGACGATGCCGTCGGCATCCTGGGTCGGCAGGTCCTTCAGCGAGTGCACCGCGACGTCGATCTCCTTGCGGAGCAGCGCCTCGCGCAGGGCACCGGTGAAGACGCCCTGGCCACCGATCGTGGCCAGTGGCGCGCGGTTGCGGTCGCCCTCGGTGGTCACCTCGACCAGCTCGCACCGGTGGCCGGCCCGCTCCAGCGCGGCGGCGACGTGCCCGGCCTGGGCGAGCGCGAGGGCGCTGCGCCGGGTGCCGACGCGGAACGCTGCCGTCATCGGTGTGGAGGTCATGGAGGTCGTGGAGGTCATGGCGCACCTCCCGGCTCTCCGGGCTGCACAGAACGGTCCGGCTGGGCCGGCTCCACCGGCTCGACGCTGGTGAACGCCTCCAGCGCGCTGAGGTCGAGGGCGAACAGCTCTCGCAGCGCGTCGGTGTAGGACGTCTCGACCGTCTGCTCGGCGAGCTCCTTCACCCGGATCGTGGGCGCGTGCAGCAGCTTGTCGACCACCCGGCGTACGGTCCTCGCCACCTCGGAGTGGGAGTGGTCGTCCAGGTGCGGCACCCGTGCGGTCAACCGGCGCAGTTCGGCGTCGACGACCTCGGCGGCCATGCTGCGCAACGCCACCACGGTCGGCGCCACGGTCGCGGCCCTGCGCGTGGCCACGAAGTCGGCGACCTCCTCGGCCACGATCGCCCGTACCGCCTCCACGTCGGTGGCGACACCGTCGTCCACGGTCTCGGCCAGCCGGCCCAGGTCGATCAGGGTGACACCGGCGACCTGACCGGCCTCGATCTCGACGTCCCGCGGCATCGCCAGGTCGCAGACCACCAGCGGGCGGTCCGGGCGGTGGCGCATCGCCGCGGCGAGGTCGACGGCGGAGATCACGGTGCCGACCGCGCCGGTGCACGACACCAGCACGTCGGCGTCGGCAAGCGCGCTTCGAAGGTCCGCCAGCGGGACCGCGGTGCCCTCGACCTGTTCGGCGATCCGGCGGGCGCGCGACGGCGTGCGGTTGGTCACCACCACTTTGGCGTCGTGGTCACGGCGCAGGGTGGTGGCGGCGAGTGCCGCCATCGAACCCGCGCCGACCACCAGTGCCGTACGCCCGGCCAGGTCGCCGTGCACGCCTTCGGCCTGCGCCAACGCCGCGCTGACCACCGACCGGCCGGCCCGGCCGAGGTCGGTCTCGGTGTGCGCCCGCTTGCCGACCCGCAGCGCGCGCTGGAAGACGCCGTTCAGCACCGAGCCGATCGTCTCCGCGTCCTGGGCGTTGCGCAGCGCCGCCTTGGCCTGGCCGAGGATCTGGGTCTCGCCGACGACCATCGAGTCCAGGCCGCACACCACCGAGAAGAGGTGGCTCACCGCGCCGTCCTCGTACCGCACGTAAAGGTGCGGGGTGAGCTCGGCGGCGGAGACACCGGCGTGCCGGGCCAGCAGCTCGGCGAGCTCCTCGACACCGCCGTGGAAGCGCTCCACCTCGGCGTAGATCTCCACCCGGTTGCAGGTGGACAGCACCACCGCCGCGGCGACGTGCGGGCAGGCCACCGCGTCGACGAGGACCTTGTCCAGCGTCTCCGGGGCGGGCACCACGCGCTCCAGCAGGTGGACGGGGGTGCCACGGTGGGACAGGCCGACGACCAGGATGCTCATGGGACGAGGGGGCTCCTCTCGACTGGAATGCCGTCGACCTGGCTCAGCGGACCCGTACCCGGGCCCGCGAGCGCCTTGCGTTGTTCGTGGTAGGCGAGGATCTGCAGCTCGGTGGACAGATCGACCTTGCGGACGTCCACACCGGCCGGAACGCTCAGCACCACGGGAGCGAAGTTGAGCACGCTGGTGATGCCCGCCGCAACCATGCGGTCGCAGACCTCCTGCGCGGCGGTCGCCGGCGTCGAGATGACGCCGATGGCCACGCCGTACTCTGACACGACGCGTTCGAGTTCGCCGTACGCCTGGATCTCGTGGTCACCGACCTGCTCACCGACCCGCGCCGGGTCGGCGTCGAGCAGTCCGACGATGCCGAACCCGCGGGACACGAAGCCGGAGTAGTTGGCGAGCGCGTGGCCGAGGTTACCGATCCCGACGATCACCACGGGCCAGTCCTGGGTGAGACCGATCTCCCGCGCGATCTGGTAGCGGAGGTACTCCACGTCGTACCCCACCCCGCGGGTGCCGTAGGACCCGAGGTAGGACAGGTCCTTGCGCAGCTTCGCGGAGTTGACGCCGGCCGCCCGGGCGAGCTCCTCGCTGGAGGCGGTCGCGATCCCCCGGTCCGCGAGCGCGGTCAGCGCCCGGAGGTAGACCGGCAGTCGCGCCACGGTCGCCTCGGGGATGCCGCGGCTCGGGCGCGCTTCCTGCTCGTTCGTACGGCGGGGGTTCGGCGGACTCACTTCTCTCCCGTAGTGACACGAGACGTCGTCGAATGGGCTGGGTGACGCCTCTGCTCGATCGGAGCCGTCCCGACCGGCGATCTCCAAGCCTAGGACTTTGTGAACGTGCGAACAAAATCGAGCGTAGCGCTGGGCGGACGTGCCGGTCGTCACATCCGGCGCGCTCGGAGCGGATCTGCACCGAAATCGACCCTTGTGCGGGGGTTCGGCACGATCGCCGGAACGCCGAAATCCGGACCGGGAACGGCGATCTCCGGACCCGCGGCACGGCCTCCTCGGCCGACCAGGCGGTCGGCCTGGTCAGCCGGCGGTGAGTGCGGAGCGTAACCGATCCGCGTCCACCCGCCAGAAGTCGTGCTGGCGGCCGTCCACGAACGTGACCGGGATCTGCTCCCAGAACCTGCGGTACAACGACTCGTCGCCCTGGATGTCGATCTCGCTCCAGCCGACGTCGAGGTCGGCGCAAACGGCGGCGACCACCGCCCGGGCGTCGTCACACAGGTGGCAGCCCGGCTTGCTGTAGAGCGTCACGCGTTCCGGCTTCGGCTGCTTCGGCTGCTTCAGCTGGGGTGGCTGCTTCGGCTGAGGTGGCTGGGACGGCTGGGTCACGCTCAGAAGCCGATCGCCGACTCGCGGGCGGCGCGCCGCAGACTGGCCTTCGCGACCTTGCCGGTCACCGAACGCGGCAGCTCGGGAACGATCTCCACCACGCTGGGCCGCTTGAACCGCGCCAGCCGGACCTCGCAGTGCCGGCGTACGTCTTCGGCACTCACCTGTGCACCCGCGGCGGGAACGACGTAGGCCCGGACCGCCTCGCCGGTCTGCGGGTCGGGCATCGCCACCACCGCGACCTCGGCCACGCCGTCGACTTCGGCGATCGCCTCCTCGACCTCGCGCGGGTAGACGTTGAAGCCGGAGACGATCACGAGTTCCTTGATCCGGTCGACCAGGACCAGGTCGCCGTCCTCGTCGAGGTAGCCGATGTCGCCGGTGGCCAGCCAGCCCTTCTCGCCCGGCGCGTCGGCGCCGTCCGGCCAGTAGCCGGAGAACAGGTTCGGTCCGCGGACGAGTACCTGGCCCGGCTCCCCTGCCTCGACGTCGGCGCCGGTCTCGTCGACGATCCGCAGCTCCACCCCCGGCAGGGGGGCGCCCACCGTGTGCTTCGCCCGGCCGGTGGGATGGGCGTGGGCGGGCGCCTCGTCCGGAGTCTCCGCGGTCTCCGGCGACTCCGCCGAGCCGGTCGCCCCGGTCGCACCCGCCGGCCCCGCCGTCTCCGGCGCCGCGCCGGCCGAGCACAGGGTGCTGGTCACCACCGGGCCGGCCTCGGTCAGGCCGTACCCCTCCTGGACGACCAGACCGGTGGCCGCGCGCAGGGCGCTCAGCAGCGACGGCGGCAGCGGCGCCGCACCGGACACCAGCAGCCGGACACCCACGAGCCTGCGGGCGAGCTCGGCATCGTCGGCGACCGTCCTCAGCCAGCTCGCGAAGACCGTGGGGACCGCCGGGACGTTCGTCACGTGCTCGGCCGCCACCAGGTCGAGGCTGCCCTCCGGGGTGAACCGGCGGACAAGGACCAACGTGCCGGCCACCCGGGCGACCATGCCGAGCACGGCGTTCAGGCCGTACACGTGACACATCGGCAGCACGCCGAGCACCACGTCGGCGGGTGTCATCACCGGCGGGTCGATGGCGGCCAGCTGGTCGAGGTTGGCCAGCAGCGCACGGTGCGTGAGCATCACCGGAGGGCTCGCCGCGCCGGAGGTGAACAGCAGTACGGCGAGAGTCTCTGGATCCGCCGGAGGAACGGCCGGCGCGCTGGACGCGGCGGCCAGCAGCTCGTCGTAGCTGCGTTCGCCGGGACGGGAGGCGACCCCGACCGGGACCACCACCGGAACGGCGTCCGCGTCGAGGGCGGGTCCACCGGCGCCGGCGAGCTCGTCCACCGCGGCCCGGACGGCGGCCACGCTCGAGTCGTCGGCGAGGACCACCCGCGCCTTCACCGCAGCCAGCATCGACCCGATCTCCTGGGCCGTGCCGGCGGGATTGAGGGGTACGGCGACCACACCCGCGCGGAGCGCGCCGAAGTAGGCGGTGACGAACTCCAGGGAGTTGGACATGGCCAGCGCGACCCGGAACCCGGTCACCAGCCCGGCACCAGACCAGGCGGCCGCCACGGCGTCGACCTCGCGGTCGAGCTCGGCCCAGGTCAGCCGGTCGCCGCCGGCCACCAGCGCGAGGTGGTCGGGGGCATCCTGGGCTGCCCGTCGCACCAGGTCGGCGACGTTGACCGCCGTGACCACCCGGTCCGGCTGCAGCTGCGTACGAGGCGCCATCACCACGTCGGCGAGTCTGGCACACATCGAACCGCCACGGCTGCGGGTGTCCACCCCCGGGACCGCTCCCGAACCCGGAGGATTCCCACATCCTCACCGGCGCGCTGTCGGTCGTACGCCCTAAGCTCGGTGGGCATGACGTCCGCGGAGGAAGACAAGCCGGCTCCGTCCCCGATCCACGCCCCCGACCGACCACCCGCCGACCTGGCCGCGGCGGCGTTCTTCGACGTGGACAACACGCTGATGCGCGGCGCCTCGCTGTTCTACCTCGCCCGTGGCCTGCACTCGCGCGACTACTACCCGACCCGGGAGTTCCTCAGCGCGGGCTGGCAGCAGCTGAAGTTCCGGATCGGCGGCGCGGAGGACGCCGACGGGATCAGCCAGATCCGCGAGCTCGGGCTGGCGTTCATCGCCGGCTGGGAGGTCGAGGACCTAGCCGAGCTCGCCTCGGAGATCTTCGACGAGGCGCTGGCCACCAAGATCTGGCCGGGCACGGCCGCGCTCGCCCAGCGGCACCTCGACCAGGGCCAGCGGGTGTGGCTGGTCACCGCCGCGCCGGTGGAGATCGCCCAGCTGATCGCCGACCGGCTCAACCTCACCGGCGCGCTCGGCACGGTCGCGGAGACGCACGACGGCAAATACACCGGCCGGCTGGTCGGTGACCTCATGCACGGCCAGGCCAAGGCCGAGGCGGTCCGGATCCTGGCCGCGCGGGAGGACCTCGACCTGTCCCGCTGTGCCGCGTACTCCGACTCGGCCAACGACGTCCCGATGCTGTCGCTGGTCGGTCTGCCGTACGCCATCAACCCCGACCGCAAGCTGCGCCGGTACGCCCGCAAGCACGGGTGGCGCATCCGCGACTTCCGCCGGGCACGGAGAGCGGCCCGAGCGGGGCTCGCGGCGGCGGCCATGGCCGGAGCGTTCGGCGGCGCGGCGGCGGCCGCGGCGGCGCTGCGCCGTACGGCGCTCGGCCGGCACCACTCCACGCTCGGGGTACCGCTCCGGCCCTCGCTTCGACGGCGCCACTCTCCGTGGTGGAAGCTGCGCTGAATGCGCCGGGTTTCCCGTTTGCCGGGATCTTCCCTACGATGCCGCGAGGGGGGCCGTACCCACTCCTGCTGGGGGGCAGGTAGCGATGTTGGATGACCGCCGGACCACGCTCGCCGACGGCGCGGGCGTGCGGGAGCTCGTCGAGCTGCTGCGCGCCGCGCTGCGTACGACCGACGCCTGGGGTCCGTCCGGTGGGCGTGTTCTCGTTCCGGTCTCCCCCGCTCCCGGCGCCGCCTCGACCTCCGCCGGGCACCTCTCCCAGCACTCCGCCGGGCACTCCGCCAAGCCCGGCGACGGCCGGCTGTGCCAGGCATCGCACCAGGAGACCGCCTCGCCCCGGGCCCGGGCGGGCACCCGCTCCGCCGACGGCATCGGCGGCCATGCCCCCGCCGACGCCGCCAAGGCCCGGATCGTGGCGCTGGTCGAACTCGCCCAGCGCGGCGACGCCGAGGCGTTCGGCCAGCTGTACGACCACTACGTCCCGAGCGTGTACCGGTACGTCTACTACCGGGTCGGCACGCACGCCCTGGCCGAGGACATCACCAGCGAGACGTTCCTGCGTGCCCTGCGCTCGCTGGGGTCGTTCCGCTGGCAGGGACGCGACTTCGGTGCCTGGCTGGTGACGATCGCCCGCAACCTCGTCACCGACCACTTCAAGTCGGGCCGGTTCCGGCTGGAGGTCGCGACCGGGGAGATCCTCGACTCGGACTCGGTCACCGCGGGCCCGGAGGACGACGTACTCACCCGGCTGACCAACGAGGCGCTGGTGGAGGCGCTTCGCCGGCTCGGCCCGGACCAGCAGGAGTGCCTGGTGATGCGCTTCCTCAACGGCATGTCGGTGGCCGAGACCGCGCAGTCGCTGGGCAAGAGCGAGGGGGCGGTCAAGCAGCTCCAGTTGCGGGCTGTCCGCAACCTCGCGAAGCTGCTCCCCGACGGGCTGCGGTGAGCTCGCCGAGCCGGCATCCGGGGACCGGCCGCTCCCGCCCCCCGGGCCGTGCCGGACCGCAGAGGCTCGGCAGGTTGTCGATCATGGACGACGCCGGACCGTAACCACGGGCGCGACCGCTCGTTTTCGCAGGTGTCCCCCGGAGATCCGGGACACCACGTCCCGCCGTACGAACCACCGGAAGGGCACGGAGAAACCCGGCCACACCGGTCGACTGGTCGAAGGAGCACACGTCGATGACCTCCCTCCTGGCGTCACGCCGGCGGGCCGAGGAATTCGCCCGGCTGGTGGATGGCACCGGCCGCTCCGCCGACCCCACGCTCCGTGACCTGCACTCCGTCGCCATGCGGCTGCGACCCTCCGCGGTCGAGCCGTCGGAGCAGTTCCGTACGGCCCTCCGGGAGCGCCTGGTGGTGGCCGCGGCGCGGGCGTCCATCGAGGGGAGCGGCGGTGCCGCCGCCGGCCGTTCGGGCGGTGCCGGGTCACGCGGGGACCGCTCGGCCCGGCCCGTGGCCGCAACTCCGAGGCGTTCACGGATCGTCGCCGTCGCCGCTGCCGTGGTGCTGGCCGGCGGGGTGGCCGGAACGGCCGTGGCGGCCCGGGACGCCCAGCCTGGCGGGATGTTCTACCCCATCAAGATCGGCCTGGAGCGCACCCAGGTGGCGGTGGCCTCCAGCCAGGAGTCCCGCGGCCGGGAGTACCTCACGCACGCCTCGACCCGGTTGACCGAGGTGAGCCGGATGGCCGGCGACGCACCCCTCCGCGACGCCGACACCGAGCGCGTCGACCTGGCGCGGACCACCCTCGACCAGGTGAGCGCCGACACCCGCCGGGGCGCCGACCTGCTCCTGCGTGCCCACCAGGCCGACAGGAACACCGCGCCGGTGGTCGCGATCCGGGACTTCACCGCCGACGCCCGGCCGCGGCTACGAGAGCTGCGCCCGCTGCTGCCGCGGGGGCTGTCCGGGGCGTACGCCCGCGCGGCCGCCACGATCGCCGACGCCGACCGCCGGGCCCGCGCGGCCTGCCCCACGTGCGGAACCACGACCGCCGACCCCGACTCCCCCGAGCGGGCGACGTCACCGCGCCCCACCCCGACCTCCGGTCCGACGACCGGGCCGACGTCCGGGCCGGTGCCGCCCACGCCCGGGCCGGCGCGCCCTCCCAGGGGGCCCGGTCCGGTGCCGACCAACCCCGGTCCGGGCGGTCCGCTGCCGTCCCGCACCGCCGACCCGCTTCCGCTGCCGTTACCGACGCTCACCGTGCCGCTGCCTGGGCCGAACGGACCCGGCACGCCGAACCCGAAGCCGACCACCCCGGGCCCGACGGGGACACCCACGACGCCGCCGCCCGGGCTGCCGCTGCCGCTTCCGCTTCCGACTCTGCCGCTGCCGCTGCCCCTCCCCTTGCCAAACTAGGACGGGTGGTCGAGGCGGTCGAGGTGGGCCGCCGGTTCCGCCTGGCGACGAACTTTCGAGGCGAACTCCCGGACGTACTGCGGCCGCTGCGCGCTCGCGGATTCTTCCGCGGAAGAATCCGCGAGGGTCTGTGAGCGGCCCGGTTCGGCGGCGAAACCCGGGTCCGGAACTGACCCTCGGGTGTCGGGTCAGCCGGCGACGAAGCGTCAGGACGAAGCGTGAAGACGACGTACGGTGCCCAGAGCCTCCGCGGCGCTTCACACTTCGCGGCGAAGGGCCGGCTCCTCGACGAAGCGTGAAACGAAACGGGGGCTCTGGCCACCCTGCGTCTTCACGCTTCCGGGTCCCGGCAATGCCGGTCACGTCGACAACGCAGCCGTGCGCGGCGCCAGAATTCTTCCGCGGAAGAATTCGCGAGCAGCAGTCGCGCAACGGCGTTCTACGCGCGACGACGACAACGCCGCCAGGCGGGATGCGGGGACGCGCGGGGCCTCAGAAGGCGTCGGGGCGATCGAGGAGAAGTGCGTACAGGGTGTGCTGGATGGTCTCGCGTACCTGGTCGGTGAGGTCGAAGACCAGCATCGGGTCCTCGGCCGCCTCCGCGTCGTAGCCGTCGGTGGGGATCGGCTCGCCGAAGGAGATGATCCACTTCGACGGGAGCGGGACCAGCCCGAGCGGGCCGAGCCAGGGGAACGTCGGCGTGATCGGGAGGTACGGAACTCCGAGCAGCCGGGCGAGCGGCTCGACGTTGCCGAGCAGAGGGTAGGTCTCCTCGGCGCCGACGATCGAGCACGGCACGATGGGTACGCCGGTACGCAGCGCGGCCGCGACGAAGCCGCCCCGTCCGAACCGCTGCAGCTTGTAGCGCTCGGAGAACGGCTTGCCCAGCCCCTTGTAGCCCTCGGGGAACACCGCGACCAGCTCACCCGCGCTGAGCAGCCGCTCCGCGTCCTCGTTGCAGGCGAGCGTGGTGCCACCCTTGCGGGCGAGTTCGGAGATCACCGGCGTACGGAAGACGAGGTCGGCGCCGAGCATCCGGATGTGGCGGTGAGCCGGGTGGTGGTCGTGCACCGCGACGTGGGTCATCAGGCCGTCGACGGGCAGCGTGCCCGAGTGGTTGGCCACCAGGAGCGCACCACCGACGGAGGGGATGTTCTCCAGGCCGCGCACCTCGACCCGGAACCAGCTCTGGTAGAGCGGCCGCAGGATGGCGAGCAGGACGTTCTCGGTGAGGTCGGGGTCGAAGCCGAGGTCGTCGACCTCGTACTCACCGGTCAGCCGGCGCCGGGCGAACTCCAGCCCGCCGGCGACCTTCGTCCGCCAGTCGTCGCCGAGGGTGCGTTCGGCCAGGCCCTGGGCGAGCGCTCCGGCCGCCTCGCGCAGGCCGTCGCCGAGGCTCGCCGGCCGCTCGGGCCCGCCGGTCGAGCCGGGGCCCGAGCCGTTCGGCGGCGCGCCCGCGTCGTCGGCCGAGGGCGAGCCGTGGAGGGGAATCACCTTCGCCTGGGAGGAGTCAGCCATGGCCCTGTCGTACCCCTTCGGCCTCGTCTCGCACATCGCGTACACCGAGGAACGTCGCGGCCTCCTCCTCGGCGGCCGCGATGCGTTCGGAGCTCAGCAGGCCCTGTTCGTGCACCGAGGCGAAGGTCTCGAACGCCTCCGCGGTGGTGTGGGTCGGCTTGAAGCCCAGGTCGTCGCCCATCCGGCTGGTGTCGACGCCGCGACCGTAGGTGAGATAGGAGAGCTGCTCGGGGGTGAAGTCGGCCAGCCGGGCGGCCCGGAACATCTGCCCGAACGTCGCCACCGCGAACGCCGGGACGGGAGCGGTGGGCCGGCCCATCCGGCGGATGGCCTGGGACAGCATCATCACGCCGTCCCCCGCGACGTTGAACGTGCCGGGCACCTGGCCCACGGTGGCGAGGCGCAGCGCCTCCAGTAGGTCGTCCTCGTGGAGGAACTGCAGTCGCGCGTCGAAGCCGAGCACGGTCGGAACCACCGGCAGGGTGAAGTAACGCGTCATCGGTGTCCGAACCCGCGGACCGATGACGTTGGCGAAACGGAGCGTCGACACGGCCACGTCCGGGCGGCGACGGGCGAAGCCGCGGACGTAGCTCTCCACCTCCACCGCGTCCTTGGCGAACCCGGACTGCGGCAGCGCGCGCGGCTCCATGTCCTCGGTGAACATCGCCGGGTCCGCCGGCGACGCGCCGTAGACGGCCGTCGAGGACTTGACCACGACCTTGCTCACCGACGGCAGCCGCTGGCAGGCGGCCAGCAGCTGCATCGTGCCGATGACGTTGATCTCCTTCATCGTGGCCCGCCCGCCCGCGTGCTGCGGGGTGGCGATCACGTTCAGGTGGACAACGGTGTCGATGCTCTCCCGGGCGAGGACGCGGGAGACGACCGGGCTGCGCAGGTCGACACGTACGAACTCCGCGTCACCGAGATCGTGACGCGGAGGTACGACATCGACGGCGAGCACCCGGTCGATGCCAGGGTCGGCGGCCAACCGACGCGCGAACCTGCTACCGAGATCGCGGGAGACTCCGGTGACCAGTACTACACGCGCCATATCGGCCTCACCCCGTGGGCACGAAGGTCGCTACTTCCCCTGACGCCTGCGCTGCACGCGCGTCCTCTTGAGGAGCTTGCGATGCTTCTTCTTCGACATTCGCTTGCGACGCTTCTTGATGACGGAACCCACGCGGAACCCTTTCGGACTGTTCGTACCCCAAGGAATACGCACCTGAACGTCGGAAATCGCGACGCCTGTGGGCAGGCGATGACCATGGCGGACCGATGCGTCTTCACAGGGTACAGGCCACGAGCCTGTCCGCTTCCGCCCGGACCGTCCGGCCCGGTACTGGGCCCAGAGGTGACCCCGAAGGTGGGCTCAGAGGTGGACTCGGACGTGGACTCAGAGGTGGGGGTCCAGGCCGTGGCAGGGGAAGACCGCCTGCCGGGTCGCGCGGACCGCCCGGTCCAGTTCGTCGGCGGGGTCGTACCCGGTGTCCCAGTCGGCGTACGTGGGGTCCTCCCCGTCCGTCATCGACGTCGGCGCCGGCCGGCGGCACTCCGTCTCCACCAGGTGACGCCAGCCCGGCGGGGTGGGCGTGCTCGGTGAGAGAGGCCGGCCGCCGGCGATCGCCAGCAGGTGGCTCCAGGTGCGCGGCACCACCTCCACCAGGGCGTAGCCTCCTCCGCCGGTGGCCACCCAGCGCCCCTCGCAGATCTGGTGGGCCAGGTCGTGCACGGCTAGAGCGGCCGCGCGCTGCCCGTCGACGGACAGGGCGAGGTGGGCCAGCGGGTCGGCCCGGTGGCTGTCGCAGCCGTGCTGGCTGACCAGGACGGTGGGCTGGAACGCCTCCAGCAGGTGGGGTACGACGGCGTGGAACGCGCGCAGCCAGCCGGCGTCGCCCGTACCCGCGGGCAAGGCGAGGTTGACAGCGAAGCCCTCGGCGTCCGGGCCGCCGATCTCGGTGGGAAAGCCGCTGACGTACGGGAACAACGTCCGCGGCGACTCGTGCACGCTGATCGTGAGCACCCGCGGGTCGTTCCAGAAGATCTCCTGTACGCCGTCGCCGTGGTGGACGTCGAGGTCGAGGTAGGCGACCCGGGGACACCCGGCGTCCAGCAGCCAGCGGATCGCCAGCGCGGGGTCGTTGTAGACGCAGAAGCCGCTGGCCGAGGCGGGCATCGCGTGGTGAAGCCCGCCGGCGACGTTGACCGCGTGCAGCGCCTCCCCCGACCAGACGATGCGCGCCGCCTCGACGCTGGCGCCGACGACATGGGCGGCCGCGTCGTGCATGCCGGCGAACGTCGGGTTGTCCGAGCTCCCCAGGCCGAACTCCGCGTCGGCCCACTCCGGGTGTTCGCCGGCGCGCTTGACCGCCTCGAGGTAGGCCGGGTCGTGGACCAGGGCGAGCAGCTCGTCGGTGGCCGAGGGGGCCGGCACCTGGAGGACGCGGCCGTTCGCCTCGGTGGGTGAGCTCGATTCGGTAGGTGGGGTGGTGTCGACCAGGCCGAGCTCGGTGGCCAGGGCGACGGTCAGCCGCACCCTGATCGGGGCCAGCGGGTGGTGGGGGCCGAAGTCGTACGCCGTGAGCTCCGGGTCGTACACCAGCCGTGCGTGTCCGGTCACGTTCCTACCTTGCCGTTTCGTGGGGCAGCGCGTCGAGCAGGGCGGCCCGGCCGAGAAGGGCGGCGCCGAGGACGCCGGACTCCGCACCCATCGCGGCGCGCACGACGCGCGGCCGGCGCTGGAACGTCAGCCGGGTCAGCAGCCGTTCGCGTACGGGGTCGACGAGCTGGTCGCCGGCCAGGGCGAGCCCGCCGCCGAGCACCACCAGCTCCGAGCCGAACACCGTCACCGCCGACGCCAGCGCGTCGGCGAGTGCGGTGACGGCCTCCTCCCACACCGCGGCCGCGGCCGGGTCGCCGGTACGGGCCAGCCGGGCCACGTCCCGGGCGGTGAGGTCCGCCGGGGTGCCGGTCGTGGTGCCGGTCGTGGTGCCGGTCGCCGCGGCGCGTTCGGTGTAGCGGCGGACGACGGCGGTGGCCGAGGCCAGCGTCGCCAGGCAGCCGTACTGTCCGCAGGTGCACCGCGCGCCGCCCGGGTCGACGACGACGTGCCCGAGCTGCCCGGCGTACCCGCCGCCGACGAGCAGCCGGCCGTCGCTGACCACGCCCGCGCCGATGCTGGTGCCGAGCGTCACCAGCAGCGCGTCGGCGGATTCGCGGGCGGCGCCGAGTTGCCACTCCGCGACGCAGGCGGCGCGGACGTCGTGCCCGAGTGCCACCGGCAGGCCGGTCGCCTCGGACAGGAGCGCGCGCACCGGAGTGTCCCGCCAGCCGAGGTTGGCGGCCATCACGGCGACGCCGCGCTGTTCGTCGATGATGCCGGGGACCGCGACGCCAAGCGCCGCGACGTCGGCGTACGGCTCCTCGCTTCGCGTACGTTCCCGCAGCCCGGCCACGACCGAGACGACCGAGGACAGCACCGTGTCGGCGTCGCGGGCCGGCGGTGTGGGCTCCTCCGCCCTGGCGCCGACCCGCCCGTCGGCGTACACCACCGCGGCCTTGATCAACCTCCCGCCGACGTCCACCCCGATCACGGGCTGCGTGGACTCGGGCTGCGTGGGCTCGGGCTGCGTGGGCTCGGGCTGCGTGGGCTCGGCAGGTGGTGAGTTCGTCACGCCTGCCATCCTGCCCCACAACGGATCTCGAGTACGGACGTGATCCCGAGCTGATCCCGATCCGGCCGGGCGGAAAGCCGACCGTTCGCCTCGATGCGGCCGGACCCTAGGGTGCTTGGTCATGGACGTGATCCCCGCCGGGCCGGCCGACCGTTTCCCGCTGCTCTACGCGCCGCAGCGGTGGGAGTGGGCGAGCGTCGACGCGCAGTTCTCCACAACGCTCCCGCCCGAGCCGCTGGTTCAGAGCATCCACGTGGTCGGCTTCGTGGGCGAGGAGGTGGCGGTGTGCCGGGACCACCGCGACGTGTGGTTCCTGCCCGGCGGCACCAGGGAGCCGGGTGAGTCCGTGCTCGCCGCCGTCGACCGGGAGATCGCCGAGGAGGCCGGCGCCCGCCGGGTGGGCCCGCTGCGGTGGTTCGGCGCGCACCACTGCGTGTCCGACCGGGCCGAGCCGTACCGCCCGCACCTGCCGCACCCGGAGAAGGCCTGGCTGTGGTGCCTCACCGACGTCGTGGTCGACGGGACGCCGAGCAACCCGCCGGGCGGTGAGCAGGTGGAGGAGGTACGCGTGGTCCCGGTCGCCCGGGCCCGGGAGTTGCTGCGTACCGACGGCGACTGGTATCCCGAACTGCTCGACCTGGCCTGGGAAATCCGCCGGACCTGCTGACCGGGCCAGGCTCACGCGGAGAGTTCGCGCACCATACCGATCTCGCTCAGGCTCGGGTCGGAGGGCAGCGGGGCGCGTTCGCCGGTGGGCACGAAGCCGCAGCGTTCGTACAACCGGCGAGCCGGGTCGTTCCCGTCCGTCACCCACAGGTGCACCCGGGCGGCGCCGGACCGGGCGGCCCAGTCGACCACGGCCGCGATCAGGTGGGCGCCGACTCCGCGTCCCCGGGCGGTGGGGCTGACCCACATCGACACCAGTCCGAAGGTGGCGCCGCGCCCCTCGGCCGCGCCGGAGCCGGGATCGTCGATTCCCGGCTCGCCCGGCTCGGGTTCCTCGACGTAGGCCCCGCTCATCCCGACCGCCACCGCTGGTTCTTCCGGCAGGTGGGCGAGGTAGCAGGGGAAGCCGGACAATCGGCGCCGCCAGTCGTCCTCGACGAACGTCCGTGCCTGGGCGAGCGTCGACCCGAACGCCCACGGTGCCTCCTCCAGCGCCGCCAGCCGGATCGCCCGCCACTCCCGCCAGTCGTCCGGGCCGACCTGCCGGACCACCACGCCAGAGTCGTTCGCACCAGTGTCCGCCGCTCCGGCACCTGTCAACTCATCCTTGACAGGGCCGGTTTCGGTCGCCGCATTCTCCACGTTCGTCACGGAGGTCATCCTCTCCTGCGGACACGGCAACCGCCGAGCGGTTATCGTGTGGGTGTGCGTACGCAGATCGTTCTCCGACCACTTGGTTGGTGGGCCGCCTAGGGCGGCCCCCGATCGCGTACGACGCACCCAGCATCCGGCCGCCCCTGCGAGGGCGGCCGTCGCATGTGTGGACCCGTCCCTCGCGGCGGCGGCTCCGACCAAGGAGCCTCACATGAGCCACACAGCCACCGACAACAGGGGCATCGACGACACGGTCACGAGCCACCGGGCCACGAACCCCGCGGGCACGAACCGCACGATCTTCTCCGGCATCCAGCCCACCGGCCGGCTGACCCTCGGCAACTATCTCGGCGCGCTGGGCCGGTTCGTCGACCTGCAGCACGCCGCCCGGTGCGTGTTCTGCGTCGTCGACCTGCACGCGCTCACCGTCGAGCACGATCCGAGGCGGCTGCACCAGCTGACCCGGGAGACCGCGACGATCTACCTCGCGGCCGGCCTGGACCCGGCGGTCTGCGTACTCACCAGGCAGAGCGACGTGTCCGCGCACACCGAACTCATGTACCTGCTGGAGTCGACGGCCTACGTCGGCGAGCTGAACCGGATGATCCAGTTCAAGGAGAAGGGGCGCGGCCGGCCGCGCACCCGGGTGTCGCTGTACACCTATCCGGTGCTGATGGCCGCCGACATCCTGCTGTACGGGGGTACGGAGGTGCCGGTCGGTGACGACCAGCGCCAGCACGTGGAGCTCGCCCGCGACCTGGCGATCCGGTTCAACCGGGAGTACGGGCGTACGTTCGTCGTGCCGGAGATGAGCCCGGCCACCGTGGGCGCGCGGGTGATGGACCTGCAGAACCCGACCGCGAAGATGAGCAAGGACGCACCCGCGGACTCGCTGGGATCCATCCGGCTGCTCGACCCGCCCGAGGTGATCGTCCGCAAGGTGTCCCGCGCGGTCACCGACACCTCGCCGGACGTCGGTTACGACCCCGAGAACCGGCCGGGGGTGTCCAACCTGCTGGAGATCCTCGCGGGCTGCACCGGGGAGTCCGACCCGGCCGCGCTGGCCGGGAAGTACGACGGGTACGCCGCGCTCAAACGGGACACCGCCGACGCAGTCGTGGGCGTACTGGAGCCGCTGCAGAACAGGTACGCCGAACTCGCCGCGGATCCCGCACACGTCGACGCGACCCTTCGCCTCGGCGCCGAACGCGCCCGGGAACTCGCCGCACCCACCCTCGCCGCCGCCCGGACGGCGATCGGGCTGTGATCGGAGGGAACGACCGGGCCTCACCCGTCCCCGGAGGGTGTTGATCCTTCCGGGGATGCGGGGAACGATCGGGGCATGGTGCTGAGCAAGCGGGTCGCGAGGTTCAACAAGGTCGCCACCAACCGGGTCCTCGGCAGGGCGGCGCCCCGGCTGCCGGGGCTGGCGATGGTCGTCCACCAGGGCCGCACGTCGGGCCGGCGGTACGAGACGCCGGTGAACGTCTTCGCACGCCCCGACGGCTACGTCATAGCCCTGACCTACGGACCCGACGCGGACTGGGTGCGCAACGTGCTCGCCGCGGGCGGCTGCGAGATCGTCAGCAAGGGCGAGACGATCCGGCTGACCGACCCTCGCGTGGTGCACGACGAGGCTCGTACGGACATGCCGAAGCGGGTCAGGTTCATCCTGGCCCGCTTCGGCGTGACCGACTTCCTGCACCTGCGCCGCGTGGACTGAGCAGCACGGACCGAGCGCTGCGGCCGTCGGCTCACTCGGCGGCGGCCGCGATCTCGCGGGCCCGGTCGCGGGCCGCCTCGATGGCGTCCAGCACCGCGGCCCGGACCCGGTGGCTCTCCAGCTCGCGGATGGCATTGATCGTGGTGCCGCCCGGGGAGGTGACCGCCTCCCGCAACGCCACCGGGTGCTCACCTGTGTCGCGCAGCATCACCGCCGCACCGAGCGCGGCCTGCACGATCAGGTCGTGCGCCACCTGGCGCGGCAGCCCGAGCAGGATGCCGGCGTCGGTCATCGCCTCGACGAGGTAGTAGAAGTACGCCGGGCCCGAACCCGACAGGGCCGTCACCGCGTCCTGCTGCGACTCGGGCAGCCGCAGCGTCTGTCCCAGCGGGCTCAGCATCTCCTCGGTCAGCGCGAGGTGCTCCGCGCTGGCGTGCGAACCGGCCGAGATCGCGCTCATCGCCTGGTCGACCAGGGCCGGGGTGTTGGACATCACCCGTACGACCGGGGTGGCGTCCGGCAGCCGCTTCTCGAAGAACGCGGTCGGCAGCCCGGCGCACAGGGTCACCACCAGCTTCCCGGCCGGGACAGCCGGCGCGAGCTCGACCATCAACGTGCCGGCATCCTGCGGCTTGACCGCGATCACCAGCACGTCCGCGGCGGCGGCCGCCTCGGTGTTGGGCAGGACGCGGACGCCGTAGCGCTCGGCGAGCTGTTCGCCGCGCTCGGCCCGGCGGGCCGTCGCGATCAGCCGGTTCGCCGGCCAGCCGGCCCGGAGCAGGCCGGACAGGATGGCCTCGCCCATCTTCCCGGCGCCGATCACGGCGATCGTGTGCTGGACGGCGTTCATCGCGGCATCATCCTTACGAGCGGGTGCGGTGAGTTGGCTTCTCGTACGCGCGGACAGCCCTACACCTACACCCACCCGGCCCGTCGCCGGCGACCCGGTCAGGTCCCGGGTCCGGCTCAGGTCCGGGTGAGCAGCGAGCGCACGAAGAACGCGGTGTTGGCCGGGCGCTCCGCCATCCGGCGCATGAGGTAGGCGTACCACTCGTCGCCGTACGGCACGTAGACCCGGACGGTGTCGCCCAGGTCGGCCAGCCGCCGCTGCTCCTGCGGCCGGATGCCGTACAGCATCTGGTACTCGTAGCTGCCGCGGGACCGGTCGTGGCGCATCGCGAGAGCGCCGGCGATCTCGATCAGCCGCGGGTCGTGGGTGGCGATCATCGGGTAGCCCTGGCCGGCCATCAGGATCTTCAGGCAGCGGACGTAGGACCGGTCCACGTCGCCGGTCTTCTGGTACGCCACCGAGGCGGGCTCGGCGTAGGCGCCCTTGCACAGCCGCACCCGGGAACCCTCGTGGGCGAGGTCGCGGCAGTCGGCCTCCGTGCGGTGGAGGTACGCCTGCAGGACCGCGCCGGTCTCGGGGAAGTCGCGGCGCAGCTCGTGCAGGATCGACAGCGTGGCCTCGACGGCGGTGTGGTCCTCCATGTCGAGGGTCACCGTGGTGCCGGCGTTGCGGGCGGCGTCGGCGATGGACCGGGCGTTGTCGAGGGCGATCTTCTCCCCGTCGGCGCCGAGCGCCCGGCCCACGGCGGACAGCTTGACCGAGATCTCCGCGCCGCGGGTGAGGCCGGCGCGGTGCAGCCGGTCGAGCAGGATGAGGTACGCCTGGGTGGCCCGGGTGGCCTGGTCGCGGTCGCGGGTGTCCTCGCCGAGGTAGTCGATCGAGGACTGCAAGCCGTCGGTGAGCAACCGGCGCGCCGCTTCCACCGCCTCGTCGGCGGTCTCCCCGGCGACGTACCGCGCCACGATCGCCGACGAGACCGGCATCGTGGAGACCAGCTTCCGCAGCCGCCGGCTGCGGGCGCCGGTCAGCAGCGCCTGGCGTAGGACCACCGTGACCCTCCCAAGGTCGAGCCCCGCGATCAGTGAGATCAGCGATCAGTGAGATCAGCGATCGGTGTGATCGGTGATCTCATCCGTCGGTCGGTACCCGGCCCTGTCAGGCTACGCCCCGGCACCCGCCGAACGGAGGCCGATCATGTCAGCGGGCCTCCTGGTGCTGGCGAGGGGGTACCAGTCGCAGGAGTACGTCGTCCAGGGTGAGCACGCCCGTGGTCGTACCCGACTCGTCGTCGACCCGGGCCAGGTGGCTCGCACCGAGCCGGAGTGCTGCCAGCACCTCCACCAGCGGCGTCGCGGTGGTGATCGCCGGCAGCCGGCGGATCCGGTCCGGCACCAGCGGCCGCGGGCGCTCGTCGGCGGTGTCGGCGAGGACGTCCTTGAGGTGGACGTACCCGGACAGAAGCCCCTCGGAGTCCCGGCGGGGGAAGCGCGAGTGGCCGGTGCGGGCGGACAGCTCCTCCACGTCGGCGGCGGTGGCTCGCGCGTCGATCAGCACCACCGAGTCCAGCGGGATGGCGACGTCGCCGGCGGTGCCCTCGGCGAACGCCAGCGCCTCGGTGGTGAGCCGGTGCTCGTCCTCGTCGACCAGGCCCTCGTTCCGTGACTCCGCGAGCAGGTGGCCCACCTCCTCGTGGGTCACCGCGTCGTCCACCTCGTCCTGCGGGGTGACCCGCAGCAGCCACAGGACGCCGTTGGCGGCGCCGTTCAGTCCGGTGATCACCGGACGGATGGCCCGCACCATCGCCCGCAGCGGCGGTCCGAGGGCGAGCGCCGCCCGGTCGGGTGCGGCCAGGGCGATGTTCTTGGGGACCATCTCCCCCAGGACCACGTGCAGCGCGACCACCACCAGCAAAGCGATCACAATGGCGACCGGGTGGAGCAGCGCGTGGGGTACGCCGACCGTCTCGAACGCCGGCTGGATCAGGTGCGCCAGGGCGGGTTCGGCGACCGCGCCGAGCCCGACCGTGGACAACGTGATGCCGAGCTGGGCGCCGGCCATCATCAGCGTCACCCGGCGGATCGCCCACATCGTCGAACGCGCCCGGCGGGACCCGGCCTCCACCAGTGGCTCGATCTGGCTGCGGCGGACCGAGACCAGGGCGAACTCCGCCCCGACGAAGAACGCGTTCGCCGCCAGCAGGACGAGCGACAGGATCAGTGCGCCGCCGTCACTCATGGCCCGCACCTCCGTGTCCGTTGCGTACGGCGCGTCCGTTGCCCGCTGCGTGTCTGTTGCCCGCCGCGTGTCCGTTGCCGGCGCCCACACCGGCTTCCTGGGTGCCGCCGGCCGGCCCGTCGGCCCGCTCGCCGCTCTGCCCGTCGGGCTGCTCGCCGTCGGGGGTGGGCTCGACGTGCACCTGGTCGATGCGGTGGTTGTCCATCCGGGCCACCGTGATCCGTACGCCGTCCACGACCGCGGAGTCACCGGCCTCGGGCACCCGGCCGAGCCGGTGCAGCACCAGGCCGGCGACGGTCTCGTACCGATGGTCGTCGGCCGGCAGCCGGACGCGGGTCAGCTCGCGCACCTCGTCCGGGCGGAGCAGCCCGGAGATCACCCAGCCGTCCTCGGTGCGCTCGTGCGTCGGGGCCGGCTCGTCGTGCTCGTCGGACACCTCGCCGACGATCTCCTCCACGACGTCCTCGAACGTCGTGATGCCGGCGGTCCCGCCGTACTCGTCGAGCACGACGCACAGCTCGGTCCGGTAGTCGCGCAGCGCCCACAGCACCTCGTCCAGGGGTGCGGTGTCGGGCACCACCAGGGGTTCGCCGGCGAACGTGCCGACGGTGGTGGTCGCGCGCTCCGCGGCCGGCACCGCGATCGCCTGGCTCAGCTGGACCACGCCCACGATGTCGTCCAGGTCGTCACCGCGCGCCACCGGGAACCGGGACAGGCCGTGCTCACGGGCCAGGTCGACCACCCGCTGCGCGGAGTCGTGGTCGGCCAGCCAGACCAGCCGGGTGCGCGGAGTGAGGACGTCGCGGGCCCGCTTGTCGTCGAAGCGGAGCATGCGTTCGACCAGGTCGGCGGTGGACTCCGCCAGCGAGCCCGACTCGGCCGAACTGCGTACGACCGACACCAGCTCCTCGGGGGTGCGGGCCGAGGCCAGCTCCTCCTGCGGCTCGATGCCGAGCGCCCGGACCACGCGGTTGGCGGAGCTGTTGAGCGCGACGGTGAGCGGCTTGGTGGCGGTGGTGAAGGCCCGCAGCGGCAACTGCACCGTCCGCGCGACACCCATCGGATGGGCGATGGCGAGGTTCTTCGGCACGAGTTCGCCGAACACCATGGTGGCCAGCGTCACGATCACCAGCGCGAGGGTCAGGGAGATCCCGCGGACCCCGCCGTCGCCGACACCGACCGCCGCGAGCGGGGCATGCAGGAGTCCGGCCACCGCGGGCTCGGCCAGCCAGCCGACGGCGAGGTTGGTGACGGTGATGCCGATCTGGGCGCTGGACAGGTGGGTGGAGAGGTTCGGGAGGGCGGCTTCGAGGCTACGCGCGCCCTTCATCCCGGCCTCGGCGGCCCGCTCGACCGCGGGGCGGCTCACCGTCACCAGCGAGAACTCCGCGGCGACGAAGACGCCGCAAACCAGGATGAGAAGGACGGACGCCGCCACCAGCAGGGCGGTCAGCATGTGTACGTCACCAGCGTTTCACTGCCGGGCGGGCGGTCGGACGGATGTCGGTACGCCGCTCCGGCGGAGCGTTGTGAACCTGCCATGTCTCCAGTCCAGTGGACGGTGGTCGTCGGTGCGGCCCGGCGACGGTCGGGCCCTGGGGCCCCGGTGTCCGCGGTCGGCCGCAGCCGCCGAGCCTACCCGCGACGGGGCGCGCCCGCTTCCCGTAGGGACGGGAGACCAGGCTCGGGAGGTCGGGACGGGAGATCGGGAGGGGAGGTCAGGACGGGTCGTGCCGGTCGAGGAAGGTGTAGACGTCGGTCTCGTCCACGCCCGGGAAGTTCCCGGTCGGCAACGCGGCGAGCACGTGGGAGTGCGCCCGCGCCGACGGCCAGGCCGCGCCCTCCCAGCGGGCGCTGAGCTCCGGTGGCGGCAGGGAGCAGCACGGGCCGGCCGGGCAGCGCGACGTGGCCCGGTTGGTGGTCTCCCGGCCGCGGAACCACCGCGACTGCTCGTACGCCACACCCAGGGTGACCGCGAAGTGGCGCTCCCGGCCGGGGTCGACGTGGGAGACGCACCAGTGCGTGCCGTCCGGGGTGTCGGTGTACTGGTAGTACGGCGAGTAGCGGTCCGCGGCGGCGAAGACCCGCCGGCCGGCCCAGCGCCGGCACATCCGCTGGCCCTCGATCGCACCGGTCGGGTCGGCCGGGAACAACAACCCGTCGTTCTCGTACGCCTTGTAGATCGTGCCGGCCTCGTCGTTGCGGACGAAGTGGCACCGCAGGTCGAGGTGGCGGGTGGCGAGGTTGGTGAACCGGTGCGCGGCCATCTCGTACGACACCGCGAACACGTCCCGCAGGTCCTCCACTGCGAGGTCGCGATCCGCCTTCGCCCGTTGGAGAAACGGCACCGCCTGCTGCTCGGGTACGAGGACGGCGGCGGCGAAGTAGTTGGCCTCCACCCGCTGGCGCAGGAAGTCGGCGAAGTCGCGTGGCTGCTCGTGCCCGAGGACGAAGTGGCCGACGGTCTGCAGCAGGATGCCTCGGTGGGTGTGCATCCCGAGCGACTCCCGCCGCAGGTAGATGCGGTTGTTGCGCAGGTCGGTGACGGACCGGACCGAGCGCGGCAGGTCCTCGGCGTACCGCACCTGGAATCCGCAGTGCATCACGATCGCGGCCGCCAGTGCGTCCGACAACGTTCCGCCGCGGTAGCCGACCGCGGTCAGGGTTTCCACCGCGAGGCGTTCGACCTCGGTGAAGTAGTTGCCGCGGTCCCGCATCCGCCGGCGCAACTCCGCGTTGGCGGCGCGTGCGTCCTCCGGCGTGGCGGTGGGTTTGGTGTCGCGGCGCCGGAGTTCGCCGTAGAGCGCGGTGAGGTGTTCGAGCACCTCGGTGGGCACCCGCGGCCCGACCCGAAGTTGTGGCAGATCGAGTTGTTTGTAAAGGGTTTCGCGTTGCGCCTCCTCCAGCGCAATCTCCAGTTGCGCACGTCTGCTCGGCGGTGTCGGGGACAGCAGGTCGTCGACGGTTACGTCCAGAGCCTTGGCAAGTGCGGTGATCAGGGACAGTTTGGGCTCGCGCCGGCCGTTCTCCAGAAGGGAAAGCTGGGACGGGGCACGGCCCACCCGCTCGCCGAGTTCGGCCAGTGTCAACTGTCGGTTGCGTCGCAGGTGGCGCAGTTGCTGCCCGAATGTGGGCAGATGGAGGTCTGCCGGCACGATGGTGGACTCCTCTTCGATCACCTCGGCCCGAAGGAATCGCTGCTTTCATCGTAGGAGAAGAACCGCGGATGTTTCCCCCGACGAACTCCTCCGCCGGCCTCGGTAGCGTCCGACACTCGGGTCGGAAGCACCCATCCAACGGAGGGGGAGCACGATGCGACCGAGCGAGACGACTCCGCGCGGGCAGGGCGATGCCGCGCCGGAGGAGCCCGCGCCCAAGCCCGAGCGGACCAGGACCGGCCGGACCAATCCGGCGCGGACCCCGGCTGGTCAGGGCGAAACCACCACCACGAACACAACCCAGCACAGCAGGCACAGCAGGCACAACCGAGCGGACCAGAACATCCCCTCGCCTCGCGAAGGCGCGGACCAGCACAGCCCGAACGGCGACCGGCCGGTCGAGCGCCGCATCCGCGCCGCGGCCCAGGAACTGCGGCAGGCATGGGAACGCGACCCGCGCTGGGCCGGCATCCGACGCGACTACACCGCCGAGGACGTCGTACGCCTGCGGGGTTCGGTGCCCGAGCAACACACCCTCGCGAAGCTCGGCGCGGAGCGGCTGTGGGAGCTGCTGCACGAGCGTGACTACGTGGCCGCGCTCGGCGCGCTGACCGGTAACCAGGCCGTGCAGCAGGTACGCGCCGGACTGGAGGCGATCTACCTGTCCGGTTGGCAGGTCGCCGCCGACGCGAACCTCGCCGGCCAGACCTATCCGGACCAGAGCCTGTACCCCGCGAACTCCGTACCCCAGGTGGTTCGCCGGATCAACAACGCGCTCCAGCGAGCCGACCAGATCACCTGGGCGGAGGGCGATGCGGACGCGCCGTACTGGCTGGCACCGATCGTGGCCGACGCGGAGGCCGGCTTCGGTGGCGTGCTGAACGCGTTCGAGCTGATGAAGGCGATGATCGCCGCCGGCGCGGCCGGGGTGCACTGGGAGGACCAGCTGGCCTCGGAGAAGAAGTGCGGCCACCTCGGCGGCAAGGTGCTGATCCCCACCGGACAGCACATCCGCACGCTCAACGCGGCCCGGCTGGCGGCCGACGTGTCCGGCGTGCCGTCGCTGATCATCGCGCGGACGGACGCCCAGGCGGCGACGCTGGTGACCAGCGACGTCGACGAACGCGACCGGGTGTTCGTCACCGGCGACCGGACCGCGGAGGGCTTCTACCGCGTCAACAACGGGTTGGCGGCGTGCGTGTCCAGGGGGCTCGCCTACGCGCCGTACTCCGATCTGTTGTGGATGGAGACGTCCAAGCCGGACCTGGAGGTGGCGCGGGAGTTCGCCGAGGCGATCAAGGCGGAGTACCCGGACCAGATGCTCGCCTACAACTGCTCGCCGTCGTTCAACTGGAAGCAGCACCTGGACGACGGGACGATCGCGAAGTTCCAGCGCGAGCTGGGCGAGATGGGTTACGCGTTCCAGTTCATCACGCTGGCAGGGTTCCATGCGCTGAACGAGTCGATGTTCGACCTCGCCAAGGGATACGCGCGAGACGGCATGACGGCGTACGTCGCCCTGCAGGAACGCGAGTTCGCCGCCGAGTCCGACGGCTACACCGCCACCCGGCACCAGCGCGAGGTGGGGACCGGCTACTTCGACCTGGTGAGCACGGCCATCTCGCCCCAGTCGGCGACGACGGCACTCACCGGATCGACGGAGGAGGAGCAGTTCACCTCCACCGGCCGCTGAACCGAGGTCGTGAAGCACGGCCTGGCGACCACACCAGGGGGCCGGGGCCGCCGCGGGACGTCCGGTCGACGTTCCGCGGCGGCCCCTCACGTTCACCGGCAACGTGTTTCCGACGAGAACGTGGTCCGCGACGAATCGGCGCCGAGCAGATCAGATCCGGGCTCTACGACTGGCGGCCAGGCTGCTGAGTGCGGGGCCCACCAGGTCGGCGTAGCCGCGCTGTCCGGGCCGGTTCGGGTGGTAGGACTCGGCGACCGGGTTGGACAGGCCGTTGATCCATTCCGCGTCCGCGCACACCGAGTGCCCGGTGAACGGATCCCTCGCGTCGGCGTAGCCGAACCCGTGCGCGGCCGCCCGCGCCGCGATCGTCGTCGCCAGCAGGTCCGCGGTGGCGTTCAGCGCCCGCTGCTCGCTCGCGCTGATCCGGGACGCGAGGTTGCACTCACGCCCGTTGAACAGCCGCGGGTACCCGACCACCAGCACCCTGGCACGCGGGGCGGCGGCCCGGATCGCGGCGTACAACCCGTCGAGCCGGGCCGGCAGAACCGTGCGGATGACGGTGTTCGCGTGGTCGATCTGGTCCCAGCAGGTCAGCGGCCACGGCAGCGCGCACCGCAGGAGCACGTTGCCGAAGCCCGCGTCGTTGCCGCCGGCGGACACGGTCACCAGCGCCGCACCGGAAGGGATGCCGCCGACCTGGCCGCGCACCCCGGCGACGGTCGCGCCCGCACAGGCGAGGAACGTCAGCCTGGCACCGATCCGGGCCGCGTCCAGGACGGGATAGCTGAGTGGCGAGCGGTAGCAGGACCCGCTGTCGGGATAGTACGAGCGGGTGCCGAGCCCGGAGGAGTAGGAGTCCCCGAGCGCGGCGTAGGCCGGCGGGGCCGCCTGCGCCGGCGCGGCGAACACCACCGAGCCGGACGCGAATCCCAACAGGACAAGGATGGTGCGCAGCCGAAGCCGCCGACGCTTTCGTAGGACGAACATGTCCCGGACCCCTTTGCCGCCCGCAGGTCACGGGGTCGCGGCCCGGCATGGTGGTCGGGGCGCGCCTCGATGTGCCCACAGCGTGCGACGTGGGTGCGTTCGGGGCAATAGCCGAAGCTGTACGACTTATCGCGGCATCGGATACTTCCGTACGACCGCACTCCGGAGCGGATCTCTACCGCGTACAGCGGATCCGGGCGTGGCGGGTGATCCCCGGATCCATCCCGGGACGAGGCGACCGGGGTCGGGCCGCGACTCAGCCGGCTGTGCCGGGCGTGCCGGGCGTGCCGGGCCCACCGGGCGTGCCGGGCCCGCCGGGTGCGCCGGATGCGGCGGACCCGCTGTCGTCGCCGGAGGTCCGCGGCGCGACGGCCTCGATCGTCCCGTCGGCGGTCACGGCGTACGACGGAACCACCGGTGCGGCGAAGCTCAGCCGGGCGAACGCCAGCGCCTCCACCAGGTCGGCCTCCCGCTCCGTACGACCGGGGGCCTTGCGGGTGTTGACCTCCAGCACGATGCTGCCGGTGAAGCCGCGGCGGGCGAGGAGTTCGAGGACGTCGGAACAGCGCTGGCTGCCTCGCCCGGGCACCAGGTGCTCGTCCTTGTTGGAGCCGCTGCCGTCGGCGAGGTGGATGTGGGTGAGCCGGTCACCGAGGTCGTACGCCATTTGGTACGCGTCCACGCCGGCGGTCGCGGTGTGGGACAGGTCGAGCGTCACCTCGGCGTAGTCGAAGTCCCGCGGATCCCAGCCGGGCAGGTAGGCCTGGACGCCCTGACCCGCGGCCTTCCACGGAAACATGTTCTCCACCGCGAGGCTGACCCCGCTCTCGGCCTGGCGCCGGGCGATGCCGCCGACGAAGTCGCGGGCGTAGTCGCGCTGCCACCGGAACGGCGGGTGCACGACCACCACGGACGCGCCCAGGGCCTTGGCGGCCTCGGCACTGCGGTCGATCTTGCCCCACGGGTCGGTGCCCCAGACCCGCTGCGTGATGAGCAGGGTCGGCGCGTGGATCGACACGATCGGCACCTGGTGGTAGTCGCTGATCCGGCGCAGCGCGTCGACGTCCTGGCTCAGCGGGTCGGCGCCGACCATGACCTCCACCCCGTCGAAGCCGAGCCGGGCGGCCAACTCGAACGCGGTGGCCGTCGACTCCGGATAGACCGAGGCCGTGGACAGGGCGATCCGGGCGTCCGGCACGCGCACGACGGCGTCCTTGCCGCGCACGTGGGTCGAGGGCACAACGGGCTGCACGGGCTGCACGGGCTGCACGGGCCCCAGCGTACGGCTCGCGTCCCCCGCCGACGCGCCGAGTGCGGATTGCCCGGCGAATACCCGGTGATCACCTGAGGTTCGCTCCGGCGAACCCCCGGGCCGTGCGGTCACGACCCGCCGGGGCCGGGGTGTGCCACCGCGCTGTGCGCCACCACGCTGGCCAGGTGGGGTACGTCACTTCCGGCGGCCAGCCGGGCGGCGCCGCTCATCGAGCCGCCGGCCGGGTCCCGCAGCGTGGCCGCCGGGCAGGATGCGGCGAGCTCGGCGGCGAACGCCTCGAAGACGACCGGCGCTCCGAGTACGCCACCCGCCCAGGAGACCGGGACGCTTCCCCCGGGCGCGTCCGGGAACGCCCGGCGGGCCGCGGTGGCCGCGCTGGTCGCGAGGTCCCGGCCCGCCCGCAGGCACAGGCTCCTGGCCACGGCGTCGTCCTCGGGTGGTCCGGCCGCCTGGGTGACCTGCGCGGAGAACGCCGCGACGTCGGCGACCAGGGACGGTGAGGCGTACCACCGCTTGATCGCCAGCCGCAGCGGCGCGCCGACCAGGCGTTCGGCGCGTTCGGTGAGTACGGTCGCCGGCCCGCGCCCCTCGTACCCCTCGAGCGCCGCGCGCATCCCGGCCAGCCCGATCGAGAAGCCCCCGCCGGCGTCGCCGAACAGGTAGCCGAGCCCGTCGACGTTGAGCAGGTCGCCGGCGGCGGTGACCGCGAGGCAGGCGACGCCGGTGCCCGCGGCGATCACCACGCCGGGCGCACCGGCCAGTACGCCGAGGTGCGTGGTCACGTCGTCGCCGGTGAGCAGGACGCGGCGGGCACCGAGCCGGTGGGCGACCAGCGGCGCGAGCCGGCGCCGGCTGTCCGGGTCGGACGCGCCGCCGGCCAGGCCGAGGGCCACGACGTCGACCGGTGCCGGCCGGCCCAGCGCCTCCCAGGCGTCCTCCACCCGCCGGCACTGCTGCTCGACCGGGTCCTCCCCCAGCGTCCACTGGAACCCCGGGACCGACACCTGCCGGACGAACCCGGGCGCCGCCGCCCCGGGTTCACCGGTTCCGGCGTCGGCATCGCCATCGGAGTCGACGAGCAGCCCCATCCGCAGCATGGTCTGGCCACCGTCGACGGCCAGCCGGACCGGGCCGCTCACCACGCGGATCCGGTCACGCGGAGTCCTCCGGCGGCCTCACGCGAAATCCTCCGGAGGCATCGTGTCGAGGTGGCGCAGGATGACGCCCTCGCGAAGTGCCCAGGGGCAGATCTCCAGCTCCTCCACCTCGAGGATGTCCATCGCCGCCTCGGCCACCAGTGCGCCCGCCAGCAACTGCGGAGCACGGCCGGCCGACACCCCGGGCAGCTGGGCCCGCTCCGAGCTCGGCATCTCGGCCAGCTTGGGGATCCACTGGTGCAGGACCTCCCGTGTCAACGTGCGCTTGACATAGGGGCCCTCGGCGGAGGGTGCCGCACCACAGACCCGGGCGAGCTGCCGGAAGGTCTTCGACGTACCCACGA
The DNA here is from genome assembly GCF_013408535.1 of Actinopolymorpha cephalotaxi. Taxonomy (NCBI): domain Bacteria; kingdom Bacillati; phylum Actinomycetota; class Actinomycetes; order Propionibacteriales; family Actinopolymorphaceae; genus Actinopolymorpha; species Actinopolymorpha cephalotaxi. The sequence continues at coordinate 4,926,012 of NZ_JACBZA010000001.1, forward strand.
CGTGGTCGGGCGCGCCGTACCTCAGCACCTGGCCGGCGTTCTTCGCGATCTCCGCGCGGGCGAACTTCCGCAGGTCCTTCACCTCACCCCGCGAGGGCGGGTCGGCAGTGAACCAGGCGCGGGTCAGCCGGCCGGCACCGAGCGGCACCGACAGCGCGGCGTCGGGGTCCTCGTCCACGCCGGTGGCGATCTCCAGGGAGCCGCCGCCGATGTCCAGCACCAGCAGCCGGCGCGAGGACCAGCCGAACCACCGGCGTACCGCGAGGAACGTCAGCCGGGCCTCCTGGTCACCGCTGAGCACCCCGAGGTGGACACCGGTGGACGCGTCCACCGAGGCCAGCACGTCGTCGCCGTTGGTGGCCTCCCGGACCGCGGAGGTCGCGAACGCGAGCACGGACTGGCAGCCCTTGTCCTCGCCGATCTCCAGCGCCTCGCCGACAAGATCCTCCAGCGCGGAGACACCCGAGGACGAGATCGCGCCGTCGTCGTTCAGATGCTCGGCGAGCCGGAGCTCGGTCTTGTGGGAGTAGGCAGGCAGCGGGCGGGCGCCGAGGCGCGCGTCCACCACCAGCAGATGGACAGTGTTGGAGCCCACGTCGAGTACACCGAGCCGCATGCCCCGACGCTACCGGTTGCCGGGCGCCGACTCTCGCCGTGTCCGACACAAATCGGTACGTACGCAACCGATCGGTCCGCTCTGATCCCTCGGGGTTCCCACGGGCTGGTCGGGCGTACCCGCCTACCCGCAGTGCCTGCGGTGTCGCGCGACACTCCGCTCGCGCGGCGATTTCCCCGGGGGTCCCACGCGACGAACCCACCGGGGCGTAGGGTTCCGGCGTGCCCGAGGTATCACTCGACTTTCCCCGCGCGTGGGTGGAGTTCACCGACCCGGCGGACGCCGACCAGGTGGTCCGCGCCGACCTGACCTGGCTGACGTCCAGCTACAACTGCATCTTCGGTGCCGGCTGCCCCGGCATCTTCCACGAGAAGCCGGATGCCGGATGCTGCGTGCTCGGCGCCCATTTCGCCGACAAGGCGGACGAGAAGCGCGTGCGTGGGTACGCCAAGAAGCTCACCGCCGAGGACTGGCAGTACCGCGCCGAGGGCCGCCGTGACGGCTTCGTCGAGCTCGACGAGGACGGCGACCGCAAGACCCGGGTCGTCGACGGCGCGTGCATCTTCCACAACCGCGAGGGCTTCGCCGGCGGCACCGGGTGCGCCCTGCACAGGTACGCCCTGCGCACCGGCGTGCACCCGCTGACGACCAAGCCCGACGTGTGCTGGCAGCTGCCGATCCGGCGGCTCTACCGCGACGTCGAGCTGACCGACGGCACGACGTACACCGAGGTCACGATCACCGAGTACGACCGCCGTGGCTGGGGCCCGGGCGGACACGACTTCGAGTGGTACTGCACCGGCAACACCGAGGCGCACAACGCGCCCGAGCCGGTCTACCTCAACAGTCGCGCCGAGCTGGTCGAGCTGCTCGGCCAGGAGGCCTACGACGAGGTGGCCAAGCACTGCGAGGCGCACCTGGCCTCCAAACAGCCGGTCGCGCGTCACCCCGCCGACCCCGAGCCGGCCGAGGAGCCTCGCCGGGCGAAGTCCGGGAAGGCGGGCAAGTCCGAGACGTCAGGGAAGGCGGGGAAGCCCGGCCGGAACGGCTCGAGCACCTTGCCGCGCAAGCTGCCCTCCACCCAGCAGCCGACGGGCGACGGCGCCCAGTCGTAGGCGCCGCCCGGAGGGGTCTGTCGTAGCCTCCGGGGTGTGCCCCGCATCGCCACCGGCGCCACCCCGAGCCCCAACATCTGGAACAACCCCGCGACGTACGAGCTGGAGAACGCCGCGGTCGACCCCGACGGCGTTCTCGAACGCGCCATGTCCGGTCACCGGACCTGGGCCGGCGCGCGAGTCCTCGACGTGGGCTGCGGCACCGGCTACCACCTGCCCCGGTTCGCCGCCGAGGCCGCCGGGGTGATCGGTGTCGAGCCGCACCGCGGCCTGGCCGAACAGGCCCGCCGTCGCTGCGCCGGGCTGGCGAACGTCGAGGTCCGGCAGGGTTCCGCGCAGGCGCTGCCCGTCCCGGACGCCTCGGTGGACGTGGTGCACGCACGCTGGGCGTACTTCTTCGGTCCCGGATGCGAGCCGGGGCTGGCCGAGCTGTCCCGGGTCGTCCGGCGCGGCGGGGCGGCGTTCGTGATCGACAACGACGCCACCCGGAGCACGTTCGGCGGGTGGTTCCGGGAGGCGTTTCCGGCGTACGACCCGGATGCGGTGGAACGCTTCTGGACGGTCCGCGGCTGGTCGCGTACGCCCCTGGACATCTCGTGGAGGTTCGACCGGCGGGCCGACTTCGAGGCGGTCGTCCGGATCGAGTTCCGGCCCGAGGTGGCCGAACGCGTGATCGCCGAACACACCGGTGTCGAGGTCGACTACGCCGTCAACCTGTGGTGGCGGACGTTCTGAGCGGACAGCCCCACGGCATTCGGACCGTCGTGCGGACCGATCCTCAGGAGTAGCTGCTCGTCAGGAGTAGCTGCTCATCAGCTGCCGGGTCCAGGCCGGCTCCCGGACGGGTCCGCGCGGGCCGTACTCCTCGAAGTACGGCTTGACGTCCAGCACGGGTGTGCCGTCCACCGCGTCCAGCCCGCGCACCGTCAGCTCCAGGCCGTTCACCGCGACCAGCTCGCACCGGGAGACCCCGAGGTGGTTGAGCCGGTGCTGGGTACGGTCGGCGAGGATTCCGACCCGCGGCCAGTGCGGGTTGCTGCGCGGGTGGGCCGCGCCGGATCTGGCCCGGGTCGACCGGTGGAAGTGGAAGATCACCTCGAGGTGGGAGAACGCCGCCAGGCCCTGGGTCGCCGACGGCTCCAGCAGGTCCGGGTCGAGAACGATCCTCGCCGTCTCCTGGTCCCACCTGTCGTCGCGGATCTCCCGTCGGCCACCGTGGACGTACCCGAGGGGTACGAGGGTGATCTGTGGGACCTGTGTGCCTGGTGCGCCCTGGGCGCTCTGGGTGCCCTGTGTGCTCACGTTCGAACTGGTCTCGGTGCTCACATCTCCCGAGCGTAGAACCATGGAGGCGGTCCACCCAGGGATTTGGGGGCGGCTCGGCGCGCCTGTCCGCAACCTGCCGCCGGGCCGGTGGGATCCGGCCGTTCCGCGACCCGCGCGTGACGAAAGCGTGACCGAAACTCGATCCTGCCCGCTGTCGGGTGGTTTGTCGGTGGCGACCTCTAGCCTCGCGGGCATGGCGAAAACGTCGACGTCTCGAACCCTCCGCCCCTCCTACCGTTGCGGCGAGTGCGGCTGGCAGACCACCAAGTGGATCGGCCGGTGCGGTGAGTGCCAGGCCTGGGGCACGGTCGAGGAGACCGGGGTCGGCGCCGCCCGGGTGACGGTGACCAGCGCGCAGCCGGTCACCCGGCCCGCCATCCCGATCGACGAGGTCGACGTCGAGGCCGCGCGCGCCGAGCCCACCCGGATCGGCGAGCTCGACCGGGTGCTCGGCGGCGGCCTGGTCCCCGGCGCGGTGGTCCTGGTGGCCGGCGAGCCCGGCGTCGGCAAGTCGACCCTGCTGCTGGAGACCGCGGCCGAGCGGGCGCGGGCGGGTGGGCGGAGCCTCTACGTGTCCGGCGAGGAGTCCGCCGCCCAGGTCCGGCTGCGGGCGGAGCGGGTCGGCGCCATGGCGCCGCAGCTGTTCCTGACCGCCGAGACCGACCTGGGCGCGGTGCTCGGCCAGATCGACGCCGTACGCCCCGACCTGATCGTGCTCGACTCGGTCCAGACGGTGGCGTCGGCCCAGGTCGACGGCGCGCCGGGCGGAGTCACGCAGGTACGCGAGGTCGCGGGCGCACTCATCCGGGTGGCCAAGGAACGCAACATCGCCACGATCGTCGTCGGCCACGTGACCAAGGACGGCTCCATCGCCGGCCCGCGTGCCCTGGAGCACCTGGTCGACGTGGTGCTGCACTTCGAGGGCGAGCGGCACTCCAGGCTGCGGCTGGTCCGGGCGGTGAAGAACCGCTACGGCCCGACCGACGAGGTGGGCTGTTTCGACTTCGCCGACGGCGGCCTGCAGAGCCTGCCCGACCCCAGCGGTCTCTTCCTCACCCGCCGGGCGGTCCCGGTGTCCGGCAGCTGCGTCACGGTGACGCTGGAGGGCAAGCGGCCCCTGCTGGCCGAGGTCCAGTCGCTGGTGGCGGCCAGCGCCCTGGGCACGCCCCGGCGGGCCACGTCCGGGCTCGACTCCAGCCGGATGTCGATGATCCTCGCCGTGCTCGAACGCCGCTGCAACCTGCGCATCGGCAACCAGGACGTCTACGCCTCCACCGTGGGCGGGGTGAAGCTGCGCGAGCCGGCGTCGGACCTCGCGGTCGCGGTCGCGGTGGCCAGCGCCACCATCGACCAGCCGCTGCCGCCGTACATGATCGCGATCGGCGAGGTCGGCCTGGGCGGCGACATCCGCCGGGTGACCGGTGTCGAACGCCGGCTGTCGGAGGCGATGCGGCTGGGCTTCACCGACGCGATCGTCCCGCCCGACAGCGGCAACCCACCCGACGGCATCCGCGCCTGGGAGGCGAGCAACGTGAGCGAAGCGCTGCAGGCGGTCAGCCGGCTGGTCAAGGTGGTCCGCCTCGAGCAGCCGGACGAGCCCCAGGAACAGTGGGAGCCGCAGCAGCCCTGGGAGAAGTGGTGAGCCCCGCGGCCGGCGCGGAGCCGGGCGCCGGATTCTTCCGCGGAAGAATCCGCCCCCTCTGAGGGCGAAGCCCTCCCCCGTGAAGTGTGGAGACTTACGGGGGTCATAGCCCCCGTAAGTCTCCACACTTCGACTCAACCGGCTCCGCGCCGGCCGGGCGCGGGTCAGGACTCCAGGGTGTGCCGCCCCGGCCCGCACTCCTCCACCAGGTGCCCGCCGTCCGACGTGGGGACGTGCACCTCGGCGGTCACCCCCGGCGGAAGGTCCACCCGGACGCTGTAGCCCGCGCCGCGCCGCTCCCAGCCGGCGGCCACCCGTCCGCGCACGGTGTCCAGACCGACCCGGGCCCGGCCGAGTTCGGCCGGCGGCAGTGGCCGCACCCGCACCCGGCTGAAGCCGGGCTCGGCCGCGGTCACCCCCACCAGGTCCTCGATGAACCACTGGTCCACGTGGCCGAAGAAGTGGTGGTTGCGCGACCTGGAGTCGGCCTGCCAGTGCTCGTACAGCGACGTCGCACCCTGCTCGATCCAGAAGCCGTACCCGGGGTAGGTGCGCTGGGTCGCCACGGTGAACGCCAGGTCGGGCTGTCCGTTGCGGCTGAGCAGCGGCAGCAGGAACTTCGTGCCGATGACGCCGGTGTCCAGGTGGTCCTCGCGCTCGTGGATGTCGGCGACCAGCCGGTCCAGGACCTGGTCGTACCTCCCCCGTGGGACCAGCCCGAAGGCGAGCGCGACCACGTTGGCCGACTGCCGGTAGCCGGTGGGGCGTTCGCCGTGGTAGGTCCCCGAGTCCGCGTCGTAGAACGCGCGGTCGAAGCCGGTCGCGAGCCGCTCGCGGAGTTCGGCGTACTCCTTGGTGTCGGCCTCCCGGCCGATCACCCGCGCGATCCGGTCGAGCAGGTCCACGAACCGCACCGTGTACGCCGTCTCGTAGATGCCCGGCCCCTCCGGCGGCATCCCGTTGAACCCGGGCGGCAGCCAGTCGCCCAGGCCGGCCAGCACGATGTCGTCCTTCACGAAGCCGTCGACGAGGAAGTCGAGGTAGCGCCGTGCCGGGTCGTAGTGCCGGCGCAGGATCCGTTCGTCGCCGTAGTGCTGGTACATCACCCAGGGGATCTCGACGTACGCCACGTCCCACGCCGGGATCGGTCCGACGATGCCGGCCTCGGTGTCGTGGTGGTAGCCCCAGCCGGCGGTCGGCACGATCGGCGGGAACTCTCCGCTCGGCAACTGCGCGTCAACCCAGTCCTGCAGCCACTTGGTGTAGAAGCGCGGCATGTGGAAGTTGTAGGCGGCGACGTCGGCGGTGAGGTGGGCGTCGCCGGTCCAGCCGTTCTTCTCGAACACCGGGGTGTCGGTCGGGATGCCGTGCAGGTTGTTCAGCACCGCCCACCTGGTCGCGGTGTGCAGCTTGTTCACGATCGGGTGGTCGGTGTCGAGTTCCGCGGTGGACGCGACGGCGGTGTGCACGACCACCCCGCGCAGGTCGCCGAGCTCCGGCCGGCCGGGGTGCCCGTCGATCTGGACGTACTGGAAACCCTTGTAGGAGAAGGAGGGTTCGAACGACTCCGTGCCCTCACCGGCCAGCGTGAAGAAGTCGGTCTGGATGTCGCCGTCGATGTGAACCTGACGGATGTCGACGGTGCCGTCGGGCAGGAGCCGTTCGCCGTGCCGCACCCGCACGGTCGTCCCGGCGGGGCCTGCGACGTGCAGCCGCGTCCATCCGGTGAGCTGCCGGCCGAGGTCGTAGACGTACACACCCGGCAGCGGTTCGGACAGGCCGACCGGCTCCAGCTCCCCGATCACCTCGATCGGCTCCAGTTGCTGCGCGCGCAGCTGCCCGCGCGGCGGGGTCGCCGCCACCACCTCCGGCCAGTCGCTGTCGTCGAAGTCGACGGTGGTCCAGCCGCGGCGGGCGTGCCGGGCGTCGTGGTGCTCCCCCGCGTACAGCGAGTCCGACCGTACGGGCCCCTCCACACCGCGCCAGCTCAGGTCGCTGACCACGCGGACGACGCGCCCGTCGGCGTAGGTCACCGCCAGGTGCGCCAGCAGCTTGGGGTGGTCCCACCACGGCGCCTTCTGCCAGTACCACACGTTCGGCGTGGGGTCGCCGTAACGCCCGCGCCCGAGCACCGCGGCGAGCACGTGGTCGGAGTCGGAGGCGCCGGGCCGCACCTGTGCGGTCACGTCGTACGTCGAGTACAGAACGGTCGCGTCGTAGTTGGTCGGCGCCGGGTCGAGCACCGACCGGCCGATCCGCTCACCGTCCAGGTAGAACTCGCCGTAGCCGAGCCCGCTGACGTGCAGGCGGGCGTGCGCGACGTCGCCGGTGGGCAGCCGGAACACCTTGCGCAGCAGGGGCGCGGCAGGCTGGCCGTCGGTCTGCACGGCCGCCGCCTGCCCGATCCACGTCGCTCCCGCCCAGGCCTGCGGGCCTGCCGGTGCGGTGACGAAGGTGACCGGCTCGGCCCAGTCCGACACCTGGCCGGAACCGTCCCAGACCCGGACGGTCCACACGTGCCCGGTGTCGGCGGCCAGCTCGGCACCGGCGTACTCCACCTGTCCCGTACGACCGGAGTCCACCCGCCCGGAGTCCCAGACCGGCCCGCGGCCGGCGTCCAGGTCGGCGAGGTCGGTGGCCACGATCACCTGGTAGGCGGTCTGCGCCGCGTACGCGCCGGACAGGCCGGACCCGGACTCGTCGGACCCGGAGGCACCGGACGACGCCCGCGGCGCCGGGCGGAGCAACCAGGACAGTCGCGGCCGGGGTTCCTCCACACCGAGCGGGTTCTCGGCGTACTCGGTGCGGAGGGTGTGCGGGATCAGGACACCTGGGGCACTGGCAGCAGTCATGCGGGGCGTACTCCACTAGGGTTCGGCGAATCGGCGCGTACCCCGTCAATTACCGGGAACACCGCGCCAACGGGGACGGACTGCACCACAATTGCGTGTCACACCCGATCTGCCTATACCCAGGCAGCGCCACACCGTCCGCAAGCGGTCACATCCAGCAATCCCGGGGGCTGGCCGTGCCGGCTTCGACGTCCGATCGGGCGATCCCGCGCCGGGGAGCAGAGCATGGCGCGTGGCGCATCCCGGAATCCGGGACCGTAGACTTTGCTGCCGAGCAAGCTGACCATCCCAGGAGAGTTGTGGCTGCAAGTGACAAGAGCCCGGACGCGAAGTTCCGGGCCACGCTCGCCGCGGTCGCGCCAGGTACCTCTCTGCGCGACGGGCTCGAGCGTGTCCTCCGGGGGCGCACGGGAGCGCTCATCGTCCTCGGATACGACCGTACGGTGGAAAGCCTGTGCACCGGCGGGTTCACCCTCGACGTGGAGTTCAGCGCCACCGGGCTGCGCGAGCTCGCCAAGATGGACGGCGCGATCGTCGTCGACCGGGAGTGCACGCGCATCGTCCGGGCGGCCGTCCACCTGATGCCCGACCCCTCCATCCCCACGGTCGAGACCGGCACCCGTCACCGGACCGCCGAGCGGATCGCCAAGCAGACCGGCTTCCCGGTGGTGTCGGTGTCGCAGTCGATGCGGATCATCGGCCTGTACGTCGACGACATCCGGTACGTCCTGGAGGACACCGGGCAGATCCTCTCCCGCGCCAACCAGGCCCTGGCCACCCTGGAGCGCTACAAGCTTCGCCTCGACGAGGTGTCCGGCACCCTGTCCGCGCTGGAGATCGAGGACCTCGTGACCGTCCGCGACGTCGCCCAGGTGGCGCAGCGGCTGGAGATGGTCCGCCGGATCGCCAACGAGATCCACGGGTACGTCGTCGAGCTGGGTGTCGACGGCCGGCTGCTGTCGCTGCAGCTCGACGAGCTGGTCGCCGGCGTGGACCCCGAACGCAACCTCGTCGCCCGCGACTACCTCCCGCAGATCCCCGGCCGGCGCGCACGCAGCGTCGAGGAGGCGCTGGAGGAACTCGACGCGCTGTCCGCCGCCGACCTGCTCGACATCGGTGCGGTGGCCCGCGCACTCGGCCACGGCGGCGACACGCTGGACGCCGCGGTCAGCCCGCGTGGCTACCGCCTGCTGGCGAAGGTGCCACGGCTGCCCGGCACCGTCATCGACCGGCTGGTCGACCACTTCGGCAGCCTGCAGAAGCTGCTCGCCGCCAGCATCGACGACCTGCAGGCCGTCGGTGGGGTCGGTGAGAACCGCGCGCGTTCGGTCCGCGAGGGCCTGTCCCGGCTGGCCGAGTCGAGCATTCTCGAACGCTACGTCTGAGCCGCCGCAGACCGAACGCCGCTGACCGAACGCCGCCGGCCGAACGGCTGTCACCGTCCGGCCGACCGCGCTTTCGTCCGTGGTGCTTCGTCAGAAACCGCGGGCCCCCGACGTTCAGGCCTGGTCGAAGTACGCCGTGACCTCCGGCGCGGCCTCGGGCACCCGCACCGGCCTGCTCCCCGACCGCAGCGACTCCGCCCCCGCGCATCCGGCCGCCACGGCGTAACGCGCGGCCACCGGCGAGGTGTCGGTCTGCCCGCCCTCACGGACGTAGCGCAGGAACTCCCCCACGATCCGCGGGTCGGCGCCGCCGTGCCCGCCGGTCTCCGGCCCGAGCGGAATCTCGTGGTCGCCCTGGGCGGCGTAGTCGTGGCGCTGGTTCCACAGCCGGATCACCGTGCCGGGCTCGCCGTTGCCGAAGTTCTCGATCCGGCCCTCGGTGCCGATGATCGTGTAGTTGCGCCAGTAGTCGGGCGTGAAGTGGCACTGCTCGTACGACGCGAGGATGCCGTTCTGCAGCCGCATCGTCATCATCGAGACGTCCTCGACGTCCATCTTCGGGTTGAGCCCGGTGAGCGACTTCGGGGGCCAGCGCTTGAGGTTGCGCTCGCCCTGCCACCACGGGTCCTCCTCGCCGCCCTGCTCGGCGCCGTAGACCATCCGGTCGCCCATCGCGGTGACCTCGCTGGCGTAGGAGCCGCACAGCCAGTGCAGGACGTCGAGGTCGTGCGCGCCCTTCTGCAGCAGCAGGCTGGTGCCGTACTTGCGCTCGGCGTGCCAGTCGCCGAAGTAGAAGTCGCCGCCGTTTCCGACGAAGTGGCGGCACCAGGCGACCTTCGGCTCACCGATCGCACCGGAGTCGATCAGCTGCTTCATCTCCCGGACGAACGGCATGTGCCGCATGTTGTGGCCGAGGTAGAGGCGGCCGCCGGTCTGCTGCGCGGCCGACAGCAGCCGGTCGCAGCCCTCGGTGGTGATCGCCATCGGCTTCTCGAGGTAGACCGGGATGCCGGCGTTGAGCAGCGCGAGCGCGTGCTCCTCGTGCAGGAAGTCGGGGCTGAGCACGAAGGCCGCGTCGAGGTCGAGCTTGAGGAACTCGTCCAGGTCGGTGGTGGCGGCAAGGTCCGCGCCGAACGCCTCACGGAACCGCTGGTGGGCCGCGACGTCCGGGTCGTACACCGCGACCAGCTTGGAGCCTTCGCCGGGCCGGTGCGCGTGCCGTGCCAGGCTGCCCCGCAGCCCGTAGCCGATCACGCCGATCGCAAGGTCCGCCATGCTGTGCCACTCCGTTCGTTGTCCCGGCCGAGGCGCCCGCTCGCCCGGAAGTCTCACCACCGCTCGCTGCGAGTTGCGCAAAGCTGTGCGGAACAGCGGAACGACGGGCGATTTTGTGCAGGCGCTGAAGGCACGCTAGTACGCCGCGCCCGCAGTGTCACGAGCGTGCCGGGGCAATCTCAGGAACCGGCCGTCAGGATGTGGCCGTCAGGATTCGGTCGCCAGGATTCGGTCGGCAGGATTCGTTCGGCAGAGTCGCCTGGGTCGCCCAGGGGGCGTACTAACTGAGCCGGAAACGCGCGGTGACCGGGCCCACTCCGCCGACGGTGACGTCCGCCGTGTAGTAGCCGGGCTTCGCCGCGGGTTGCCCGCTCGGGCAGCCCGCGCGGGAGCGCACTCCCGGCCAGCGCACGGCGAGGTTGCGCTGCTCCTTCGCCTTCAGGACGACCGGCACCTCGGGCAGCCCACGGCAGTCGGCGGTGTCCCAGATGTGGTCGCTTCCGGAGGTGACGAGCACGCGCAGGCTCTTGGAGTCGATGGTCAGCCGGCACGGGTCCGATCCGCTGTTGAGCAACCGCACCGTGACCACCACCGGCTTGCCGGCCTCGACCGGGCTCCGGGTCACCTCGGCCTTCACGCCGAGCCAACCGGGATCACAGGCGGCCAGGCCGGCGGACTTACGGGGCGTGGTCTTCGGGCTCGCCTCCCGGGCCGGAGTCTTCGACGGCTTGGGAGAGGTCGTCGGTGACGGTGAGGACGTCCCGGACGGACGGACGGTCGCCGCCGGCGAACGCCTCACCGCGCCGCTGTCGTCCGCACTGTTGGGTCCGATCGTCGGTCCCTGGGTCGGTGTGGGGCTGTCCGTCGGGGCGCCCTGCGCGTTCCCACGGCCCGGGCCGTCCGGGGTGATGAACGCCACCAGCGCCCACACCAACAGGACGACCACAGCCAGCAGGACACCGCGCCGGAGCCAGTACGCCGAAGCAGGCAACGGCCCGACGGGGCGCAACAGCGGGCGGATCATAGCCGGAGGTTAACCGCCCGCTGCCGGATGTCCGGGTTCCCACGCCGCGCCGACGTGACCATGTGCGGCTGGGGGTACGACGGGGACACGGCTGCGGGTCGACCGTGAGGTACGGCGGGGATATACGGCGGGGGTACGGCTGCGGGTTCGGTCGCCGTACCCGTGGCAGGATCGGAACCGCCATGCCGAAGTCACCGCTGCACACGCCCGTCCTCGCGTGGTACGCCACCAACGCCCGCGACCTTCCCTGGCGCCGTCCGGACGCCTCGCCGTGGTCGGTGCTGGTCAGCGAGGTGATGCTGCAGCAGACGCCGGTGAGCCGGGTGCTGCCCGCGCACGCCGCCTGGCTCGGACGCTGGCCCACGCCGAGCGCGCAGGCCGCCGCCGAACCCGGAGAGGCCGTACGCCAGTGGGGCCGGCTCGGCTACCCCCGCCGCGCCCTGCGACTGCACGCCGCCGCGACCACGATCAGCCGGCGGCACGGCGGCGACGTACCCGCCGACTACGACGAGCTTCGCGACCTGCCCGGCATCGGCGACTACACCGCCGCCGCGGTCGCGTCGTTCGCGTTCGGCCGCCGGCACGTCGTCCTGGATACCAACGTGCGCAGGGTTTTCGCCCGGGCGGTCGGCGGCGTGCAGTACCCACCCACGGCGACCACCGCCGCCGAACGCCGGACCGCGCTCACCCTGCTGCCCGACGAGCCCGAAACTGCTGCCCGGTGGGCGGTGGCCACGATGGAACTCGGCGCGCTGGTGTGCACCGCCGCCGGACCGCGGTGCGCGGACTGCCCGATCCGGCGCCAGTGCGCCTGGCGGCTCGCGGGCAAGCCGGCGTACGACGGACCGCCCCGTCGCCGGCAGTCCTACGACGGCACCGACCGGCAGTGCCGCGGCCGGCTGTTGCGGGTGCTGCGCGAGGCCAGCGGGCCGGTCTCCCGATCCGACCTGGACGCGGCCTGGTCCGCGGCCCCCCAGCGCGAGCGCGCCCTGGACACCCTGGTCGCCGACGGCCTGGTGGAGCCGCTGGCGGACGGGACGTTCCGGCTCCCGGTGAGCGCGCCGGTGTTCCCGCCCACGTCCTGACACCCGGGCTCCAACCCGGCTGCCTCTCTCTACACCCGAACTCCGACCCGGCCGCCCTGACGCCCGGGCCCTGGCTCCTGACCCTGGCGGTTTTCGGCCGACCGATCTCGACCGATTTCCTTCACTTCGTCCCCATCCGCGCCTAGACACGAAGGTTGCGCCCTCCTCGCCGCGTGCAACGACGACGAACGGAGACCGACCTTGAACGACGCCGGAAACCCCGCCGGCCCCGGGCACCACGTTCCGCTGTCCCGACGGCATGCCCTCCACCTCGGCGCGCTCCTCGCCGGTACGGGCGTGCTGGGCCTCGGGCAGGCCCACCAGGCCCGGGCGGGCACCAGCGCGGCGGGTAGGACCGCGGCCTCGGTCGCCGCCGTCACAGCCGCGGGCACCGCACCGGCCGCCGCGGACGATGCCGCCGACACCTCCGACGATTTCGCCCGGATGCGCGCCCAGTGGCGGGCGGCCTTCGTGGGCAGCGACTACGACTCGGCAGACCCGGCGATCGCACCCGGACTCGCCCAGCTCGCCGCGGACACCCACCAGTGGTGGTCGACGATGGAAACCGGGGCGGACCGGGCGTACCTGTGGCCGGACGCCCGGCTCGACGTGCAGATCTCGTTCGCCATCTCGATCTCGTTCGGCCGGCTCTCCCGGATGGCGCTCGGCTGGGCGACCCCCGGCATCGACACCCACGGCGACCCGAAGCTGCTCGCCGACCTGATCGCCGCGATGGACTGGATGGTCGCGCACTACTACCGCGAGGACGGGCAGATCATCGGCAACTGGTTCGAGTGGATGATCTCGGGTCCGCAGCCGTTCAACCTCGCGGCGATGCTGGTGTACGACCACCTCAGCGCGGACCAGATCGGTGCCTACACCCGGGCGGTCGCCCACTACACCCCCGAACCCATCGCCACCGCGGCCAACCGGGTGCTCACCGCCGACGTGGTCATCGGGCGCGGCATCCTCGCCGGGGACGCCGCGGCGGTGCGGCTCGGGGTGGACGGGCTGGCGCCGGTGCTGGCGTACGCCGACGCGGGCGACGGCTTCCACCGCGACGGGTCCTTCATCCAGCACGACTACTACCCCTACAACGGCTCCTACGGTGTCGGCCTGGTGGCCACGCTGCCGGGCATCTTCCAACGGGTCGCGGGTACGCCGTTCGCGGTCAGCGACCCGATCGTGTACGAGTGGATCCGGGACGCCTACGACCCGCTGATCTGGCACGGCGGGCTGATGGACATGGCCAGCGGCCGGGTGATCGCCCGCCACAACGAGCAGGACCACAACGCCGGGCACGCGGCGGTCAACGCCGCCCTCGGCCTGTGGGTGGCCGCGCCGCCCGCGACCAGGACCTGGCTCGGGCCGATGCTGAAGGAGTGGATCCTGGCCGACACCCAGGACGACCCACTGGCCGGCCGCAGCGTCCCCGTTCTCCTGCAGGCGCGCACGCTGCTCGCCGACGGGTCCGTACCCCGGCGGGGGCCGCTGGTGACCAGCCACGTCTTCGCCGCCATGGACCGGGTGGTGCACCGGCGTACGAACTGGGCGTACGGGATCTCGATGTACTCCCGGCGGATCGCGAACTTCGAGTCCATCAACGACGAGAACCTCCACGGCTGGCTCACCGCGGACGGCGCCACCTACCTCTGCGACCACCAGGTCGACCACTACAACGACGCGTTCTGGCCCACGGTGGACCCCTACCGGATTCCCGGCACCACCGTGGACGTGCGCGAGCGCGCGCCGATGGAGGGCCGCGGCTACCTCAACCCGCAGGACTGGGTGGGCGGCACCACGCTCGCCGACCGTTACACCGCGGCCGGGATGTGGCTGCACTCACAGGGCAGCTCGCTGGTCTCGCGGCGGTCGTGGTTCTGCTTCGACGACGAGGTGGTCGCGCTGGGCACCGGCATCACCGCACACGACGGCCGCCGGGTGGAGACGGTGGTGGAGAACCGCCGGCTGGCGACCGGGTCAGAGGCGGTGATGGTGAACGGCACCACCGCGGTGCCCGGCCTCGGTGACGAGGCCACCGCGCCGGCCGCCCGCTGGGTCCACCTCGCCGGGACGGGCGGGTACGTCTTCCCCGCCGGCGCCCGGGCGCACCTGAAACGCGAGCACCGGGTGGGCCGCTGGTCCGACATCACCCAGCACCCGTCCTGGAAGGACGACACCCCGCTCCCCCGCGACTACTTCACCCTCTGGCTCGACCACGGTGTGGACCCCGACCAGGCCGGCTATTCCTACGTCCTGCTGCCGACCGCCGACGCGGAGACGACCAGCCGGTACGCCGAACGGCCCGGCACCGCGGTGGTCGCGAACACCTCCCGCGTACAGGCCGCGCGAGCGCTGAACTCCGGCGTGCTCGGCGTGAACGTGTGGGCGCCGCTCGGCGCCGCCTCGATCGTGTCCACCAGGGCACCGGCCTGCGTGGTGGTGCAGGAAGGCGACGAGGAGGTCGGGTTCGCGGTGTCCGACCCGACCCGCGCCACGGCGAAGGTGTGGGTCCGCGTGGGGGTGGCGGCGAGCAGGGTGCTGGCCGCGGACGAGGGCGTCCGGGTGATCGCGCTGGACCCACTGACCGTCGAGGTGACCCTCGGCGGAGCCAACGGCACCAGCCGCGGCCTGCGGGCCGCCTATCGTCCCTGGTCCGTCCCGGACCTGCAGCAGGTACTGGCCGGACTGGACGCGGACGAGGTGGCTCCGAGCGCCCGGCAGGCCCTGAACCAGGCCCTGGACACCCTCGCCGACCTGGCCGAACGCGATCGGCCGGCACACGCCCAGCTGTGGGCGCTGCGCCGCAAGATCGCGGCCCTGCGGGGCCACGCCGTCAGCCCGGAGGCAGCCGGCACGCTGGACGACGGCGCCCAGCGGCTGTTCGCCCGGCTGCGCCCCTGACCTGACCGGCCCTGACCCGACCGGAACGCACGGAGGGGGCGACCGCTTGCGCGGCCGCCCCCTCCGATGCGTGGTGCTGCTTACTCGGTGCTGCTTACTCGGTGCTGCTTACTCGGTGCTGCTTACTCGGTGCTGCTTACTCGGTGCTGGCCTCGATCGTCGGCAGGTCGGGCACCGGAGCCTTGGACGTACCCGTGAAGGTGAACGTCGCCCCCTTGCCCTCTCCCTGGACGTCGACGAGCACGATCTGGCCGGGAGTGAGCTCGCCGTACAGCAGCTTCTCCGCCAGCGTGTCCTCGATCTCGCGCTGCAGCGTGCGCCGCAGCGGCCGGGCGCCGAGCACCGGGTCGTAGCCGCGCTTGGCGAGCAGGAGCTTGGCGTTGGTCGTCAGCTCGATGCCCATGTCCTTGTCGCGCAGCCGCTCCTCGACCTTGGCGACCAGCAGGTCGACGATGTCGACGAGCTGCTCCTCGGTCAGCGGCGGGAAGACGATGATGTCGTCGACCCGGTTGAGGAACTCCGGCCGGAAGTGCTGCTTGAGCTCCTCCTGGACCTTCGACTTCATCCGCTCGTAGGACCCGCCTGCATCCTTCGACTGGGTGAAGCCGAGGTTGACGCCCTTGGCGATGTCCTTGGTGCCGAGGTTGGTGGTCATGATGATCACGGTGTTCTTGAAGTCGACCACCCGGCCCTGCGCGTCGGTGAGCCGACCTTCCTCGAGGATCTGCAACAGCGAGTTGAAGATCTCCGGGTGGGCCTTCTCCACCTCGTCGAAGAGCACGACGGAGAACGGCTTGCGGCGCACCTTCTCGGTGAGCTGTCCGCCCTCGTCGTAGCCGACGTAGCCGGGCGGGGAACCGAACAGCCGCGAGACGGTGTGCTTCTCGGAGTACTCGCTCATGTCCAGCTGGATGAGCGCGTCCTCGTCACCGAACAGGAACTCCGTCAGCGCCTTGGACAGCTCGGTCTTACCGACACCGGACGGGCCGGCGAAGATGAACGAGCCACCCGGACGCTTGGGGTCCTTCAGACCGGCTCGGGTGCGCCGGATCGCCTTGGAGAGCGCGCGGACCGCGTCCTCCTGGCCGACGTAGCGCTTGTGCAGCTCGTCCTCCATGCGGAGCAGGCGCTGCGACTCCTCCTCGGTCAGCTTGAACACCGGGATGCCGGTCGCAGTGGACAGGACCTCCGCGATCAGCTCCTCGTCGACCTCGGCGACGACATCCATGTCGCCGGCCTTCCACTGCTTCTCCCGCTCGGCCTTCTGCGCGATGAGCTTCTTCTCCTCGTCGCGCAGCGACGCGGCACGCTCGAAGTCCTGCGCGTCGATGGCCGCTTCCTTGTCGCGGCGGACGTTGGCGATCCGCTCGTCGAACTCCCGCAGGTCCGGCGGCGCGGTCATCCGGCGGATGCGCAGTCGCGAACCGGCCTCGTCGATCAGGTCGATGGCCTTGTCGGGCAGGAACCGGTCGGAGATGTAGCGGTCGGAGAGCTGGGCCGCCGCCACGATCGCCGCGTCGGTGATCGTCACGCGGTGGTGTGCCTCGTAACGGTCGCGCTGTCCCTTGAGCATCTCGATGGTGAGCGCCATCGAGGGCTCCTGGACGTGGATCGGCTGGAAACGGCGCTCCAGCGCGGCGTCCTTCTCGAGGTACTTCCGGTATTCGTCGAGCGTGGTGGCGCCGACGGTCTGCAGCTCGCCCCGGGCCAGCATCGGCTTGAGGATGCTCGCTGCGTCGATCGCGCCCTCGGCCGCGCCGGCACCCACCAGGGTGTGCAGCTCGTCGATGAAGAGCACGATGTCACCGCGGGTGCGGATCTCCTTGAGGACCTTCTTCAGCCGCTCCTCGAAGTCACCGCGGTAGCGCGAGCC
This sequence comes from Actinopolymorpha cephalotaxi, assembly GCF_013408535.1. Taxonomy (NCBI): domain Bacteria; kingdom Bacillati; phylum Actinomycetota; class Actinomycetes; order Propionibacteriales; family Actinopolymorphaceae; genus Actinopolymorpha; species Actinopolymorpha cephalotaxi. The sequence continues at coordinate 4,943,109 of NZ_JACBZA010000001.1, forward strand.
CGCGACCAGTGCACCCAGGTCGAGGGTGTAGATCTGCTTGTCCTTGAGCGTCTCGGGCACGTCTCCGCGCACGATCGCCTGGGCGAGACCTTCGACGATGGCGGTCTTGCCGACGCCGGGCTCGCCGATGAGCACGGGGTTGTTCTTGGTGCGGCGGGACAGCACCTGCATGACCCGCTCGATCTCCTTCTCGCGCCCGATCACCGGGTCGAGCTTGCCCTCGCGCGCACCCTGGGTGAGGTTGCGCCCGAACTGGTCGAGAACGAGCGATCCCTGCGGCGAACCCTCGCCACTGGCGCCGGCGGCCGCGCCTGCGGTCTCCTTGCCCTGGTAACCGGACAGCAGCTGGATCACCTGCTGACGGACTCGGCCGAGATCGGCGCCGAGCTTCACCAGCACCTGGGCAGCCACGCCCTCACCCTCGCGGATGAGACCGAGCAGGATGTGTTCGGTGCCGATGTAGTTGTGACCGAGCTGGAGGGCCTCGCGCAACGACAGCTCGAGAACCTTCTTGGCCCTCGGCGTGAACGGGATGTGCCCGCTGGGTGCCTGCTGACCCTGGCCGATGATCTCCTCGACCTGGGCGCGCACAGCCTCCAGCGAGATACCGAGGCTCTCGAGCGCCTTGGCGGCGACGCCCTCACCCTCGTGGATGAGGCCCAAGAGGATGTGCTCGGTCCCGATGTAGTTGTGGCTGAGCATCCGGGCCTCTTCTTGGGCCAGGACGACAACCCGCCTCGCGCGGTCGGTGAACCTTTCGAACATCTTTCGCTCCCCGGGCTGGAGACGGCGTGGGAGTCCGGATCTACCCGGCCCCTGCGTTTCATGCTAGTCCCCGCTTCCGACACAGCCTCCTCCCACCATGTTGCGAGTGGGGATCGAACTGCCGGCGAGCGGTGAGCAGTACGTAACTGTGTAACTCGTCGACCTACCACTGTGTTCCATGCCGGCCCCGCTGGCGAGGCGTTACGCCCGAAGCGAACGCCGGAATGGGGCGGACCGGCCATACCGCGCGGGCCGGTCCTGATCCGAGCGGGCCGGTCCTGGTCCGGCCACCGGCTCAGCACCGGCCTCGGCCGGCCGCTGGCGTGGCGTCCTTCGTGGCCGGGCTCGGACGGACCCTACCCGGCGGCCGACCCGGGACACCCACGGGATCGCCCCGAAGGAGCGTCCGGAATGTCGGACCCTCGAAGAGGTGCCCGAGGGGAGTACCGGGCGAAGGCGTACGCGGATCACCGACCATGACGACGGAACGTGACCACCGGTCACCCTTCGAAGCAGGTCGTGGCGGGACGACTCGGGCGACCCACGATGCGAGACATGACGAGACACATGACGAGACCCCCGGGGACGAATCCCCGGGGGTCCGCGCCGAAAGCCAGGCAAGGAGCCTGCGTGGCACACCCACACCGACGGCGTACCTGAGGACCGTGGCGACATGGTCATCGACGGTGTGGTGCGGCAAGTCGGTGGCGGATCACGCCGGCTTGCCGGGCACAAGGCCCGGGCCGGCGGAAGCCGCCGAGGCCGGACTAGCGCCGGCCCTTCTGGTAGGCCTCGATGATCTCGGCCGGGATGCGGCCCCGGTCGCTGACGTCGTAGCCCTGGTCACGTGCCCACGCCCGGATCTCGGCGGTCTCCGGCTTGCGGGCCGATCCGCCGGCCGGTCGGCCGGCCCGGCCGCGGGCCGCGCGGCCACCGACCCGACGAGCAGAACCCACGTAGCCGGCGAAGGCGTTACGCAGTTTGGTCGCATTCTTGGCGGACAGGTCAATTTCGTAGGACACGCCGTCCAACCCGAACTTCACGCTCTCCTCGGCCTCGGAACCATCGAGGTCGTCGATGAGAACGACGTTGGTCTTCGTCGCCACTGCTGTTCCCTTCTAAGAATTTGGGGGACTGGCGACAACAATAGAGCCATCCGACCTGCCCGGGCAAACATTGAATAAGGGCAGTTGCACAAAACTCCGTTGTTCACTCCGCGCCACATCGCAATCGCAGCCGGCACCGCCAATGCGGACCGTGCGCGGACCCGGCGGAGTACGACCCGAGTACGACCCGAGTACGACCCGAGTACGACCCGAGTACGACCCGAGTACGACCCGAGAACGAGCAGAGTACGACCGGAGAACGAGCAGAGGGACTACCAGAACTCCGGCCGTGCCGGAAGTGGGCTGCCAACCGCGCCTTGCGTTTTGCCTTGCATGGTCTGGCCGTCGGCGCGGCGACTCACGCGTCGGGCTTCACCAGAGGGAAGAGGATGGTGTCGCGAATGGAGCGGACACCGGTGAGGAGCATGACCAGCCGGTCGATTCCCATCCCCATCCCACCGGTCGGCGGCATGCCGTATTCGAGGGCACGGAGGAAATCCTCATCGAGTTGCATCGCGTCGACGTCACCACCGGCCGCGCGTACGGACTGCTCGACCAGGCGCTCGCGTTGTTCGACCGGATCGACCAACTCCGAATAGGCCGGGGACAACTCCACTCCGGCGGCGATGAGGTCGAACGCCTCAGCCAATCGGGGATCCTTGCGGTGCGGTCTGGCCAGCGGGCGTACTTCGGCGGGATAGTCGCAGACAAATGTGGGCTCGATCAGGGTGTGCTCGACCAGCTTCTCGAAGAGTTCGAGCACGATCTCCCCGGAGCCCCACCCCGGCTGCAACTCGACGTCGAAACGAGCGGCGTGTTCGCGGAGTTCCTTTTCGGTGGTGTCCGGCGTCACTTCCACTCCGACTGCCGCGGAAACCGCCTCGTGAATGGGCAGCCAGTGCCACTGGGCTTCCAGGTCGATCTCACCGCCACGCCCGTCCGGCACGACGGTCGACCCCAGCGCCCTGGCCGCGTCGACGACGAGAGTGCGAACAAGCTCGGCCATCGTGTGGTAATCGCCGTAGGCCTCGTAGGCCTCCAGCATCGTGAACTCCGGAGAGTGGGTGGAGTCGATACCTTCGTTCCGGAAATTGCGGCCGATCTCGAAGACCTTGTGGGCGCCGCCGACCACCAGCCGCTTGAGGTAGAGCTCGATGGCGATGCGGAGGTAGTACTCCCGGTCGAAGGCGTTGAAGTGAGCGGCGAACGGCCGCGCGGCCGCACCGCCGTGGATCGCCTGCAGGATCGGGGTTTCGACCTCGAGATAACCCCGGTTGAGCAGGGTGCGCCGGATCGAACCGACCACGGTCGAGCGGGCCAGCATCAGCTCGCGGGCACGCGGGCGCTGGATGAGATCGAGATACCGCTGGCGAACCCGGGACTCGTCGGAGAGGTCCTTGTGCTCGACCGGAAGTGGGCGCAGTGCCTTGGAAACCACGAACCACCGGGTGGCCGCGACCGAAAGCTCACCCCGGCGGCTGGTGACGACCTCACCCTCCACACCCACGTGGTCGCCGATGTCGACGGTGGACTTCCAGTCGGCGAGGGAATCCTCTCCGACCCGATCGAGAGAAACCATCGCCTGGACCTCGGTGCCGTCACCGTCGCGAAGTCTGGCGAAACACAACTTCCCGGCGACCCGCGAGAAAATGACCCGGCCCACGATCGTCACCGTGTCACCGGTGGCGTGGTCGACCGGCAGGTCGGGGTAGGACGAACGCAGCTCTGCCAGGGTGTGGGTTCGGGTTACCGAGACCGGATACGGGTCGACCCCGCGACCGATCAGGCGCTCTCGCTTCTCCCGCCGGATCCGCATCTGCTCGGGAAGATCATCTTCCTCCGGGGCGGGATTTGTCGCCGGTGTCTCGGTCATGGCTCACAAGATTATGGGGTGCGGGAGTTCTCCCCTTTGTTGGGGTGCCGGCAAAAATCCCGTCTCCCGCGATGGTTCACCCGCGGGCCTTGCGGACCGGTTGTGACGTTCCGTGAGAGGCTCCGACACACCCGGGTACACCGCTCGTACGCGCCTCGCCGGACGCGGAACCAACGCAGAACCAACGCGGAACGACCGCCGAACAAATCCGAACGGACAGGACGGACGCAGTGACCTTCACGCTCATCGGACACCGCGGGGCCATGGGCCTCGAACCCGAGAACACCCTGCGATCTTTTCGCCGCGCGGTCGCCGAAGGTGCCGACGCCGTAGAACTCGACCTGTGGGTCAGCCGCGACGGCCACCTGGTGATCCTGCACGACGGCGACGTGAGCCGGACCACCGACGGAAAGGGCAACGTCGCCGACCTGACATTGGCCGAGCTGAAGGCGCTCGACGCCGGCCGGGGAGAAACCATCCCGACCTTCGACGAGGTCCTCGATGTGGTGGACATACCGATTCAGGCCGAGATCAAGGCGTTCGCTGCGGGCCGTGTCGCCGTGGACACAATTCGCGACCGGGAACTGCTGGACCGGGTTACCGTCACCTCTTTCTCCGTCGACGTCATCGCCGACACCCGGGACTACTTTTCCGGCGTACGCACCGGACTCATCTCCTCCCGCGCACCACAGGATCTGCTCGACAAGGCCGGCGAACTCGGTGTCGAGGTGCTGTGCCTCGGCCTGGCCCACCTGGACGCGGAGTTCGTCGGCGAGTGCGACCGGCGGGGACTCGAGGTCATCGGCTGGCCGGCCAACGACGCCGACCGCCTGCTGCACGCGCTGCGAATCGGCGTCGCCGGCGTCACCTCCGACTTTCCCGACCTGCTCCGTACGTCCCGCACCGAGGTTCCGGAGGTGGGCGAACTCCTGGCCGCACGCGCCGGGACGGTCGCCGGGTCCGGGCAGGCGCAGGCCACCTCGGGACACGTCTCGCCGTAGCGTGGTGGGCAAGGGTGCCTGCCGACGCGGGAGGTGGGGACCCCATGGGCGACATCGAGGTCGTCGACCACGGCGACCGGGAGATTCTGGTCTATCTGCGTGGCCCGATCGACGAGGCGCTCCGCCCGCGGCTGGACGCGGCGGTGGAGCGAATCGCGCTGCTGAACGACATCGACGGCCACGACCGGGTGGTGGTGGACGTCCGGGAGGTGACGGCGCTGGAGCACGCCGGCCTGTGCTTCCTGTCCGCCCTGGCCCGTCAGGGTGAACAGCGCGGACACGACGTGGCACTGGCCATGGTCAACGAGCAGACCCGGCGGGCGCTGGAGGCCGCGCACTGGCCGCACCGCCCGGTCATGTCCGGCTCGCGGTGACCGCCGGAGGGGCTCAGCCGGCCGGCTGGTTGCGGGCGAAGACCAGGCGCAGGCCGTGCAGCGTGAGCCACGGCTCGTGTGCGTTCACCGTGCGGCACTCCTCGACCACGACCGGAGCCAGTCCCCCGGTGGCCACCACCGTGACGGCGGCCGGGTCCAGACCGAGTTCGCCGATCATCCGGGTCACCAGCCCGTCGACCTGCCCGGCGAAGCCGTACACGGCGCCGGACTGCAGCGCCTCGACGGTGTTCTTGGCGATGACGGTACGGGGACGGAGGAGTTCGACCCGGCGCAGTTGCGCGCCCCGTCGGCCCAGCGCCTCCAGCGAGATCTCGATACCGGGTGAGATCGCCCCGCCGACGTACTCCCCGCGTTCGCTCACCACGTCGAACGTCGTGGCGGTGCCGAAGTCGACCACGATGGCGGCGGTGCCGAACTGCTCGTACACCGCGAGCGCGTTCACGATCCGGTCCGCGCCGACCTCGCGCGGGTTGTCCATCAGGACGGGTACGCCGGTACGCACGCCCGGCTCGACGATGACGCTCGGCACCTCGCCGTAGTAGCGGGCGACCATCTCCCGGAGTTCGTGCAGGACCGTCGGCACGGTGGAACAGATCGCGACCCCCGTCACGCCCTCCGCGCCGGTGTGCCCGGCGAGCAGCCCGGCGACCAGCACCGCGAGCTCGTCGGCCGTCCGCCGGTCCTCGGTGGACACCCGCCAGTGCTCGACCAGCCGGGTTCGGTCGAACAGGCCGAGCACGGTGTGGGTGTTGCCCACGTCGACAGCGAGCAGCATGGGCCGGGGCCTCTCCGTCCTTCGATGAGGTCGCGGGGATTCCGAGGCGTCGGACGAATCTCGCGACACCGGTTCCGCGGCGTGGCCAGCGTACTGGTGACGTGCAGCCGTATCCGTACTCATCCGTCACTCATCCCTGCCCCGGCCCGTCCTGGTCACGACACCCCTGCCGAACCGCCGGGAGCGACGTAACCTGAACAAGATCACCCCCGCACGGGCAGCGGGGGTCTGTGCCGCCGAGGGGGACGCATGAACAACTGGCACACGATGCGCGCGTCCGACGCCGACCGGGAACGCGCGGCGGACATCCTCAAGGCGGCGTTCGCGGAGGGGCGGCTCAACCCCACCGAGCACCGCACCCGGCTGGACGCGGCCATGCGGTCCCAGACCTACGGCGAGATCCAGCGCCAGGTGGCCGACCTGCCGGCCGGTCCGACGCCGTTCACGCCTCCTTCCTTCGACGCCGCCAACCGGGCGCTCCAGGCGAACCCGTGGGGAATGGCCGCGATCGCCCCCGTGCGGCGGACCGAGCCGCTGGCCAAGGCGTCCCTGATCATGGGGGCGGTCACGCCGCTGACCTGCGGCCTGTCCGCGATCCCGGCCATCGTCACCGGCCACATGGCACTTGCCCGGGTCGGCAACTCCGGCGACGAGGGCCGCGGCATGGCCATCGGCGGCCTGGTCCTCGGCTATCTCAACATCGTCGGCGGCACGTTGTTCATGCTGTTGGCGATCATCAGCGGCTTCAACTGAGCCACCCCGGGCCGGCCAACCGTCCCAACCCCGCCCGAACCTCCTCAGGCCACCACCGGCGACACCGCGCGTCCGGGACGTTCTGGACCTACGGGGAACGGCCGACCTCCCGGGCGGGCTGGATGAGAGAGCGGTCATTCGCCGGATCCGGCGGCACAATGGCGAGAGGGGAAGGTACGCCGGGCCGCCTCCAGTGTGGGCCGGCTCCCAGCGGCTGGGGGTGACATGGGCACCGACTGGCACTCGATGCGGGCGTCCGACGCCGACCGGGAACGCGCGGCCGACGTGCTCAAGGCGGCCCTGGCCGAGGGGCGGCTGGACTGGGGCGAGCACCACGATCGCGTCGACGCGGTGATGGAAGCACGTACGTACGGCGAGCTGACCGAGCTGATCGCCGACCTCCCCGTCGGCCCCACGCCGTTCCCGATTCCCCAGCAGCAGTCGCCGGAGCAGCTGCCGGCCGGACAGCCGGCCCAGGCGATCCCGCCGGCGATGCCGCTCGGCGGGATCGGCCAGCACCCCGGACAGCCCCGGCTGCCAGGCGTACGCGGGATGTATCCCGGTGCGCTCCCCGGACAACTTCCCGGACAGCTCCCCGGACAGCTTCCGGGCACGCATCCGGCCAACCCGGGCTATCCCTCCAACCGGTTGCCGCCCGCGCCACCCGCTCCCCTGGCCAACCCGTGGGCCAACTACGTGCCCGCGCCGGTCCGCGCGACCGAGCCGCTGGCCAAGGTGTCCGTGGCCTGCGCGGTCCTCGGGCTGTGCACCACCGGCATGAGCGCCGTACCCGCCATCGTCACCGGGCATCTCGCCCTGGCTCGCATCCGGCGGACCAACGGCGACGGCATCGGGCTCGCGGTCACCGGTCTGATCCTCGGCTATCTCGAACTCGCCGTCGTGGCGCTGGTGTTCGTGCTGTCGGTGGTGCTGGGCCTCGGCCGCTGAACCCTCGGGCCGCCGGCCCAGGGGCCGGCGGCGCAACGGTTCAGTAGCCCGCGGTCACTCGGTGCCGATCGCCGCGGCCGGGGGTACGCGGACGGCACGACGCGCCGGCAGCACCGACGCGGCCAGCCCGGCCGCCAGCGCGACCGCCGCCACCAGCACCAACCGGCCGACAGGGACGCCGAACTCGATGTGCGAGGTCACCTCGCCCAGCAGGATCCGCGTGCCGGCGAAGCCGTACGCGGTGCCGAGCACCAGCCCGGCGACCACCGCGGCCGCCGCGATCAGCAACGCCTCGCCCGCGAGCATCGCCCGCAGCTGCCCCTTCGTGAGGCCGAGGGCGCGCAGCATCGCCTGTTCGCGGGTGCGTTCGAGCACCGACAGGCTGAGCGTGTTGCCCACGCCGACCAGGGCGATCACCACGGCCACGGCGAGGAGGCCGGTGGCCACCAGCAGCAGCACGTTCAGGACCTTGTCGTAGATCGCGCGTTCGGCAGCGGCGCCGCCGAGGTGGATCGTGTCGTCGTTTCCGACGACCTCCTGGGCCCGGCTGACCACCTGGGTGCCGTCGGCGGTGTCGGCGACCCGGGCCCAGACCGCGGTGACCGGCGCCTTCGGCGCCACCCGGGCCAGGTCGGCCGAGCTCACCAGCACCTGCGGGAGGGCCTCGCTCTGCACCACCCGGGCACGCAGCTCGACCCGGGAGCTTCCCGTGCCGAGGGTGAGCCGGTCGCCGTTGCGGACGCCGAGTGAGTTCGCCGTCGACGGCCCGACGACCGCCGTACGCTCGCCCACGCCGGTGAGCAACTTCGGGTTGCGCAGCACCGCGTTCGCCTTCGAGGGGTCCACCGCGGTGACGGTTGTCTCGATCGACTGGCCGGGCGCCGGTGTGCCGGCGGCGGCGACGCGGACCTGCGCGCCGGTGAGAGTCGCCGTACGCGAGACCCCCTCGACCCCGGGCATCCCCTTCACCACCGCGTCGGGCAGGGCGCCGGTGGAGACATCCACGCTCAGGTCGAGCGGGTACCTGCTGTCCAGCGAGGCGTTGAACGACTTCTGCACCGACGCCGCGCCGACGCTCATCATCGCGATCAGGGTCACGCCGACCAGGAGGGCGGCGGCGGTGGCCGCGGTACGTCGCGGGTTGCGGACCGCGTTGCCGACGGCGAGCCGGGCCGGTGGGCCGCCGAACCGGCCGGTCAGCGCGCCCAGCAGGCGTACCAGCGCGGGTACCAGCAGCGGGGCGCCCAGCAGGATCCCGACGAACGACAACAGCCCGCCGCCGATCCCGATCGCGAGCGCGGCCATGAACCCGGTCAGCGTCATCGCGCCGAGCAGGGCGGCCCCACCGGCCAGCACGCACAGCACCGCGAGAATCGTCCGGACGATCCCGGCCCGGGACCGGGCACCGGCCGCGAGCTCGGGGCGCAGCGCCGCCAGCGGCGACACCCTGGTCGCCCGGCGGGCCGGGGCGAGCGCGGCCAGCACCGTGGTGACCAGGCCGACCACGAGCGGTACGGCGATCCCGGCCGGGGTCACCACCAGCCCGCCGGCCGGGATGCCGAGCGACGACCGGCCCAGCAGGACCACCGCGAGCCCGGCCAGCCCGGTGCCCACGGCGATCCCGGCGACCGAGGCGACCAGACCGAGCAGCAGCGACTCGACCACCACCGACCCGAAGACCTGCCGGCGAAGGGCGCCGACGCAGCGCAGCAGGGCGAGCTCACGGGTCCGCTGGGCGAGCAGGATGGTGAACGTGTTGGCCACCACGAGCGTGGCCACGAAGACCGCGATGCCGGCGAACCCGAGCAGCAGGCCGCCGAGCACGTCGACGCCGTTGGTGAACGACCTGACCTGCTCGTCGGTGCGCTGGGCGGCGGTCTGCACGGTCGCGCCCCTGACATCCTCGCGCAGCCGGTCGGTCACGGCGGTCCGGTCCGCACCGGGGGCGGTGCGGACGAGCACCTCGCCGTAGGTCACCTCACCCGACCAGGCGGCGATCGCACTGTCGTCGGCCACCAGCGAGGAGCTGTCCTGCAGCGAGCCGCCGCTGACCACGCCGACCACCCGGGCCGGGTGGATGGCGCCCCTGACCAGTTCGACGCGCAGCACCGAGCCGACCTTCAGGCCCCGGTCGCGGGCCAGGTCGCGGGGAACGGCCACCTCGGCGGGACCGGACGGCAACCGGCCGGTGTCCACCCGCTGCCAGCGGAAGGACGGGTCGGCGGGCAGGCCGGACACGCTCGCGAAGGTCGGCCTGGACGCGTCGGGGAACTGCACCCGGACAGCCCCGCCGGCCAGCCCGGCGGCACCGGCCACGCCGTCGAGGCGGCCGAGCCGGTCGACCACCGCGGCGGTGATCGGTTTCGGGGCGTTGGTGACCACGAGGTCGGCCCGGGCGTACTGCGCGCCCGCGGCCTGGGCCATCGCGGCCTTGGCAGAGCTCAGCACCATCAGCGCGGTGGCCACGAACGCCACGCCGAGCATGATGGCCAGACCGCCGGCAACGTACCGGCCGGCGTGCCCGCGAAGGGCTGCGAGGATCATCCGGCGCATCGGTCAGGCCCCCAGCTCACGCATCGCGTCCAGCACCGCGTCCGCGGACGGGCGGTCGATCTCGCCGACCACCCGGCCGTCTGCGACCAGCACCACCCGGTCGGCGTAGGACGCGGCCACCGGGTCGTGGGTCACCATGACGATCGTCTGCCCGAACTCGCGGACCGACCGGCGCAGGAACGACAGCACCTCCGCGCCGGTACGGGAGTCGAGGTTTCCGGTGGGCTCGTCGGCGAAGACGACGTCCGGACGGGACGCCAGCGCGCGGGCGATCGCCACTCGCTGCTGCTGGCCGCCGGAGAGTTCGGAAGGACGGTGCTTCAGCCGGTCGGCGAGACCGAGGACGTCGATCAGGGTGGCCAGCCACTTCTCGTCCGGACGGCGGCCGGCCAGCTCCAGCGGAAGGGTGATGTTCTGCTCGGCGGTCAACGTGGGCATCAGGTTGAACGCCTGGAAGACGAAACCGACCCGCTCCCGGCGCAACACCGTGAGCTGCCGGTCGGACAGCGTCGTCAGGTCGGTGCCGCCGAGCACGACCGAACCCGACGTCGCGGCGTCCAGCCCGGCCAGGCAGTGCATCAGCGTCGACTTGCCCGACCCGGACGGGCCCATGATCGCGGTGAACTGTCCCGCGCCGAACTCCAACGAAACCTCGTCCAGCGCCCGGACCGCGGTCGGGCCGGAGCCGTAGGTCTTGACCAGGTTGACGGCGCTGGCGGCCGATTCGACGCCGACCGTGGATGGCGCGGATGTCATGCGTGGACTCCTTCGTGGGGCAGGGGGGTTCGCCCCCGTGGCGAACCATCGTCGAGCCTAGGTTCCCGAGCCCTCGGCGGGCGTCCGCCGCGATGATGGCCTTCGCAGGCTCGTACGTACCTCCAGGGGTGAGCGGGGTACGACCTGCGGCGTACGGCACACCCCTACGGGGACCCCGGCACGGCGGTTTGTTTCCGGCCGGCAGGGCATTCCCGGCCGAGGTTCTCCGTCCACCCCGTAGCCGGAATACACCTCGTTCTGGATAGCCGCGAAGCCCCGCTGTCCGACCCGGTTGGCGTTGCTACGTTCGTGCCACCACTGGGCAGGGGGGCAGGGCGATGACGGAGGGCCGGACGCGGACGATCCTGGTGACCGGTGCGTCGTACGGACTCGGCGCCGCGATCGCGATGCGGTCGAGGCGCGCGGTGACCGCGTTGTCAGTCTGAGCAGGACACCGCCGCGACGTGTCGACACCTGGGTCAAGGCCGACCTCGGCGACGTCGAGGCGATCCCGCCGGCGGTGGAACGCCTCGCCTCGATGACCGGCGGGCCACTGGACGGTGTGGTGCTGAACGCCGCGCTGGCCGACAAGAGCCGCTCGCAGTGGACCGTCGACCAGGTGGAGCGGCACTTGCGGACCAACGCGCTCGGGCCGTTCGCGTTGTGGAGCGCGCTGGAGGATCACGGCCTGGTGGGGAGTCCCCGCAACCCCCGCAACGTCGTGCTGATGGGCAGCTTCCTGCAGAACGGCAACGTCCGCCAGCCCGCGTGGACGCCGCCGCCCCCGTGACGATGAACATGATCTGGCCCGGCCGGGTGAGCACACCGGCCAACCCGCCGGGGGAACTGCCGCCGGGCGACCCGAACGCCTTCTATCCGGCGCAGTACGTCGCGGACGTCGTACTGCGGTATCTGTACCAACCCCCCGGAGGTCCGCGGGGCACCGTGATCGACCCGGGGAGGTCGTGATGACGGCACAGCGGCTGAGTCCCGAGTGCAACCTGGACACTGTCCGGGACGGACGCGGCGGCATCTTCACCTACTATCCCGAGCGCCCGATCGTGGAGTGGAACCTGCTGTTCACCCGCACCGGCAACGCGCGGGGATTCCACTACCACAAGGAGTTCGACGAGTACATCCTGGTCACGTCGGGGCACGGCACGTACGTCGAGTTGTGCGACGACGGGACCGAGATCGTGCACAAGGTTGCGCTACGGCGAGGGTCAGGCGATCGGCCTGCACAGGTTGGGCGCCCGGGTCGTCCGCGGTGACGTCACCAACGCCGACCAGGTGGCGCGGGAGGTGCCCGAGCACGACGCGGTGGTGCACCTCGCCGCGCTGGTCGGGTTCCCGCTCTGCGACCTCGACCCGGTGCGCGCGGACGCGGTCAACGTCGGCGGCACCCGCAACGTCGTGGCCGCGATGCCGCGCCGGGCGAGCCGGCCGAACACGTCAGGTGCGAGGGAGTCGGTGTCCAGGCGTTCGGGAACCGTGAAACCGAACAGCGGCGTCAGCAGCCGGACGCCGTTGCCGTCGACCAGCACCACGTCGAAGGCGTTGATGTCGTCCCGGAGCCGCGGGCTGCGCAACGCCCGGCGCGCGTAGTCGGGGTTCAGGTAGGTGACCGTCAGCGGGCGGGTGCCGTCCGTCCGGTCCCCCAGGTCGAGTTCGGCGAGCAGGTCGGCACGTCGTACGGGCGAGACTTTGATGCCGGCGAAGGAGCGCTCACGAGTCATCGAGGGCCTCCTCCCCCGAAGCGAGAGCCCTGCAGAGACCGTAACTCAGGCGCCGGCGCGGACCAGGCCGTTCTCGTACGCGAAGACCACCAGCTGCACCCGGTCGCGCAACCCCAGCTTGGCGAGGATCCGGCCGACGTGGGTCTTCACGGTCGCCTCGGCGAGGTGCAGCTGGGCACCGATCTCGGCGTTGGACAGGCCGCGGGCCACCTCCAGCAGGACCTCGCGCTCGCGTTCGGTGAGGCCGGTGACGCGTTCGTCGGGACGTTCGTCCTGGTCGGGCAGATGGGGGGCGAAGCGTTCCAGCAGCCGGCGGGTGGTGCTCGGCGCGACCACCGAGTCACCGGAGTGCACCGCCCGGACCGCCGACAGCAGGTCGTCCGGTGGCGCGTCCTTGAGCAGGAAGCCCGCCGCGCCGGCCTTGAGCGCGGTGAAGGCGTACTCGTCCAGGTCGAAGGTGGTGAGGACGATCACCCGGGGCGCCGCCCCGCCGCGGGCCCGCAGCCGGCGGGTCGCCTCCACGCCGTCCATCCGGGGCATCCGTACGTCCATCAGCACGACGTCGGCGCCGACCACACTGAGGCGTTCGAGAGCCTCGGCGCCGTTGCCCGCCTGGCCGACGACCTCCATGTCGGGCTGGGAGTCGACCACCATCGTGAAGCCGGTACGGACCAGCACCTGGTCGTCGACCAGGAAGACCCGGATCTTCACGTGCCCACCCTCGTCTCGTCTCCGCTGAGCGGAATCTCCGCCAGCACCTCGAAACCGCCGCCGATCCGCGGGCCCGCCCGCAGCAGGCCGCCGTAGACCGCGACGCGTTCGCGCATGCCAAGGATGCCGTGCCCGTTGCCGTCGCCGTGCGCCGCACCGCCGCGGCCGTCGTCGAGGACGTGGATCCGCAGCCGGTCCCGGTCGTAGCGGAGCCGGACGGTGGCGCTGGTGCGCGGCCCGCCGTGCTTGAGGGTGTTGGTCAGCGCCTCCTGCACGACGCGGTACGCCGCGAGCTCGGTGCCGCCGGTGAGCGGCCGCTCGTGGCCGCCGACCTCCACCTCGATCGGCAGCCCGCTGGCCCGCACCTGCTCGATCAGGTCGGGCAGCTGGGCCAGGCTCGGCTGGGGGGCGAGCTCGGGGCCCACGGGTTCCCGAGCGACCGGTTGCACCACGGTGCGGCCCGGCCCGACTGCCCCGCGCGTCTCCGAGCGCGTCTGCGAGCGCGGGTCGGAGTGGACGTCGGCGTGGACCTCCGAGCTGCCGTACGACCGGGCGTACGGCAGCTCGCCGGGCCCGGCCGCGGCCGTCTCGGAGACGATCGAGGGTGCGGAGTCGGTCCGGAGCACGCCGAGCAGCCGGCGCATCTCCGCCAGCGCCTGCCGTCCGGTCTTGCCGATGGTGGCCAGCGCGGTCCGGGCCGCCTCGGCGTCCTTGGCCCCGGCGTACAGCCCGCCGTCGGCCTGGGCGACCACGACCGACAACGAGTGCGCGATCACGTCGTGCAGCTCGCGGGCGATCCGGGCCCGCTCGGCCGACCGGGCCAGCCTGGCCTGCTGGTCGCGTTCGAACTCCAGCCTCCGTGCGCGCTCCTCCAGCTCCCCGACGTACGCCCGGCGGGTGCGCATGAGGTCACCGAACGTCCACACGAACGCGACCATCGCCAGCAGGACGAGACCGGGCAGCAGCACGTCCAGCGCGCCCCGCCGGGAGTAGGTGAACAGCCCCCAGTCGACCGGCCCCAGGAACGACCCGACCGCGCCGACCAGGAGCGCGCCGATCCGGGCCGCCGTCTGCCGGGAGTAGGCGCTGGCGGAGTAGAGCGCGAAGAGGAACGCGAGGTCGGCGCCGATCGGCGACCTCATGAACACCACCTGGGCCAGGCAGGCCAGGGTGACCACGAGGAACACGCTCATCGGGTAACGGCGCCGCCACACCAGCGGGAGGATCAGCGCCGTGCTGACGAGCAGGCCGAGCACCTGGTCCACGGCGTACCCGACCGGCAGGCCGAACGACGCGAGCGAGGCGGCCAGCGCGCCGTCCACGAGATAGGGCCGGCGGCGCGGCCAGTCGTAGAGCTGGTGGAGGCGCACGGCCCGAGCGTACGTCTCGGCGCGGCGGCGAGCGTCCACCCTGGGTAGGACCCGGGGTCCCCGGGCAGGACCAGTTCACCCGGCTTCACCCGGCTTCACCCGGCGAAGTAAGGGTGGACCGCATAGGGTCGCCGCCATGGGGGACGCGAGGCGGGACTGGCGGACGTGGCGGGCCGCGACCGAGGAGGCGCTGTACGGCGCGGAGGGGTTCTTCCGTACGCAGGCGCCGGCCGCGCACTTCCGTACGTCCGTGCACGTCTCTCCCGCCTTCGCCGCCGCGCTGGCGCGGCTGGCCCGGACCGTCGGGGCGCGGACCGTGGTCGACGTCGGCGCCGGGCGGGGCGAACTCCTGCGTGCCCTGCACGACCTCGACCCGGGCCTTCGGCTGGTCGGGGTGGAGGTGGCCGAGCGGCCGGCCGGCCTGCCCGAGGCGGTGCGCTGGACGGCCGACCTCCCCGAGGAGGTGGACGGGCTACTGGTCGCGAACGAGTGGCTGGACGACATCCCCGTCGACGTCGCCGAGCTCGACGAGGCCCGGGTGCCCCGGCTGGTGGAGGTGGACGCCGCCACCGGCGACGAACGCCTGGGCACCCCCGTCGGCGAGGAGGACCTCGCCTGGCTGGCCGAGTGGTGGCCGCTGGCCGACGGGCCGCCCGGCGCCCGGGCGGAGATCGGCCGGCCACGAGACCTTGCCTGGGCGGAGGTCGTACGCCGGCTGCGGTCCGGGCTCGCCCTCGCCGTCGACTACGGCCACGTGCGGTGGCGGCGCCCACCGGCGGGCACCCTCCGCGGCTACCGCTCCGGCCGTCCGGTCGCGCCGGTACCCGACCGCTCCTGCGACATCACCGCCCACGTCGCGGTGGACTCGGTGGCCCGGGCGGGCGAACGCGCCGGCGCCGGCCAGACGGTGCTCACCTCCCAGCGGGCCGCGCTGACCGCACTGGGCGTGGACGCCGCCCGGCCGCCGCTCGCCCTGGCCGGTACGGATCCCGTCGGTTATCTGGGTGCGCTGTCCCGGGCCGGCGAGGCGGCCGAACTCGTCGCTCCCGGCGGGCTCGGCGACTTCTGGTGGCTGGCCCAGACGAGTTTCCCCGGGCCGGGCGCCCGGGCGGTCGACCTGCGTCAGGCGCTGGGCGAGCCGGATCCGCCGACGGCGCTGTCCCCGTCCCCGTCCGGTCGTACGGAAGCGTCCGGTCGCACGCCGCGTTCCGTGGGCTGAGGCGCGTCCGGCGGGACCGCGGCGACCGCCATCCGCTGCTGCATCCAGCGCTCGGGCCCGGCGGTGCGCCTGGCCAGCCCGGAGCGTTCGGCCTGGTCGCGCACCAGTTCCCGGGCCACCTCGGGCGCCCGGTGCAGAGCGACCGCGTTGACCGGGCCGACGGGGGTGTCGACGTGCACGCTGGCCAGGCCGAGCAGCCGCTGGTACGGCCCCTGCGTGGCCCGCACGCTCTGCATCTTGACGTGTGGCACCACCGCGGTCCGCCGGGTCAGCCAGCCGGCGTCGCTGACGAACACCCGCTCGTCCACGCCGTGCCGGAGGTAGCGCCAGCCGATCGGGCGCAGCCAGCGGGCCCGGCGCGGCGCGGCCACCCGGGCGACGCCGTCCACGTCGACGCCCGGCAGCACGCGTTCCAGCAGGGCCTTGGCCACCGGCCAGGGCGCGACCGGCAGCAGGGTGGACGAGGTCTGCCCTTCGGAGCCCTTCCCGCCGTACCCCGCCACGTCGACCGACAGCTTCACCCAGCCCTTCGGCCGCCACAGGAACTGCTGCTCGATCTCCACGCCCTGCACCCGGCCCGGCGGGACGGTCTGTGCCCAGGTGTCCAGCAGGCCCTTGCGGATCCGCAGCCCGTCCGGCGACTGGCTCACGGTGAAGCCGAACTCGCCGACGAACTGCCGCCACACCACCCCGAGTCCGCCGAGCGCCCACGGCAGCAGGAACGCCAGGCCGACGATCTCGCGCACGACCACCGACGCGATCGCGACCACCACGAACCCCAGCACGGCGGTGAGGAACGGCGCGCTCACCACCGTGGACGCCAGCAGGACACCCGGTGGTACGGCGACCAGCTGGTGCTCCGGGGCCTCCGGGGTGTCCGCGTCCAGCCCGGCCGCGCGGGCCAGCAGCTCCGCCCGCAGTTGCTGGGCGCCGGGTTCGTTCAGGTACGCCAGCGGGGCCTCGGTCTTGCCGCCGCCCGCGACCTCGAGCCGGAGCTCGGCCACCCCGAGGAACCGCGCCAGCACCGGCCGCACGATGTCCACCGCCTGCAGCCGGTCGATCCGGATCCGGCGCGAACGCCGGAACAGGAAGCCGCTCTCGATCCGCAGCTCCTCGCCCTCGATGCGGTACTTCGTGAACCACCACGAGAACGTCCCCAGCACCACACCGAGGACCAGCGCGGCCACCACCTGCAGGCCGAACAGCTTGAAGTTCAGGTCGCGGACGGCGTTCTGGCCGATCGCCGCGATCGCGAGCGCGAACCACTTCCAGCCGTTCAGCACCGGGGTCGCAGGGTGCAGCCGGCGCAGCGCGGTGACCGCGGCCGGGTCACCACCGTCCGGCAGCGGCGGGCCGTCCGGCAGCGGCGTACCGGCGGCGAGGGGTTCGCGGTGCGCGTCCTGCTCGCTCACAGGCCCGCTGCCCGCGCCTCGCCCAGCGCGGCCAGCCGATCACGCAGGCGTTCGGCCTCCTCCGGCGGCAGTCCGGGGATCTCGGCGTCGGTGGCCGGGGTCGCGGTGTGCAACTGCACCTTCGCGATCCCGAACTTCCGCTCGGCCGGGCCGGCGGTGACGTCGACGAACTGCATCCGGCCGTACGGCACCACCACCAGCGTGCGGAACAGCACACCGTGGGTGACCAGCAGGTCGTCGCCCCGCTCGGCGTACCCCCACGAACGCCAGTTGCGCCCGACCACCCACCAGCCCCAGCCGAAGACGGCCGCCGCCACCGCCAGCACGGCCGCGGCGTAGCCCCAGCCCAGCAGCAGGCCCGCGGCCGCCGCGCCGGCCAGTCCCAGAAGTCCGGTCCAGAAGGTCAGGACCACCCGCCGCAACTGGCACAGCCGAGGGGACACCGGTTGCCACCGCTCCCCCGGCGGCGCGAACAACGTGTCCATAGCCAAGGAGATTAGCCGAGCGAAGGAGGCCGGCCGAGACGTCCGGCCGGGCAGGTGGCCGAAAGAACGGCCGCGACGGGCGGCCGAGCCGTGCTGATCAACCGGCCGTCCGCGTGCGAGCATGGGCGCCGTGACGACCGAACGGATCGTGAGCCTCGGCGCGGGAGCGGCCGGCCTGTCCGGTGGGACGGAGCGCTACGAGCGGGGCGGCGGTGACGAGCTCGCCACCCAGGACATGATCCTCAACATCGGGCCCCAGCACCCGGCCACCCACGGCGTGCTGCGGCTGCGGATCACCCTCGACGGTGAGCGGATCGTCGGGTGCGAGCCCGTCGTCGGCTACATGCACCGGGGCGCGGAGAAGCTGTTCGAGGTACGCGACTACCGCCAGATCATCATGCTCGCCAACCGGCACGACTGGCTGTCGGCGTTCGCCAACGAGCTCGGAGTGGTCCTCGCCGTCGAACGCATGACCGGTATCGAGGTGCCGGTCCGCGCGGTGTGGGCGCGCACCCTGCTGGCCGAGCTCAACCGCGTCCTGAACCACCTGATGTTCCTCGGCAGCTACCCGCTGGAGGTCGGCGCGATCACGCCGATCTTCTACGCGTTCCGCGAGCGGGAGACGCTGCAGCAGGTGATGGAGGAGATCTCCGGCGGCCGGATGCACTACATGTTCAACCGGGTCGGCGGACTGAAGGAGGACCTGCCCGCCGGCTGGCTGGACCGGGTGGACGCTGCTATCGGCGCGGTGGCCCGCCGGCTGCCCGACCTCGAGGACCTGATCTTCGGCAACGAGATCTTCCGCGCCCGCACCCGGGGTGTGGGGGTCCTGCCGGCGGACCTGGTGCATTCCTACGGCGTCTCCGGGCCGATCGCCCGGGCCAGCGGGGTCGACTTCGACCTGCGCCGCGACGAGCCGTACCTCGCCTACGGCGAACTCTTCGCGGCCGGCGGCCCCGGCCGGGTCGTCACCCGGACCGAGGGCGACTCGTTCGCGCGGTTCGACGTGCTGCGCGAGCAGATCCACGTCTCCCTCGACCTGGCGCGCGCCTGCGTGGAGCGGCTGCGCACACTGCCACCCGGGCCGGTCAACGTACGGCTGCCGAAGATCCTCAAGGCACCGGAGGGACAGACGTACGCCTGGACCGAGAGCCCCCTCGGCCTGAACGGCTACTACCTCGTGTCCCGCGGGGAGAAGACCCCGTGGCGGCTGAAGCTGCGCTCGGCGTCGTTCAACAACATCGCCGTCCTGCCCGAACTCGTACCCGGCTGCGTCGTCGCCGACCTGGTGGCGATCCTGGGGTCGCTGTTCTTCGTGGTCGGCGACATCGACAAGTAGCCCACCAGGTCGGCAAACGGACAGCGGGCCGGCCGAGACTGAACTCGGCCGGCCCGCTGTTCCGGGCTACGAACTGGGTTAGGAACTGGGGACGGTCAGGCGCCCTTGCGCTCCTGGGCGGAGGATTCCTTGCCGGCGTCGGCCTCGGCCGCCTTCGTCGGTGCGCTGGTCCGGTCGCTCCCGCCGTCCTGCCCGGCGTCGGCGGCCTTGCCCTGGGCCTTCTCCTGGGCGGCGCGCTCTTCCTCGGCGATCCGGGCGCGTACCTCCCACGCCTTCAGGTTGACGACCGTGGGAGCGTCGGTGCCCTTCCACAGCTCCGGAGCCGCCGGCTTGGCGTCGGCGTGCTCGGCCCCCTCCGCGGACTCCTCGGACTCCTCGGCCTTCGCGGCGGGCTTGCTCTTCTCCTCCGCCTTCGCGGCCTCGGCCTCGGCAGCCTTGTCGGCCTTGTCTGCCGGCTTCGACTCCTCGTCGGCCTTCGCGGCGGGCTTGATCTTTTCCTCGGCCACCGCCGCGGGCTTCTCGGTCTTCGCCGCGGGCTTGGCCTCGGCAGGCTTCTCGGCCTTCTCGTCGGCCTTCGCCGCCGGCTTGACCTCGGTGGCCTCGTCCTTCTTCGCAGGCTCGGCCTTCTCGGCAGAGGCTTCGGGCCCGGCACCGGCGAGGGTGTCCCACTCCACCAGGTTTCCGCTGCCGGCAGCACGCCGCTGCGTGCGGACCGGCGTCGCCGCGCGCGCCACCCGGGCGGCCTGCTCGACCTTCCCCGCCGGCGTGGCGGCGTCCTCGGCGCCCGCGGGCTTGGCCGGGACCTCGAGCTGCTGCCGGTTGTTGGCGAGGGTGAAGCCCTGGGCCATCACCCGGACGTGCGCGGCGTACATCGCGGCGTAGGAGCGCGCCTGCGCGGCCCGGTCGGCGCCGTGCGCGCGCCGGGCACGTAGTAGTTCGATGTCGTAGACGGCCACCGCGACGACTCCGGAAACGAGCGTGGTGATGGCAGCACCTGCCAGCAGCGCCGGAGCGCCCTGAGTGAGAGCGAACAACACCAGTGCGGCGCTCAGCACCAGCACCGGAGTCGCCACCCATCTGGCGAGGTGACGTACGCGGTGATCCCCCTGACGTGGCATGGGGAGAGGTTACGGTTTGTGGCCGCGGATGTGTGGCATATCCGGCATTTACCGAGTGTCGGCTACCTTACGTCACACCGCTGACACGATATCGGGACGAAACCGGCGCGGCCCGCCCTCGTTCGCCCACCGGACCGGCGCCCGCTGCGCCGCGCGGCACCGCGCGGGATGGCCGCGGACCTCAGTCGCGGTGACCGTTCCCGCCGCGCCGCACCGCGCGCTCCTCCTGGTCGGGGTCCTCCGGCACCTTGCAGGCGCGTTCGAGCAGCAGCCC
This sequence comes from Actinopolymorpha cephalotaxi, assembly GCF_013408535.1. Lineage (NCBI taxonomy): Bacteria > Bacillati > Actinomycetota > Actinomycetes > Propionibacteriales > Actinopolymorphaceae > Actinopolymorpha > Actinopolymorpha cephalotaxi. The sequence continues at coordinate 4,963,698 of NZ_JACBZA010000001.1, forward strand.
GCCGACCATCACGGCCACGGCGGCGACGACCGTCACCGCCGCCCGGATCACCCGGGTGCGGACGTCGGGGATGTCCGCGCTGGGCAGGAACCGGATCGCGATCCCGGCGTACACCCCGACGGCCAGCGCGCCTACCAGCGAACTGGCCTTGGCCAGCGCGAGCAGCCGGACCGCGGTCAGCCCGTCGACCGACCGCTGCTTGCGGTGAACCCGGTCGTACATGTACCACGCGCCGAGCAGCAGCAACGCGGCGAAGAACGCCAGCCCGCCGGAAGCGGACCAGGGAGTCCGCCCGACCGTCTGACCCATCGCCTGCAGGATGGCGACGCCGCTCCAGGCGACCGCGCCACCGATCAGGATCAGGGCGACCAGTACCGCTGGCCGCGTCGTACGCACTGGTCTCACTCGATGCGCAGTTCGAGGCCGTCCACGCGCGTGATGGTCGTCGTGTCCACCTCGCACGCGAGGTCACCGACCCGGCCCTGGCCGGGAATCATGCCGTCGGCGTCGACCGATGCCCACGGAAGGACCACGAACGCACGCTCGTGCGCACGGGGATGCGGGAGTACGAAGTCGTCCTCCTCGATCACCTTGTCGCCGACCACCACAAGGTCGACGTCGAGGGTGCGGGGAGCGCCCGGCTCGGTGCGGACCCGGCCGAAGGCGTCCTCGATCGCCAGCGCCCGCTCCAGCAGGGTGCGGGCGTGCAGCGTCGAGTCGACCACCACCACGGCGTTGAGGAAGTCCGGCGAGCCCTCGGGGCCACCGACGGCCGAGCTCTCGTAGACCGGCGACACCCCGACGATCTCGACGTCCGGGGTGTCCGCCACCGCGTTCAGGGCGCCCTGCAGGTTGGCCACCCGGTCGCCGAGGTTGCTGCCCAGCGCGACCACGACCCGCCGGATCGGGCGGAACCCACCGGTCAACGTGTCGGCGTCGATGATGTGCGGGTTGGGGGTCTCGTTCACGTACGGCTCCGGTGGATGGTCACGGCGACGTCGTCGAGCGAAAGCCCGACCGGCGCCTCGGGCTTGTGCAGGGTGACCTCGACATGCTCGACCCGCGGATGGTCGAGGCAGAGATCGGCGACGCGCTGCGCCACCGTCTCGATGAGATCAACTGGTTGCTTGCCCACGGCGTCGGCGACCTGGGTCGCCAGCAGTGAGTAGTCGAGCGTCTGGGAGAGGTCGTCGGCCAGGGCCGCCGGCCGGGTGTCGACGCCGAGTGCCACGTCGACCACGAAGGTCTGGCCCTGTGCGCGTTCTTCGGGGTGGACGCCATGGTGGCCGAAGACGCGGAGCCCACGCAGGGTGATCAGATCAGCCACTATGTCCTCCTCCCGGTCGAAACATCCCTGGCCAGACAGTACCGGCGCGCCCTGCCATAACGACAACCCGAGGGGCCTGTTTGTTTCGTCCGCCACGCGGGCCGCAGCGGGTGGGGGAAACGGTCGTCACGATGTTCACCGCCCGCTCACGGCCTGGTCACAGCGTGTTCGCGGTGGTCGTCCGGCGGTGATCACGTGCGGGTGTCCGGTCGATCGTGGCCGGTGTCGTGCCCCGCCGGGGCCGCACCCCAGGCGGCGGCCACCCGGACACCGTCCAGAGTTGGCCGGACGGCGTGGGCCCGGACACACCATGCGCCGGCCGCTGCCGCCAGCACCGCGACCGCCGCGCTGGCGTCGTCGCGGTCGACCGTGCGCCGGCGCTGCCCGGTCTGCGGGTCGGCCAGCAGGTTGCCCAGGAACGCCTTGCGGGAGGCGGCCACCAGCACCGGGCGGCCGAGCGAGGCGAGGCGGTCGAACCCGGCCAGCAGGGCCCAGTTGTGTTCGCCGGTCTTCGCGAACCCCAGACCCGGGTCGATCGCCAGCAGCTCCGGCGCGATGCCGGCGGCCTCGGCGGCCGCCAGGCGGTCGCCCAGCTCGGTGACCACCGTCTCCACCACGTCGTCGTAGGTGGCGTGCTCCTGCATCCGGGCCGAGTGCGCCCGCCAGTGCATGCAGATGTACGGAATCCCCGCGGCCGCGACGAAGGGCAGCATCCGCGGGTCGGCCAGGCCGCCGGACACGTCGTTGACCATCACCGCACCGGCCTCGACCGTCTCCTGGGCGACCCGGGAGCGCATGGTGTCGACCGAGACCAGCGCACCGGCGCCGGCCAGCGCCCGCACCACCGGCAGAACCCGGGCCAGTTCTTCCTCCTCCGAGGGTCGGTCGGCACCGGGACGGGTCGACTCACCGCCCACGTCGAGCAGATCGGCACCTTCGACGAGCAGCTCGTGGCCGTGGGCGATCGCCTTGTCGGGCTCCAGCCACCGGCCGCCGTCGGAGAACGAGTCGGGCGTGACGTTGAGCACCCCCATCACCAGCGCGCGGCGGGGCTGGGGCAGGCCAGGGAGGTACGCAGTGGGTACACCACTCACCCGCACGACCTCACCTCACTTCGTCTCGTGGCGCCCGGCGCCGGTTGGCCAACGTCGGCGGCAGACCTTGACTCACAGCCAGGCCACCACGACCTTCAGCGGCGACACCAGAGATCGAACCAGCCCGAAGCCAGCCCCGAAGCCAGCCCCCGAAGCCGGCCCGACATCGGCCCGGCGTCGGCTGACATCAGCTCAGCCACCCCGAACCCGGGAGGTCACCGGATGTCCCCGCTCCCCACCAGCTCCGCGGCGCCGCCTGGCGTCGCCCGCGCGGCGATCGTAGAGCCTCGCTCCGACAACCGTCGCGTCGCCGTCCTCCTCGTCGCGTTCCTGCTCGCCCTGTCCGCCCTGGTCACCGGTGCGGCGCCGGCGCGGGCGGCCACCGCGGGCACCGGCTCCACCAACTTCACCGCCTCCATCGCCTCCACCGGCGCGGCCGGTGGTGCCCGGGTCGTCGGCGAGGAGCAGGTCGCGCCCCGCCAGATCGACCTGACGATCGACTCACCCGCCCTCGGCACGACCGCCAAGGTGCGGCTGCTGACACCGGACGGCTGGGAGCACCGGCGGCCGGGCCGGCACTGGCCGGTGCTCTACCTGCTGCACGGGTGCTGCGGCGACTACACCAGCTGGACCGCGCTCACCGACGTGGCCTCGATCCCCGCGCTGCGGAACGTCCTCGTGGTGATGCCCGAGGCGGGCAACATCGGCTTCTACAGCGACTGGTACAACGCCGGGCAGGCCGGTCCGCCCGCCTGGGAGCGGTTCCACCTGACCGAGGTACGCCGGATCGTCGAACGCGACTACGGCGCCGGCCACCGCCGGGTGGTCGCCGGGCTGTCGATGGGCGGCTTCGGCGCGCTGTCGTACGCCGGCCGGCACCCGGGGATGTTCCGCGCCGCCGCGTCCTACAGCGGCGTCGTCGACACCCGGTACACGCCCGGGGCGACGCAGTTCGTCCTGGACCTGGTCGGCGGGTACGTCGACGACCCGATGAACCTGTGGGGCGACCCGAGTGCCCAGGCGGGGGTGTGGGCCGCGCACAACCCGGTGGACCTGGTGCGGCAACTGCGGCGCATCCCGATCTATCTCTCCTGTGGCAACGGCCAGACAGGCCCGTTGGACCCACCCGGACGTACGAGCGCGTTGGAGACGCTCCTCGAGTCGGAGAATCGGGTGCTGGCCGACCGGCTGGAGCAGGCCGGGGCTCGCCGGGTGGAGACCCACTTCTACGGGCCCGGAACCCACAGCTGGCCTTACTGGCAACGCGAACTCCACCGCTCGTTGCCCATGCTCCTCGACGCCCTGCACTGAGAGCCTGCGATTGCCGGGGAAGTGCCCGAGGGCCGGGGACCTTTGGTACGTTGACTGCGGGTGAGGGATGGGTCACAGCTCGAAAGGGCGGCGGAGATTCCGGCCGCCCACATGAAAGGAGAGTCATGAGCCCCGCCACCGCCGACGTCACCGTCACCCCCACGGCCGACGTCGCGCCCGCCGAGCCCGTCACCCGGGTCGAGATCCTCGAGATCCTCGACGACGCGTTCGCGACCGGCCCCGCCTCCCGTGGTCAGCTCGTCCAGACCGCACGTGCCCAAGGTGCCCGGCGCGAGGTCGTCTCACTGCTGGAGCAGATCCCCGACCGTTCCTACCTCCACCAACGCCAGTTGTGGGTGCACATGCCGCACGTCCCGGTCGGGTTGTAGAGCGAGGCGCGAAGTACGACGGCGCCGGCGGCTCTCCCTGCCAGGAGGGCCGACGGCGCCGCTCGGGGGCCGATGCCGTGACCGCTCCCGGGGTTCGCTCCGGTGCGGAGTTCCGCTCAGGCGCCGATGATGAGGCTCATCGCCTCGGCCCGGGTGGCCGGGTCGCGCAGCTGACCACGCACCGCCGACGTCACGGTCTTCGCGCCCGGTTTGCGGACGCCCCGCATGGTCATGCACAGGTGCTCGCACTCGATCACCACGATGACGCCGCGCGGGGACAGGATGCGCAGCAACGCCTCCGCCACCTGGGTGGTCAGCCGCTCCTGCACCTGTGGCCGCTTCGCGTACACGTCGACCAGCCGGGCCAGCTTGGACAGGCCGGTGATCTGCCCCTCGGCGTTCGGGATGTAGCCGATGTGCGCGTTGCCGGTGAACGGCACCAGGTGGTGCTCGCACACCGACCACACCTCGATGTCCTTGACCAGCACCATCTCGTCGTGGCCGAGGTCGAAGGTGGTGCTCAGCACCGACTCCGGCGTCATCCGCAGGCCGGCGAACATCTCGGCGTACGAACGCGCCACCCGGGCCGGGGTGTCGCGCAGCCCTTCCCGGTCGGGGTCCTCCCCCACCGCGAGCAGCAGCTCACGGATGGCCCGCTCGGCCCGGCCGTGGTCGAACGGTGGAATCTCGGCCGGGGCGTGCAGATCTGTCACGTCAGTCACGCCCGTCGCGTCTGCGGTCACGGCAGTCCTGTCGTCGGTCTCTGTACGTCGTGGGTCTGTACGTCGTGAGGTTTCGGTCGCCGGTCGTCGCCGGTCGTCGTCGGCCCGTCGATCCCGTTCGGACCTCACGACGGCTCGGCGTGGTCCCCCGGAGTCGGGCGTCCGCCCTGCACGTCCGACTCACCCTCCGGCGACGGCGCGATCACCAGGCCACCCTCGGGCTGGTTGCCGTTGGGCGACAGCGTCACCTTCGGCGCGTCGACGGGCGGGATCTCCGACGGACGGCGGGTCGGCGACCCGGTCCAGGCGGGCCGGATCGGACGCCGGCGGATCGGCTGGAAGACGGTCTCGATCTCGCCCTTGTCCAGGGTCTCGTGCTCGAACAGCTCCAGCACGAGGCTGTCCAGGACGTCGCGGTTCTCGACCAGGATGTCGAACGCTTCCTGGTGCGCGTTGTCGACCAGGCGGCGGACCTCCTCGTCGACCAGGGCGGCGACCTCTTCGGAGTAGTTGCGCTGGTGACCGATGTCGCGGCCCAGGAACGGCTCGCCGTTGTTCTCCCCGAACCGGATGGCGCCGAGGCGTTCGGTCATGCCGTACTGCGTGACCATCGCCCGGGCCAGCGCGCTGGCCTTCTCGATGTCGTTGGAGGCGCCGGTCGTCGGGTCGTGGAAGACGAGCTCCTCGGCGGCCCGGCCGCCCATCATGTAGGCGAGCTTGTCCAGCATCTCCGACCGGGTGGTGGAGTACTTGTCCTCGTCCGGCAGCACCATGGTGTAGCCGAGTGCCCGCCCGCGCGGAAGAATCGTGACCTTGTGCACCGGGTCGGTGCCCGGCAGCGCCGCCGCCACCAGAGCGTGTCCGCCCTCGTGGTAGGCCGTGATCTTCTTCTCCTTGTCGCTCATCAGGCGGGTGCGCTTCTGCGGGCCGGCGATCACCCGGTCGATGGCCTCGTCCAGCGCGTCGTCGTCGATGAGCTTCTTGTTCTGGCGGGCGGTGAGCAGCGCCGCCTCGTTCAGCACGTTGGCCAGGTCGGCACCGCTGAAGCCGGGCGTGCGCCGGGCCACCGCCATCAGGTCGACCTCGGTCTGCATGGGCTTGCCGCGCGCGTGCACCTGGAGGATCTTGTTACGGCCGATCAGGTCGGGCGCCTCGACGCTGATCTGCCGGTCGAAGCGGCCCGGGCGCAGCAGCGCCGGGTCGAGGATGTCGGGCCGGTTGGTGGCCGCGATCAGGATGACGCCGCCGCGTACGTCGAAGCCGTCCATCTCGACCAGCAGCTGGTTGAGGGTCTGCTCGCGCTCGTCGTGACCACCGCCGAGACCGGCGCCGCGGTGGCGGCCCACCGCGTCGATCTCGTCGATGAAGACGATGGCGGGCGCGTTGGCCTTGGCCTGTTCGAACAGGTCGCGCACCCGGGAGGCGCCGACACCGACGAACATCTCCACGAAGTCCGAACCGGAGATGGAGTAGAAGGGGACTCCCGCCTCACCGGCGACAGCGCGGGCCAGCAGTGTCTTACCGGTGCCGGGCTGGCCGTAGAGCAGGACACCCTTGGGGATCTTCGCTCCCACGGCCTGGAACTTCGCCGGCTCCTGCAGGAACTCCTTGATCTCGCCGAGTTCCTCGATCGCCTCGTCGCAGCCGGCGACGTCGTTGAAGGTGGACTTCGGGGTGTCCTTGCTGATGAGTTTGGCCTTGGACTTGCCGAAGTTCATCACCCGGCTGCCGCCGCCCTGGAACTGGTTCATCAGGAACAGGAACAACAAGGCGATGAGTACGAACGGCAACAGGGTCGACAGCAGTGACCCGAACAGGCTGGGCTGGGCGATCTCGACGTTGTAGCCGTCGGTCAGCTGCTTCTGGTCGGCCTTCTGCTGGAGCAGCTTCTGCAGCTCGAGGTCCTGGCCGTTCACCCAGGCGGCACGCAGCTTCTTGCCGTCCTTGGTGGTGATCCGGATCTCCTGGTCGGTGCCGCCCACGATGACGGCGGAGGCGACGCGGTTGGACCGGATCTGGTCGACGACCTTGTAGGTGTCCTCCGCCTGGAAACCGCCCGATCTCGAGGCGATTTCACCGACGAACAGGATCGCGATGATGAGTACGGCGATCCAGAAGATCGGCCCGCGGAAGAATCGCTTGACGTCCATACTCCCGGGGCTTTAGGCCCCGTCCCTCCTGCTCATCGTTCCGCATCGCCAGGGGGCGGTGCGGTGCTTCGGAACGACCGTCCCTCGAACGGTGATCGCACCGCTCTTGCCCCACGGCGTGAGGAAAGTACGACGGTACACCGGCCGGTTGGCCGACACACCACGGCGTACTCTGGCCCGTCTATCTCAACAGACGCAACGTCGCAGGTCAGGTCGAGTGTTCCCAGCAGCACCCGTTAGTGGTGCGGATCCGGGCAAACGTCCCGGACCGGCACGCCGTGCGACGTGCCGACCTCGTGCGGTCGTGGCGACTGCTCCAGGTCGAACCTCCTTCGGCGCCTCTCCTACCCGATGCCCGCCAGGCCGACTGCTCAGTCCGACTGCTCAGGCCAGGTCCGGTCCGAGCGGTTCGGGCCCCGGTGGGCTCAGTCGGAGTACACGTGCGGCGCGAGCGTGCCGACACAGCGCAGGTTGCGGTAACGCTCGGCGTGGTCCAGGCCGTAGCCGACGACGAACTCGTCGGGAATGTCGAAACCGACATACTTCACCGACACCGCCATCTTGGCCGCCTCCGGCTTGCGCAGAAGGGTACAGATCTCCACCGACGCCGCACCCCGGGACCGCAGATTGGCCACCAGCCAGGACAGCGTGAGCCCGGTGTCGATGATGTCCTCGACGATCAGCACGTTGCGCCCGGTGATGTCGGTGTCGAGGTCCTTGAGGATGCGCACCACACCCGAGGAGCGCGTGCCCGAGCCGTAGGAGGAGTACGCCACCCAGTCCATCTCGGCGTGCCGGGTCAGGGCGCGGGCGAAGTCGGCCATCACCATGACCGCGCCCTTGAGTACGCCGACGAGCAGGAGCTCCATGCCGTCGTAGTCGCGCTCGACGGCGGCGGCGAGTTCGAGGATCTTGCTCTGGATTTCCTCCTCGGTGAGGAGGACGGCCTTCAGGTCCTGACTGATGTGCTCGGGGTCCACCGCGCAGCTCCGCATCTCGAACCGGGCATCTGGCAGCAGCGTGCCACACCTGCCCGGGCGTACGGACCCGCACCCCGCGCCCGTGTCACCGCTCCCGCCGCAGCCGGATCTCTCCGTCACGCCGGGTGATCCGGACGTCGCCGGGCACCTCCACCCACGCCTGGCCGTGCCAGTCGGTGACCAGGGCGTCGAGCGCGGCGAGGTGGCCCGCGGTGAGGTCGGTGCCGGGGCTACCGGCGGCCAGGGCCGCGCGCCGCAGCACCCGGCGCCGGATCGCCGCCGGCAGCGCGGCGAGCACCTCGACCTCGAGCACGACCGCCGCGGCGCCGGCCGCCGGGCCGGGCGTACGGCACTTGGCGTACGCCTCGTCAGCCGCCTCGTCCAGCGCGTCGGCGTCGTCGCGGAGCAGGTCACCGGTGCGGGCCAGGGCGGCGGCGACGCCGGGGCCGAGTTCGCGTTCGAGCACCGGCAGCACCTGGTGGCGGACGCGGGACCGGGTGTACGCCGGGTCGGTGTTGTGCGGGTCGGACCAGAACCGCAGCCCCTCCGCCGTACAGGCCGCCTCGGTGGTGGCGCGGGTCAGGCCGAGCAGCGGACGGCGGTAGCGGCCGGCACCACTCCGGGACATGGCGCCACCGGGCGACATCCCCGCCAGCGACCGCGTACCCGAACCGCGGGCCAGGCCGAGCAGCACGGTCTCGGCCTGGTCGTCGAGGGTGTGCCCGAGCAGGACGGCGGCCGCGCCGTGCCGGTCGGCCACCTCGTCCAGTGCGGTGTAGCGGGCCCGGCGGGCGGCCGCCTCGGGCCCGCCGGCCCGTTCGACGCGTACGGTCGCGGTCTCCACCGGCGCCAGGCCGAGGCCGAGCAGGAACTCCTCGACCGCGGCGGCGCGCTCGGCCGAACCGGCCTGCAACCCGTGGTCGACCGTCACCCCGCCCGCGGACCAGTCCGCCCGCGCGGCCTCGAAGGCGGTGGCGGCGGCCAGCGCGGTGGAGTCCGCGCCGCCGGAGCAGGCCACCAGCACCCGCGCCCCCGGTGGGAGGTCGGCGAGCGCCCGGCGGACCGCCAGCCGGACCGACGCGACGGCGGGGTACGGCCCCATGGATCAGCTTCCGGTCAGGTGTGGGTCAGGTGTGGGCGAGTCAGTTCGGGAAGCCGTGCACCCGCCGCACCCACGCGTCGGGGTCGGTGATCTCGGCCTTGGTCGGCAGCGCGTCCGGCCCGGACCAGACCTGGTTGAAGCCGTCCTGGCCGACCCGGCTGACGACGGTGCGCACGAACGCCGCGCCGTCGCGGTACTGCCGCAGCTTCGCGTCCAGGCCGAGCATGCGCTTGAGCAACTGGTCGAGCCAGTTGCCGCCGCCCCTGCGGTGCTGGAAGCGGTCGCGGATGGTGGCGACGGACGGGATGACCTCCGGGCCCACGCCGTCCATCACGACGTCGGCGTGGCCCTCCAGCAGGGACATGACGGCCGTGACCCGGTCGAGCACCTCCCGCTGTTCCGGGGTCTGCACCAGGTCGAGGAACGAGACGTTCTGGTCGCCGCCACCCCGGGCCATCCGGCCGACCTGCTCAAGCCCCTGCCGCAGCTGGCCGAACACCGCGCTCGGGTCGAGGTCGGTGTGCTCCAGGAACGACCTGATCTGGCCACGCAGATGGTCACGCAGCCACGGGACTGCGGTGAACTGCACCCGGTGGGTCTCCTCGTGCAGGCACACCCACAGGCGGAAGTCGCGCGGGTCGACCTCCAGCTCGCGTTCGATGTGGGCGACGTTGGGGGCGACCAGCAGCAGCCGGCCCACCGGCGGCGCCGTCGCCAGCTCGGAGGAGTGGCCGTCGGGGCCACCCGAGGGATCGACGAACGTGCCGGTGCCCTGGGGTCGGTCGGCGCTGTGCCGCGGCTCGGGCACCGTCGCCGGGAGGTCGTCGGACCAGAACGGGTCGAACTGCCCGAGCACCTTGCTGGAAAGGAACGCCAGCAGGGCGCCGGTCTCCACCCCGGTCACCCGTGAACCGAGGGCGCCCATCGGCGAGTCCGCCCCGCGCCGTTCGGCCAGCTTCTCGGCCAGCGGCTCGAGGATCTGGCGGAACGCGTCGACGTTGGCCTGGGTCCAGCCGGCCCGGTCGACCACGACGACCGGAGCCCTGGCCCCGGTGGCCTGCAGCCCGGTGTAGGCGCGCACGTGTCCCTCGGCCTGCTGGGCGAACTCGCGAAGGTCGGAGACCACCTGCCGCGCCTCGTCGACGCTGACGTCGGGTCCGGGTCGGAGAAGACGGCGTGCGGTCGTGAGAGCGAGGTCCCAGTCGACCATGGAGTCGATGCCGTCAGCTGCCTCGGTTTGACTCATTCCCCCACCGTACGCGCTCCCGCCGACCGTCCAGCGATCGATGCGAAACCTCCGGGCCGGGCCGGGGCGGGTCCTCGAGGGTTGGACCCGCGCCGTTCCGGGTGTACCTGGGGGTCCGTCAACGGCAACCGCAGTCGGCGAGCTCGGCCACCAGGGCGTCGATCGCCGTGTGCGGGTCGTATTTGGTGGCCTTGTCCGACATCACGGCGAAGGCCAGCGTGGCGCCGTCCTTCGTGGTCGCCAGACCGGCCAGCGAGGACACTCCGCTCAGCGTTCCGGTCTTGGCCCGGACCAGGCCCACACCGTCCGACCCGCCGAAGCGCCGGGCGAGGCTGCCGGTGAAGCCGGCGATCGGAAGGCCGGCGAGGACCGGGCGCAGCTTCGGGTTCTGGGACCGGGACGCCACCACGAGGACCTTGGTGAGCACGTCGGCGCTGATCCGGTTGTGCCGGGACAGCCCGCTTCCGTCGTACAGCGAGATCTTGTCCGCCCCGGCGACACCGAGCCGGGTGAGCTCGGCCTTGACCGCCGCGGCGGCTCCGGCGAACGTCGCCGGCTTTCCCGAGGCCACCGCCACCTGCCGGGCGAGGATCTCCGCACCGTCGTTGTCGCTGACCAGCAGCACGTGTCCTACGAGGTCCGCCAGCGGCGGCGACTGGACCGAGGCGACGGTCGCGGCCTTGGCCGGTGCCCGACCGTGGCTCGGCTCTCCCGTCACGGTGATGCCGTTCTTGCCCAGCGCGGCGACGAACGCGTCACCGGCCACCACCGCCGGATCCTTGGCCCGCGGCAACCGGGAGGGCCAGGACAGCTTGTTCTCGTCCACCCACAGCGCGGAGATCCGGGCCACCACGCCGGTCGGGACGTACTGCGCCTCCCACTTGGGGTTGACCTGCTCGGAGAACAACGAGTCGTCGACGCGTACGGACACCGACGTGGTGCCGGCGGCCCGCAGCGCCTTCGCGGTCCGGGCGGCGAGGCTGTCCACGGTCGGGGCGTCGCGGAAGCTGTGCGCGGGATCGGCGATCCGGCTCCGGGCGGCGGCGGTCGCCAGGGACGGGTCGCCGCCGCCGACCAGGACGATCTGCCCCGGCTTGGCACCGCGGACCACCTTCGTGGTGAACCGGTGGTCCGGACCGAGCAGGCCGAGCGCCGCGGTGCTGGTGAGCAGCTTCGTGGTGGACGCCGGGATGAAACCTGCCGACGGGTCCTTGCCGTACAGCAGCCGGCCCGAGGTGACGTCCCGGATGGCGACCGAGGTGGGCTGCTTGGCGAGTTCGGGTACGCCGAGCTCGCGCTTCAGGGCCGCCGCCAGACCGGCGGCGGTCGGCAGTGTCCCGCCGGGCGGTGGCAGGACGGCCCGGGCGGGCGCCCGGGTGGATGTCGGGGTCGCCGTCGGCGAGGACGCGGAGGTGGTACGGCCCGAGCCGGGCGACGTGGCGACGCCGGCCCCGGAGCCACCCAGGCGTACGGCACCGGTCGCCACCACCGTGACGCCGGCAACCACCAGGGCACAGACCACCAGGATCGCCACCCCCGCAGCGGTCAGACGCCGGCGGGGGCCGGGGACACCACTGTCGATCAGGGACCGGCCGGTGCCCGCGTGACCGCTGCCCGCGTCGCCGGTGCCGGTGCCGGACCTGCCGGTGCCCGAGTCGCCGGTGGCCGGGTGGAGCGGGGCCGCCGGCGTAGGGTCGGTGTCCCGTGGCCGGTCGCCCTCGGCGTCCTGGGCGCGCTCGGTCTGACGCCTCCGGCGCTCGTCCGCCCACCAGTCGGGACTCGGGTCGGGGCTCGGGTCGCGGCCGGCCCCCTCGCGACCCGGCCCCTCCGGCTCGTCACCGTGGGAACGCCTGTCGTCTCGTCGATCCGGCACGTGTCGTCCCTCCCCGATCCGCCACGAAAGCCCACCGTCCAGATACCCCGACCTGCCGGGTGACCTTACGTGTCGGACAGCACGGACCTGCCGATGCCTCCCCCGGCTCACTCCGGCCGGCCCCCGTCCGGAGGGGCGATCGTCACTGATCGGGCGTCCCTCGACGGGCACCGAACGCCCTGCCACCGTCGACTCCGCACGTGCGGGACACTGTGCGGGCAGGTCCTTAAGACGAAAGGCAGGCGTTGTGGACGTCGACGTGACGATCGAGATCCCCAAGGGTCAGCGCAACAAGTACGAGATGGATCACGTGACAGGTCGAATTCGGTTGGACCGGACGCTGTTCACGGCGACGCAGTATCCGGCCGACTACGGCTTCGTCGACGACACTCTCGGCCAGGACGGCGATCCGCTCGACGCCCTTGTCCTGCTGCAGGAGCCGACCTTCCCGGGCTGCCTGATCCGTGCCCGGCCGATCGCGATGTTCCGGATGCGCGACGAGAAGGGCCGCGACGACAAGGTCCTGTGCGTCCCGTCCGCGGACCCGCGGCTGGCCCACATGGAGGACATCGAAGACCTGCCGAAGTTCGACCGGCTGGAGATCCAGCACTTCTTCGAGGTCTACAAGGAACTCGAGCCCGGCAAGTCGGTCGAGGGCGCCACCTGGGTGGGCCGGGCCGAGGCCGAGGAGGAGATCAACGCCTCCATCCAGCGCGCGAAGGACAACGGCGGCCACTGAAGATCATTGACCTCCGCCGGCCTGCACTGACATGCGGTGGTGCCGCCGGCTCCGGGCGGTGACGTTCGGAGCCGGCCGCTCACGCTTCCGTCGGCGCGGCGACGGTGATCACGGCGCCGCCGCGCACCCGCAACCGGGCCGCCGCCGAACCCTCGTTGACCGCCAGTGCGAGCCGCCGGTCGGAGTCCAGGTAGGCGAGGAGCTCACCGGCCGGTACGTCGCCGAACGCCCGGCCGACCCGCGCGCGGTCGCGTACTCCGCCCGGCGCGCCCGGCTCCCCTGGCTCACCCGCGCGTGCCGGTCCCGGCCCGGTCACCTCGATGTCAACCCAGCCTTGCGCGGCCCAGTCGCGCAGGACCACGAGGTCGTCCTCGTCTCCTGCCAACTGCACGTTGCCGTAGTGGTCGACGTACGTCACCTCACACGTGAGTGACGTGGCGGTTCTGGTCCGGCCGGGTGCGGGCAACCGCACCAGGGAGCCGGCCGCCACCTGGTCACCCACCTCGCCGAGCGCACCGCCCGCGGCGAGGAACGCCCCGACCGGCATGAAGACGTCCCGGCCGTGGAACGTCCGGTCGACGGCCGGCAACCACAACGTCGTGTTGGTGAGCGCGTAGGCGTCGGACACACCGCCGAGCACGTCCGCGGCGGGTGGCAGCAGGCCGTTGTCCGGCCCGACCAGCACGCTCGTTCCGGCCCGCAGCGCCAGCCCCCGGCGGGTCGTACCGACTCCCGGATCGACGACCGCGACGTAGACCGCCGGCGGCAGGTGCCGGGCCACCCGCGCCAGCACCACCGATCCGTGGCGTACGTCCTGCGGCGGCACGTCGTGGGTGAGGTCGAGCACCCTGGCCGACGGCGCCCGCGTCGCGGCCACCCCGTGGCAGACGGCGGCGAAGCCGTCCCGCGTGCCGTAGTCGGTGAGAAAGGCGATCAGGTCCGGCATGCTCGCCGATTGTGCCGGGGCTCAGCGCGGTCGGGCGAACTGGGTGGGCCTGCCCATGTAGAACATCGACTTGACCTCGACGCCGCGACCGGGGCGCGGCGCCTGCACCATCTCGCCGTTCCCGATGTACATCGCCACGTGGTAGATCGTGTTCGAGTCGCGCGGGTTGTTGGCCCAGAACAACAGGTCGCCGGGGCGCAGTTGGCCCAGCCGGACCTTCCGCGACTGCCAGTACTGACCGCGGGCGAAGTGCGGCATCGAGATGCCCGCGTGCTCCCAGGCCCGCATGGTCAGTCCCGAACAGTCCCAGCTGCCCGGCCCGTCGGCGCCGAAGACGTACGGCTCACCGACCTGCCGCAGCGCGTACTCCACCGCAAGCTCGCCTTGACGCGACGACCCGCCGCCCTTGCCTGGCGAGGATCCGCCGTCGTATTTCCGACTGCCGCCACCGTTGTCGCCGTCGTCCTTCTTGTCCCTGCGATTCTCGTTGCCGCCGCTCTTTCTGCTGCTGCTGCCGCCGCCGTTGTCGTCGGCACGGCCCTGGTCGCGCTGGCGGCGGGCACGCTCGGCCTGTTCGGCGCGGCGACGTGCTGCCTCCGCGCGCTGACGGGCCTGTTCGGCCAGCCCTGCCTGACGTTTCGTGGCCAGGTCGGTGGAGACGTTCTGCAGTGCGGCCAGCCGGGCGACCAGAGCGGCCTTCTCGGCCTCGATCGAACCGACGGCCCGGGTCTGGGTGGCCAGGGCGGCCTCGGCCTGCCGCCGGGCCCGGTCCGCGTCCGCTGCCCGCCGGCGCTCGACGCCCGCCGAGGCGGTCGCCTCCTGCGCGAGCACATGGGAGACCGCCTGGCTGGCGCGCAGCCGTTGGTAGGCGTCGTTGGCGGAGGTGGAGACCATCGACGCCGTCGACGCGCGGTCCAGCATGGTGCGCGGACCGTCGGCGTCCAGGTAGGCGACGATCTCGGTCAGCCGGCCGTCCTGGCTGTAGTCGGCCACCGCGAGGCCGGCCACCTCACGCCGGCGTTGCTCGACCTGACGACGTGCCCGGTCCGCCCGCGCCGCCGCGGCAGCAGCCGCCTGGCCGGCTTTCGTACGACCGAAGACGGCGGTGTCGTACGCCTCGACGGCCATCTGCGCGGCGACGTCGAGCGCACGCATCCGGGCATCGGCCTCGGCGAGCCGGGCCTGCACCTGACCGACGTCGGCCGCCGCGTCCGCGGCCCGGCCGCGCGCCACCTCCACCTGGTGCCGGCTCGGAATGCTCTGCGGGTCCGGGGGTTCGGCCGCCGCGGGAACGGCGGTGGCCACCACCGCCACACCGACCAGCAGCGCGAGCGCTTCCCGTACCCTCCGGGCCGGCCGTGACGAACACGGGCCGGACGACTCCACGTCGGGTGGCTCCACGGCGATTCGCCTCCTCGCGGCGGAAGCGGCGCCCCCACCAGAGAACAAACAACACCTGCCGCTCGGAAGGTACCTATCCGAGGGAGGCCGCGAAACGCCTTTGCCTGGTCAAGGTTGGCCAGTCCGGTCACCACGGCGAATAGACGCGGGAAAACACTCGGATGGAGGCGTCCCCGGCATTCGGGAATGGGCCGACCTCGCGAACACGAAAGCACCGGAAACATATTCGTACGACAGCCGGCTTCGCACCACAGAAGCCGTCCGACGAAATTAAAGCGGACCCGCCGAAATGCCCTACTGGTGAAGGGAATTCGTCATGCGCCCGGGCGCGGGAACATCTCTCCGTCCAGCGACTGACCGGCGGTGAGACCGAGCGGCTCGGTCACCGGGTGGGGCGCGCCGGAGAACTTTGTACCGGCGTCCATGTAGATCGCCACGTGCGCCAGCCGCGCCAGGTCGGTCCGGTTGGGGGTCGCCATGTGGCCGGTGTAGCTGCTGTGGAAGGTGCAGTCGCCGGCCTTCAGCGGAACCGTCACCCGCGGCACCCAGCGAAGCGACGGGTCGAGGTCGAACAGGTCCTCCTCGTCGCGGAGGTTCTGCGGGCGGAACCCGGTGAGTTCCTGCGTGCCGGGCAGAAAGGTCATGCAGCCGCGTTCGGGTGGCACGTCGACCAGCGCGATCCAGGCCGACAGCGAGTGGCGGTCGCCGTCGTGCGGCCAGTACGGCCGGTCCTGGTGGAACTCCGTCGCCGCCTCGTTGTGCGGCTCCTTCACCAGCATGTGGTCGTGCCAGATGCGCAACGGAATTCCGGCGAGCTGCTCGGCCACACCGGCCAGTCGCGGGTGCAGGGTGAGCTCGCTCATCGCCGGGTCCTGCCGCCAGACGTTCACCAGCTGGGTGAACACCTGGTCCTTCGCGAGGCTCTCCGACCGGTGCGCCTGCAGGAAGCGTTCGGCCGCGCCGCGGAAGTGCTCGGCCTCGGCCTGGTCGAGGACGCCGCGCACCCGGACGAAGCCGTCGCGGCGGTACCGCTCGATCAGGCCGGGTTCGAGTCGACCTGTGCTGTCGACGTCGCTGCGCCATTCGAGTACGCCGCTCGTCGTCATGGGATGCCGCCCCCTCGTGGGTGGTCGCCGGTGGTCGGGTGCTCGACGTCTGGCGACGATCCTGGCACGAGTACGCACCGGTGCCACCCGCCGTGGGTTCGCTGGGCCGCACCCGGCCAACCCGGCCGTTGCGAAGTCCTCGGATCAGGTGCCGACGTGGGTGGGCGGCAGCTCGCCGACCCGCTCCCGGACGTCGCGCAACAGCAGCCGGAGCAGCTCGGCGAGCGTCTCCCGTTGTCCGGCGTCGAGGCCGCCGAGCAGTTCGACCTCCTGGCCGAGCACGAGGTCGACGGTGCGCTCGACCGTGGCGTGTCCCTGCCGGGTGAGCTCCACCCGCACGGCCCGGGACCCCGGCCCGACGGGCCGCCGGCGAACCAGGCCCTGTCGTTCGGCCCGGGCCACCCGCTGCGAGACGGCCCCGGCGGTGACCAACGTGCGTTCGGTGATCTCGCGGGTGGTGAGGGTGTACGGCGGGCCCGCGCGCCGGATGGTGCTCAGCAGGTCGAGAGTCGCCGCGTCCACCCCGGCCGCGGCGAGGACGCGGCGGCGGTTCTCACCGAACGCCTTCGCCAGCGCCCACACCCGGGAGACGACCCCGATGGACCCGACCGGCGTGCCGGGGCGTTCGCGTTCCCAGGCCGTCGCGATCCGCGCCGCCAGGTCGTCGTCCTCGCGGGGCACCTGTTTCTTCGCCATCGATCCTCCCGGCTTGACGTCCGGGTCCCGTCCCGGCGTACGTTTAGACCTAAACGTACGCCTTCCGAAGGAGCCACCATGTCCCGCACCATCGTGGTCACCGGCGGCGGCACCGGCATCGGCCGTGCGATCGCCCTGCGGTTCGACGCCGCCGGCGACACCGTGGTCGTGACCGGGCGCCGGCCCGAGCCGCTGAAGGAGACCGTGCGGGCCGGCACCGGCCGGATCGAGGCCGTCCGGTGCGACGGCGCCGACCCCACCCAGGTACGCGAACTCGCCGAACGTCTGCCCGGACGGGTCGACGTCCTGGTCAACAACGCCGGCGGAAACACCGACTTCGACCTCGCGGAACCGGACAGTCTGGAATCCCTCGCCGACCAGTGGCGAACGAACTTCGAGGCCAACGTGCTCACCGCCGTCCTCACCACGCACGCGCTCGCCGGCCGCATCGCCGACCACGGATCGGTGATCTCCGTCGGCTCGATCGCGGCGGACAACGGCGCCGGAGCCTACGGCGCGGCCAAGGCGGCGCTGACCACCTGGAACCTGAGCACCGCGGCCGTTCTCGGCCCGCGCGGGATCACCGCCAACGTGATCGCACCCGGCTACATCGCCACCACGGAGTTCTTCCGCGACCGGATGACGCCGCAGCGGCGGGACCAGCTGCGCACGGCCACCCTCAACGACCGGATCGGGCAGCCCGCCGACATCGCCGAGACGGCCTACTTCCTGGCCTCCGACGGCGCCCGGCACATCACCGGACAGGTTCTGCACGTCAACGGCGGCGCCCGCACCACCCGGTGACCCGGTGATCCGGTGACGTGGTGATCAGGAGACGGTCGCGCGGTGCGTGACCGGACCGTCACCGTGCCGACCCTCTGGGCCTTTGGGGGTGGTGGCCGTTAGGGTCGCCGACTGTGAACACGATCCCGGACCCGGCCGGTACGCAGGCCGCCACCTCGCCCGCTGCCACCAGCAAGGACGGCGCGGCCGACCCCGCCACCACGATCCGCCGGGTGAGCGGCACGGAGCTGCTCACCACCGCCAACCCCCTGTGGGCGTACGCCTTCTCGAGCTCACCGGTCCCCGACGAGCAGGTCGAGCGCCAGCGGGCCGAGCTCGAGTCCGGTGAGGCGGACGACTCCCGGGTCAACCTGGTCGCGTTCGGCGGCGACGAGGCGGAAGCCGTCGTGGCCGGGATCTCGATGCGGCACAACGTCCGGGGCACGGTGTTCCCGATGGTCGGCATCAGCGGGGTGGCGACCCACCCGAAGGCCCGCCGGCGCGGCCACGTCCGCACCCTGCTCACGCAGATGCACGAGGAGATGCGTGACAGCGGGCACGTGCTGAGCACGCTCTACCCGTTCCGGCAGTCGTTCTACGAACGCTTCGGCTACGTCGGGTTCCCCAAGCCGCGCAGCATCCGGCTGGAGGCCCGCGGCCTGGAGCGGATGCTGCGGGTCGAGGTGCCCGGCGAGGTGAGCGTCCACCGCATCGGTGAGGTGTTCGACGACTACTACGCCCTGCTGGAGACGCTCCTTCGCGAGCGGCACGGCTTCTCGATCTTCACCCGGGCCGGCACCGTGGAGGTGGCGAAGGAGAACAAGCACTGGATCGTCCTGGCCCGCCACGAGGGTGAGGTCGTCGGCGCCCTGCTCTACCGCACCAACGGCTTCGGCAACGAGCTCCAGGGCCGGCAGCTGCTCACCCGCGGACCGATCGGGCGCACGCTCCTGCTGCAGTGGCTGGCCCGCCACCACGACCAGTACAGCTCGTTCACGTTCGAGCTGCCGCCGGACGAACGCCCCGACCTGTGGTACGTCGACCTCGCCTACGACGACGAGACGAAGGTCAGCGGGCCCAACCACAGCGCGCCGATGGGCCGGGTACTGTCGGTGCCCGGACTGGCCGGGATCGCGACCGGTGCTGCCCGGGCGACGGTCGAGGTGGTGGACGACCCCTTCGTGGCCGGCACCTGGACGCTGGACGGCCGCGGCGGGACCCTCGAGGTCACGCCCGGGAGCGCCGGTGGCAACGGCTCCGGTGGCACGGCCCGGCTGACCTCACACGGGCTGGCCGCCCTGGTCTACGGCGTCATCGACCCGGCCGAGCTGACGCTGCAGGGCTACGGCACCGTCGACGCCGAGACCGCCCAGGCGCTGCGCACGATCTTCCCGCCTGCCGCGCCGTACCTCTTCTCCGGCTTCTGATTCACCGGTTACTGGTTCACCGGCTTCTGGTTCACCGGCTTCTGGTTCACCGGCTTCTGGTTCACCGGCTTCTGGTTCACCGGTCACCAGACAGCAGCGAGCAGCGCCCGGGAAGGATCCCGGGCGCTGCTCGTCAGTGATCCGTACTCAGCCGACCTCAGCCGAGCCCGGCGCCGCCCTTGCTGGCGAGATACATCTCGAACGCCTCGCGCGCGAGCTGGGACACCGTCTTGCCGTCCCGCGCGGCCTGCTCCTCGGCCATCGCCCGAAGAGCCGGTGGAGCGCGGAACGTCACCTGTGGCGAGCGACCCTGCCCACCCAGCGACGGCCGGCCCCGGCCCCTTGCACTCTCGGGCTCCACGCGCGGCGCCGGAATGTGCCCGGCCCCGTACTCGCCCCGTTCCTCGGATACGAGCCTTACGCCGGTATCCACGTCCAACGTGGAATTCTCGGTCATCCCGACCCTCCTCCTTCGCAGGTCATCGGAAAATGTGTGATGCACGGGGAAGTGATCACATCCTCCGATCGAAACGCCGAGCACCTGCGGCCTCGCCCCCCACAAGGGCGCGTACGCCGGCGAACTTCGTCCCGTTCGGATTCTCAGGGTGTTGTTGCGGGGGTGTTGTCCTCGATCTCCAATCTCGCGATCTCGGGGTGATGCAGATCAAAGGCCGGACTGTCGGACCGGATCCGGGGCATGGAGGTGAAGTTGTGGCGCGGTGCGGGCGATGCCGTCGCCCACTCCAGCGAGCGACCCCAGCCCCAGGGGTCGTCCAGCTCCACCTTCGGGTGGTTGCGCGAGACGATCACGTTGAGAATGAACGGCAACGTGGAAAGGCCGAGCAGGAACGCGCCGACCGTGGACACGGTGTTGAGGGTGGTGAACCCGTCCTCCGGCTGGTAGTTGACGTATCGCCGGGGCATGCCCTCCACGCCCAGCCAGTGCTGCACCATGAACGTCATCTGGAATCCGACGAACAACGTCCAGAAATGGATCTTTCCCAGTCGTTCGTCCAGCATCCGGCCGGTCATCTTCGGCCACCAGAAGTAGAACCCGCCGAACATCGCGAACACCACGGTGCCGAAGACGACGTAGTGGAAGTGAGCCACCACGAAATAGGTGTCGCTGACCTGGAAGTCCAGCGGCGGTGACGCCAGGATCACCCCGGTGAGCCCGCCGAACAGGAACGTCACCAGGAACCCGATCGCCCACAGCATCGGGGTCTCGAACGTCACCGATCCCCGCCACATCGAGCCGATCCAGTTGAAGAACTTCACCCCGGTCGGCACCGCGATGAGGAACGTCATGAACGAGAAGAACGGCAGGTCCACACTGCCCGTGACGAACATGTGGTGTGCCCAGACCGCCATCGACAGCGCCGCGATTCCGGTCGTGGCGGCCACCATGCCGACGTACCCGAACAACGGTTTGCGGCTGAACACCGGAATGATCTCGGTGATGATCCCGAAGAACGGCAGCGCGATGATGTAGACCTCGGGATGACCGAAGAACCAGAACAGGTGCTGCCACAGCAGCGGCCCGTACGACGTGGGGTCGAACACGTGCGCCCCGAGCCTGCGGTCGGCCTCCAGCATCAGCAGCGTTCCGGCGAGCACCGGGAAGGCCATCAGCACCAGGATGCTGGTGAACAGCACGTTCCAGGTGAAGATCGGCATCCGGAACATCGTCATTCCGGGCGCGCGCAGGCAGGCGATCGTGGTGACGAAGTTGACCCCGCCCAGGATGGTGCCCAGGCCCGCGAGGTAGAGGCCCATCACCCACAGGTCGCCACCGAACGTCGGGGAGTACTCCGGTCCGCTCAGCGTGGTGTACGCCGTCCAGCCGAAGGCCGCGGCGCCGTCGGGGTCGAGGAACGACGACATCACGATCAGCCCGCCGAACAGGAACATCCAGTAGCTGAGCATGTTCATCCGCGGGAACGCGACGTCCGGCGCACCGATCTGCAACGGCATGATGACGTTCGCGAATCCGACGAACAACGGGGTCGCGAACAACAACAACATGACGGTGCCGTGGATGGTGAAGAACTGGTTGTAGAGCAGCGCTCCACCGTCACCGCGAAAGACCTGCTGACCGGGGCGGGCGAGTTCGGCGCGCATGAACATCGCCATCACGCCGGCGATCAGGAAGAAGACGAACGACGTGATGAGATACAGCTGACCGATGACTTTGTGGTCGGTCGTCGTCAGCCAACGAACGACGAGAGTTCCGATCCTGTGGCGTATCACCGGCTCCGGCCGCGACACACCCCGCACTTGAGTAGCCATCAAGTCCCCCGGACTACGATCCACCAAGGATCGTTGCCCGGGCCACAAAAACGAAACGTAAGGCCGCAGGACCGATTCTGCGGCACCGCGGGACACCGGCCGCGAACACGGTCAATCGAAGAGTTCTCTCACCCTCCGGCGTTCCGCGAGAATGCTCTCACGGGCGGCTTTGCCGATCGGCCCGGTCGTTTCGCCGGCGGGCGTGGATGGCCACGCTCACCCAGAGCCAGACCAGCGGGAAGACCGGCCACGGATGATGCCCCTGGTTGCTGCCCACCCAGTGCCCGAGCATCGCGGCCGACAACAGCACCACGATGAGGGTGTGGATCAGCAGGCCGGGATCGCCCCATCGCCGGGCGCCGGACGGCCGCTGCATGGACGGCCGGGCCGGCCGGGCCGGTGACCCCGTCCGCTCCGGCACCGCCGGACTGCTCGCCGGCAGGTCGGCGACCAGGGCGGCGAGTTCGTGGCGGTACCTGCTGGCGAACACCCCGCTGAGCCGCTCGCCGGACTCCTCCAGCGTCAACCGGCCCTCGGCGGTGGCCTCCTGGATCCGCTGCGCCACCTCGTCGCGCTCTCGGTCCGAGGCCCTCATCGGCTGCTGCTCGGTGCTCATGCCTCATAGTCGCTCGCACACCGGGCCCGGGCAATCGCCCATGCGGACGACTCCCGCCTACGCCGTGGGACGTACCGACCGACTCAGGCCGACTCAGCCCGACTCACTCCGACGCCCGCTCACCTGGCCCGCTCAGAGCAGGGTGCTCCAGTAGGACCAGAACCGGGTCCCGATCAGCACCAGGACCAGCATGATCCACGCGGTCAGGATCGTCGCGTGGTAGCGGGTCAGCACGCCGGCGACCTTCCGGCCGGCGCCGCCGCCGGGCAGGTGGCCGCGGTCGAGGTTGTGCAGTGTGGTGTAGAGGAAGATCGGGATGGTCACGAACCACACCACGACGCAGTACGGACAGACCGCGCCGATCCGGTAGAGCGTCTGGTACATCAGCCAGTGCACGAAGATCACCGCGAGCACCGTGCCGGCCTGCAGCCCCAGCCAGAACCACCGCCGGAAGGTCGCGCCCGCGAACAACGCGGCGCCGATGGTGAGGACCACCGCGAAACCCGCCACCCCAAGCAGCGGGTTGGGGAATCCGAACGCGGCGGCCTGCCCGGTCTTCATCACCGAACCGCAGGAGATGATCGGGTTGAGGTTGCAGCTCGGGACGTACTCCGGGTTGATCAGCAGCTCGATCTTCTCGACCATCAGCACGAACGCCGCGGCCAGGCCGATGGCGCCGCCGATCACGTACAGCAGGGGGAGCAGCCGGGGGAAGGGCCCCTCGGACCCGGGCACACTTGCCCATGCGCGCGGGCGGGCCGCCGCCTCGAGGTCGTCGAGGTCGTCGAGGTCGTCGAGGTCGTCGTCGAGGTCCTCGTCGGGGGCCTGGAGCGCGTCGTCGCCCGGTTCGCCCTGGTTGACGGCGTCCGTCAGGGCGGCGTTCGTCTGGGCGGCGGGCGGATCGGTCGGCGAGTGCGGCATGTGAGCCCCCGGGTGTTCGGCGTTCAGCGTCGTCTATCTTCCAGCGGCCACCTGAGCCGGCCGCGACCGGGTTCGGCCGGGCGGCGTACGGCACCGAATGTCCACCGCGTCATCCATCGTGTCGTCCGTCGCCGATGTCCGGCCCGGAGCGCGGCACCTGCTCAGCGTTCGGCGAGCCGGGCCAGCCGCGACAGGGCGTACCCGAAGAACGGCGTGGACACCCGCCCGAGCCCGGCGAACACGGCTGCTCCGACCGCTCCGCCGGGCGCGGTGAGGTCCTCGCGCCAGGTGAAGCGGCACCGGTCCGCCGCGAGGGGCTCGATCTCGAACGTCCCGCTCCCCCGCAGCACCCGGCCGTCGTGCCGGACCACGCAGCGACCGGGCGGCGCCCAGTCGACCACCTCCATCGGGTCGGCCACGCCGGCCGGCCCGACACCGGTGACCGCCTCCAACCGGGTGCCGACTCCCTCGCGCGGACCGGGCAGCACCCGGACCTTCGTGAGGGGCATCCACTCACCCTGGCGTTCCCAGTCGACCAGCAGGTCCCAGACCCGCCGCGCCGGCGCGGCGATCTCCCGCGACACGCTGATGTCCATTCCGCGACCCTACCGACCGCCACCGACCTCGGTCACCGACCGGCGTCCACCCGCGCCGCTCGGTGACCTGCCCGTGCCTGTGGGTCGCCCGCCGGTACGCCACGGCCAATCCGCTCGCGTCCTCGCGGGCAGGCGTGCGAGGCTTTGCCCCATGGCCAGCAAAGAGCGGGGTAAGCCCGAAGCCGGGTCCAAGCCGGCACGAGACGCCGCAGAGGTGCCCGACACCCAGGACGGCGCCGAGGCACCCGAGGCAACCAGCGGCGACGCCGAGGACGACGTACGCCGTAAGTTCCGCGAGAGCCTGGAGCGCAAGCGCCACCAGCACCGTGAGCAGACCGCCGACGGGACCGGCAAGGCGTCGCAGAAGATCCAGGAAGGTCTCGCTCCGACGACCGGTCGGCGTTCCTTCCGGCGTAAGAGCGGGTGACGTCCGGCGCCCAGCCGGACTGAACCCAGTCCGACTGAACCCAGTCCGACTGAGCCCGGTCGGGTGGCGCTCAGTCGGGCAGGGCGGCGGTCAGGTCGAGTTCGACGCGCTGACCGCCGAAGCCCAGCTGACTCACCCCGAGCAACGTGCTCGCCGTGGTGAACGCCGGCGCCAGCTCCGAGGCGTTGAACCGCTGCCAGACCGAGGCGAGCTCCTCCCGCTG